>JAKSRR010000013.1 GCA_024403455.1 Lachnospiraceae bacterium | reverse complement strand
TTTCTGACTGAAGGGCAATTTGTTTGGGGGCGTAACTATATCTTTTCTGACTGAAGGGCAATAACTACATATTCGCCTGAATCACCGCTTCCGCATCCTCAAAGGAAAGCGGTCTTCCCCAAATATATCCCTGTACGAAGTCACAATCCAAATGCTTGATGAGCGCCAGCTGTTCCTCTGTTTCTACACCTTCCGAAATGACTTCGCATCCCATCAGGTGTCCCATGGAAACAACAGCATTGAAGAAGTCATGGTCTTTCTTACTGCTGGCAATATCGTCTACCAGACTCTTATCAATCTTTAACAAATTAACAGGCATCTTGGATAGGTAGGAAAGGGAAGTATAGCCAGTTCCAAAATCATCTAAAGCAATCTGAATGCCGAGCTCTTTGAGTAGCGCAATATTCTGAATGGTGGTGTCTACGGACTTCACCATACTGTATTCGGTAATTTCGATTTCTAAAGAGGACGCAGGGAAACCAGTTTCCTCTAACGCTTTTTTCACTTTCTCCACGAAATCAGCCTCGCTGACATTGCCAGAGGATATGTTGATGGAAATCGTTAGCGAAGGGTGCTTTTGCGCCCAGTCTTTGGTTTCTTTCAGCACTCTGTGTAGTACATAGTCATCGATGAGTTTGACTAAGTCATTCTTCTCTGCAACAGGAATAAACTCGCCGGGGCTAACATTCTGACCATCGGCAGTACGAAGGCGTATGAGTGATTCAAAGCCGCGGAGCTTCTTGCCTTGGGCTTTAAACTGTGGCTGATAAACCATGTAGAAAAGATCATCTGTAAGTGCCAGATGAATGAGATTTTCAATTTCTTCCTGACGGGTCTCTAAAGCCAACACATCCTTGTCGTATACATAGGCGGAATTCTTCTGCTGTGCGGTTGCATAACGCATGGCCATATCAGCGCAGCGGATGAGACGCTCAATCTGTGGTGTATCATCGGGATAGGAAGCAATACCGGCATGGGTGGAGAGTTGGCATTCTTTGACATTGATGCCGCTAGAAACGCTCTTCTTCTCGCGAATGAATGCTAGAATGGAATCGGTCAATTCGAGAACATCATACTTACTCTCAATCACTAATACGAAAATAGCACCGCTTAACCTAGTAACATGCCCTTTGGATTTAAGAATCGCACTCATACCATCTGTAATCTGCTGAATTACCTTATCCGCAAATTCGTGCCCGAAATTCTCGTTGATCATTTTATAATTCTCAAGGGTGAGATATACGATGTGGAAAGGCTTAGAGTCTTCAGCGAGGTGTTTCATAATGGAAAAGAGACCACGCCTGTTTGAAACACCGGTGAGAGAATCGGTAAGAATCATTTTCTCTTTTTGACGGTTTTGTCTTGCAAGGATTAATAAGGTTAATAGATAAACTAAATGATTCGCAAGACCTGGGAGAACCGTGGTATTGTGACGGATAACCAGATTGCCGACAAGCTGTCCAGAAGAAGCTAATAGCAGAATGGACGTTATAATGATGCCCGGCTTATTATGGACTTGAATCATGCCGAGACAGATGGCAAACTGAAGTGCCATAATGACACCATTGAACATGGTAAAACCAATGCGGGATAAATACTGCGTTACTATAGATAATGCGATAAATAGAAGTGCTCCACCAATGAGCACAAGTCTTCTTTGGGTTTTTCTCTTCAAGGTTTTTGTCATACGTTCATCCTAAATTATTATTTTCCTACAATTAATATATCAAAAACACAGTCTGATTAAAATGCAAAAATCGTACTATTTAAGGCATTTTGAAAGAAAAATATCCAATTTCCATAGTATTTTTCGTTATGTAAACAGACTATGTAAACGGACTAAGGTTAGTTACTTTGCAGACGCACGGAGAGGCTCATAAGAGTTTGTTGAAATTTGAAAAAAGTAGGCTTCTGTTATATGATAGAGTTTATGCTTTTTATGTGAATACAAAACTGTCCGAAAAGGGGAGATTATGAGCGGTAAAGTATGTGCACAGGGTGAGCAGCAAAATGGAACAAAGAAAGTGAGTCCTTTTGGAGGCCTCCGTATTGTTTCTATACTGCTTTATCTGTTTCTTCAATATATGGAACGCAGCTGGCTGTTAAAGCAGCCTACGATGGGATGGACTGGAGAGAATGTAGGATATTGGATTCTGGGAAGTCTCAGCTTTTGTTGTATCAATATTTACATGTTAACCACGGCGTATGAGTTGGTGGATGAGAAGATTCGTATCTCTGCAGTAGCAAAATTGTGGGGAGAGGTATTCTTCTATAGTCTTTTATTTGCTGTAATCACGGTGGCTGCAGGACAGGCTACGGTTGACGAAGTATTCGGAATCTCTAATATTCTTTTCTATGTATTCCCGGTAAGTAGCGGACATTTTTGGCTGGCAACAGCATATCTGTTATTACTTTTATTCTCCCCCTTACTAAATAAAGCCTTGCAGTGGATGAGCCAGAGACATTTAGGAGAACTGACGTTAGTTCTTTTGGTTCCTTTTTCGTTGCTGCCTTCCGTATGCCCTACCCCTCCGGCAACGGATGACTTAGGCATGGGTGTTATGTGGTTTATTGTGCTGTATCTCATTGCGGCTTACATCAAAAAGTTTGGTATGCCCAAGTTTGAAAAGTTAGGCTTAGTATTTTATTTCGTGTTTGTGGCAGGCATAATGCTGTTTGAATTTCTTGCGGGAAAGATTGCATTTATTTTCCCTCGCCTTGATCATTATATGGCGATTCCTAAACAGTATAATTTTATCTTCTCTCTGTTTGCGGCTGTTGCGATTGTGTGTTTTGCAAAGGGACGTGGTGGGAAGAGTAACGCATTCTCCAAGGCTCTTAATCGTATTGCAGGCTACACTTTTGGCATTTATCTGATTACAGACCATATATTTGTGCGCTATAAGTGGATGGACTTTCTACAGTTTGGTGAAGGTAAAGATCCAGTGTGGGCACATATGATTCTCTCTGTTCTTGTGGCATTTGCGGTTGCACTTTGTATTGATGTAGTCAGAACTTTTTTGTTCAAAGGTATCAGTATCGTCATCCGTTGCATCTGGAAGAAGAAAGAGAAAAAAGCAGAAGAGTAACCTGGTTGTAACTTTGGCAGAAATATACTTGCTTGTATAGTTGTATGAGAAAACATTGAGCTAATTAAGAAAGAAGTCGACATGGCAGAATCCGTCATAGTGGCGAAAAATTTATATAAAATCTATGACCTTGGAGAAACGAAGGTCAGAGCATTAAATGGTGTGGATTTAGACGTCCCCCAAGGATGCCTGTGTGCAATCTTTGGTACTTCAGGGTCAGGAAAGTCCACCCTTCTTAATATGCTGGCAGGATTAGAGAAGCCGACCAAGGGAAACGTGACCATAGCAAAGGGCCGCATTGACCAGATGAATGAGTCGCAGCTAGCGGTCTTTCGGCAGAAACATATAGGCTTTATTTTTCAGTCCTATAACCTGATGCAGAATATGACAGCACTGGAAAATGTTGCTTTGCCACTCACCTTCCAAGGGGTTCCCAAGGAAGAACGAAAAATCAGGGCAGCAAAAATGCTGAAAATGGTAGGCCTTGGAAAACATATGGAACATAGACCGGGGCAGCTATCCGGTGGTCAGCAGCAGCGTGTAGGTATAGCGAGAGCGTTAGTAGTTAAGCCGGAAATTATTTTTGCGGATGAACCAACGGGAAATTTGGATTCTGCCACAACCCTTGAGGTAATGGCGATGATGCAGAAACTCACTAGGGAAAAGGGACAGACCATTGTCATGGTTACCCATGATAATTCCATTGCATCCTATGCAGATATGATTGTGAAATTAATTGATGGAAAGATTGTCAGTACAGAATATAGAGCTGTGCCAGTGCAGGCGCAGACAGTGATTGATAGTGAAACAGCAGATAGTGAGGGTAAGATATGAAAAAGAGAATTTTAGCAGCCATAGGAATGTTTATGATGGGAATCGCCTGTGCCTTTGGAAAACCTTTAGGTGTTCTGGCAGACGGCATGAGTGGAAATGAGATTCCGGAAGAACGCAAGATTAATGATGACGATCGAAAGGTTGCATATTCCCAGCTTCTGGAGTATCTGGAAGTGCTTCGCATCAAGTATCAGCTTTCTGATTTGGCAGAAGAAAAAGTAGCTGCCATTATTCATCAGGCCAATGCCTATATCCGTAAGGCCAATATTACCCCTACGGAACTGGATGCTTATGTTGCAGGCGTGAAGAGCGATATGGCGGAAGTGGTTGGACAGGGATCTATTTATGGATCCTCCAGCAAATTTTTGTATCTCAGTAATGAAATTCCAGTAACCGCTGGAAAGTATGGGGAGCCCACCCGCTTGATTCTGTCTGTAATCAACTTGGGACAGGAAAATGTATCCAATTTAGTTATTACGCCCAATGTGTCTACAGAACTGGAGAAGTGGCCTTTTGTCATTCAGACTGCCAGCGATGTCAGAACGATTCCACAGGTGAAGGCAGCGCCTTCTGCCTATCAGGCATTTGATTATCGAATGGATATTTATTGGGATCTCATTGTTCGTCCCGATGCAAAGACGGGAGTATATCCTGTATCCTTCCACGTGCAGTACTATCGCAATAATGCTTTGGAGGAAACAGATTTAACGACTTATATTAACATCGAAGGTGCTCCTGGAAGAGGAAGCCTGGAAGAAGAAAAGAAGGATGAACCAGAAACAAAATCTCCTATGCCGAGAATTATTGTGACCGGATTTAAAACGAATCCTGAAAAGGTTATGGCGGGAGATGATTTCACACTGACCATTACGGTGCAGAATACCTCTACAATGACAGCTGTATCCAATGTTCAGTTTGATATTACTGCAGATGCAGTAGCCGCAGGAAGCGGTGATGGTGCCTATGCGGCGTTCCTGCCAACCAGTGGTTCTTCCACTGTCTATGTGCCAAGGATTGAAGCAGGACAGACCACAGATATTTCCATTGATATGACGGCGAGAAATGATCTTTCGCAGAAACCTTATATTGTGAAACTGAGTGCAGAATATGAGGATGCCAAAGCAAATATGTATAAGGCAGATGCCGATGTTTCCGTGCCGATTTATCAGGAAGCAAGAATGCAGATTAGTAATTTGGAGATTGCACCGCCCAGTGCAGAGGTAGGCAGCAGTGTAAATATCATGTTTGATATTAACAACATGGGAAGAACTACCCTGTATAATACCCAGGTTCATTTTGAAAGTGAAACCCTTTCCGGTGGAGACGTATTCCTTGGAACCTTAGAGAGTGGTAAGACGGGTGCCATTGATACCATGGTGGATTGTATTGCGCCTACGATGGATGATGGAACTGTGAAGGTTGTTGTCACCTATGAAGATGATGCTGGAAACCAGAATTCCTACGAGCAGGATATTAATATCTTTGTATTTGAAGGTATGGATTACGGCGATGAAGGCATGTGGGATGAAGGCGGCATGTGGGGAGAAGATATGTATGGCGGCTTCACAGAGGATACGGGGAAGAAGTTCCCTATTTGGATTCCCATTGCAGGTGTTGGCGGCGTTGGTGCCATTGTGGGGATTGTTTGTGGCGTAAAAGCAAGCAAAAAGAAGAAAGCAAAAAGATTAGCAGAACTTGCGGATGAAGATTTATAAAAGAAAGTAAGTATCGAGGATAAAGCAATGCGTTTGGGCGATTTGTTTCGCATGAGTATCAGTAGCCTGTTCAAGAGAAAGGTAAGAACTATTCTTACCATTCTTGGCGTGGTGATTGGAACCATCTCCATTGTGGTTATGGTTTCTCTTGGTATTGGTCTAAAAAGCGCAATGCTGGATGAGATGTCGACCTTTGCTGATCTTACAAAGGTGCAGGTGCAGCAGAACTCTTTCTGGGGAGATAGTTCCAGTGATAAGGACAAAGAGGAAAAAAGGTTAGATGATGCCCTGGTGGAAGAACTGTCTCACTTAGAACATGTGGAGCAGGTATGCCCTACAGTGCAGACAAGTGCCCTTTTAAAATTTGGAAAGTATATCTGTTACATGGACTTAACAGGTATGACGAATGAGGAAATTGCAAGAAAGAATTTTGAACTGTCACGGGGTACACTTCCTAACAGCAGGGATGAACTGCAGATTTTAATGGGCAATATGGTACTGGCGCAGTTTTATTCTGAAAAGGATTATTCGATGCCTTATTATGAGAAGGGTGAGGCTTTAGATGTGGATCTTATGCAGGATAGTGTGTATCTGATTCTTGACCAGGATGCATATTATGGGTATGCAACCAACCCAGATGGCAGTACCATTCATGCGAAAAAATATCCGTTAAATTGTGTTGGTATGATGGCCGGTGGGCTAGACGAGTTCAAGAATGAGTATAGCTGGCAGGCTATTTGCAATATTGATGCCTTAAAGAGTGCGTTGCAGAAAGTCTATAAGGGACGCGTTATTCCGGGACAGCCGGTGGATAAAAAGGGAAAGCCTTATAAGGAGTTCTTTTACAATAATATCAATGTTTATGTGGACGATATGAATAATGTTTCAGAAGTACAGACCGTTATTCAAAATATGGGATACCAGTGCTATGCCGAGGGAGAATGGATTCAGTCTAGTTTAAGGGAACTGAATCTGATTGAAGTGGTTCTAGGTGGTATTGGTGCAGTCTCTCTTATTGTTGCAGCCATTGGTATTGCGAATACAATGATGATGTCCATCTATGAAAGAACCAAGGAAATTGGTGTCATGAAGGTGCTTGGCTGTCGCATTCGTGATATTCAAATGATGTTTCTGCTTGAAGCAGGACTCATCGGTTTCTTTGGTGGTGTGGTTGGATTAGGTATCAGTTATGGTGCAAGTAAATTAATTAATACCCTGGTTGCTGGTTCTGATATGGGTTACAGCTATATTTCTGTGATTCCCTTCTGGCTGACGTTAGCTGGTCTTGTTTTCTCAACGCTGATTGGTATGATGGCGGGATTCTTCCCTTCCAGACGTGCCATGAAGTTAAGCCCCTTAGCGGCGATTCGAAACGAGTAAGAAACTTCGTTTTTTTCTCCCTAATTTGTGGAAAAAATGTGTCTCAAAATGTATAATTAAGAGTAGAGATTATATGCCCTAGGCATAAGAATATATTGTTTGTGTGGGATGGTAGATATGGACTACAGTAATTTATGCATGCGCTGCATGAAAAAAAGCGATGATGTGGGGATTTGTCCTTACTGTGGGAAAGAGAAAGCAGGATCTAAAACCTGGTCAAAGGCTTTGGCTCCAGGTACAATTCTTAACAAAAAGATTCTGATTGGTAACATTCTTGGAAAAGGTGGGTATGGTATCACCTATATTGGTTATGATACCCTTCTTGAGTATCCAGTTGCGGTCAAAGAGTTTTTCCCTGATGAAATGGTAGATCGTGCAGATGACGAGAAGACGGTTCTTGTTCTGGACGAGGTAAACAAGGAAGAGTACGAGAAAGAGACGGAAGCATATCTTCGTGAAGCAAGAGTGCTGGCGGAGTTTAGCAAGTTCCCTGGTATCGTATCCATTAAGGACCTGTTCTATGAGAATAACACAGGTTACCTTATTATGGAGTTCTTAGACAGTGGTAATCTTCGTAAGTATGTGGATAGTCATGGTGGATGGCTCGGTGTTCGCGAAGCACTGGAACTGATGGAGCCGGTTATCAGCATTCTTGGAAAACTACATGCAGCAGGACTAATTCATAGAGATATTTCTCCGGATAATATCATGATTGATGAAGATGCTGTAAAGCTGATTGATTTTGGCGGATCGAAGCGTCTTGGTGTGTCTAGTCAGCAGGTATTCCTTGGAAAGTGGGGATTTGCTCCTTTAGAGCAGATGCTTAGTAAGATTTCAGAACAGGGACCTTGGACAGATATCTATGGAATCTGCGCGACCTTGTACTGTATGATGACCGGAGATGTACCCCAGTCTTCCTATGAACGTAATGAAAAGGATGAGCTTGTAGATATTGCAAATTATACCATTACGATTGATCCCGGTATTGCAAGAGCGATTATGAAGGGTCTTTCCATGGATCCTCGCAATCGTCAGCAGAGTATTGATGAATTATACAAAGAACTTTATGGTATTTATCCTGATGAGAAGGGTATGGTAAAAGCACCCCAGGAAGCTACTGTAGAGATTTTAAGAGAACGTTCCGGCCGCGTGTGGTTTGGTGAGTATCCAATGAATGAAGTGATTGGATCCCACGTGACTAGTGACATTATCTATGCGGATTATGATGAGCATGAAGTGGCACAGGTGGCGGACAAGAAGTATCTGCGACTTCCTATTTTGAAGGAAGTGACTACCTCCGGTATTACATCTATGATGAGAGGTAAGCAGGAACCAGAAATCAGTGGCTATAGATACTTTGAATTTACCAAGCTTCCTTGGAAAGTAGTAGAAGAAAATAAAAAACGTATTACCCTGGAGAGTGAATATATTATCGACTTCAGACCTTTTGATGATCCAAAGTATCTGAAGATGAATGATAAGGATATTGCCAGAGTAAGAAGCGGTATCTTCTGGGAAAAGAGCAAGATTAGAGAATGGCTAAATTCTGTATTTATCAAGCGTGCGTTTACGGAAAAGGAACGTACAAAGTTACAGATGACGCCGGTAAATACACCAGTTTCGGCACTGTCTGATAGAACTACTTACGATAAAGTATATCTTCCCAGTATCGAAGAACTTCGCTATGGTTTTGATAAGAATACAACCTTACAGCGTGGTACAAAGATGCAGCAGTTAGATGAGAATTCACCTTGCTCCCAGTATGTAGGTGCTATGGCCAACGGTGCACTTTCCAATGCAAGCTATGGACTCCGTTCTCGTGGACATATTGACGTTGATGGATCCTATAAGGTGCAGGAAAGCTTTGAAGGTCATGCAATGATTGGTGGCCGTCTCTCTGCATGGAACTTGAATAAATGTATGGGTATTCGTCCGGTGGTTTGTGTAAACGTGACAGACATCATTGATATGGCATAGGAGAGAAGCGTATGAAGACCTATGTTATTAGTGATATTCACGGACAATATACTGCATTTGAAAAGATGCTTCGTCGGATTCATTTTGGCGCAGAGGACGTTATGTATGTGCTTGGAGATGTAATCGATAGAGGCCCTGATGGCATTCATATCATTGAAGATATTATGCGTAGGGATAATATTTCTCTGATTCTAGGAAATCACGAGCTCATGCTTTTAAATGCGGTTGCTTATTTGGAAAAGAAGGAAGCTGGCGAGGATCCTTTTGCGGATTCTGACGCGATGAATCCGTTAGAACTTTGGACCCATCCTTGCAATGGTGGAGAAGGAACTTGCTTAGAATATTCCAGTATGTCAGCAGAACGTAAGACGGCACTCATCTCATTCTTACGAGACTGTGCATTAATCAGACGCCTGAAAGTGGATGGAAAGAGATTCCATCTTTCTCATTCTTATTCTATGGACAGACCCTTTTCAAAGGATGAGGTGAAATTAAAAGATGTCAGCGTGAAGCGTGCAGAAATGATTGTTTGGGATAGCCTTTTTGATCCACAGTTTGCACATCATGAAGGGGAAAAACTTCTGCCTTATAAGCGCGACAATTATATTGTTGGACACATATTTACCCAGCGCATTGGTCACATGGATGAAGATGGAAAAGGTATTATCTTCCATTCTGATGATTTCCGTGGATACAATGTTACGGATATCGATTGCGGTATGGCATTAAATAGCCGTTCTTCACAGCTTGCTTGTCTGTGCTTAGATACGGGAGAAGAGTTTTATATTCCGCTTTTGGATGACAGAAGATAAAGGGAGACTTTACTCGATATGGAAAAAAGCTATATTCCTAAGGGGATGATTATTATCGGCGATGTGGAAGGGGATGGAGATCTTCTTCTGGCTGGAGAAGTTCGTGGGAACGTTTCCATTGGTGGTAATCTGGAATTAAACGGAATCGTGCGAGGGGACAATTTGAAGGTGGGTTCCATTGCTCTTTCCGAGGGTGTGATTGAAAGTAGCATTGAATGCGCAGAAGATATCACCGTTGGACCAGACGTAAAGGTAATCGGCAATGTAAAAGCTAAGAATGCTACCATAGAAGGTGGAGTAAAGGGTGATTTAAATATTGCGGAGTCCTTGACGGTAGGAGAACATGCAGTTCTTAAGGGCGGTGTTGCAACGAAAGATATCAGTATTGCGAGAGGCGCCCTTTGTGAAATCAACCTAAACCAGATTTATGCGGATCGTTCCGCAGATTCCTTTTTTGAATAAGTAAAACAATGGCCTGTTTTTAAAATGTTTTTTGCGTTTTGAAAGCAGGCTGTTCTATTATCGGGAAAGCTAACTTGGAGTTCCTGTAGAAATGACGACCAGCATATTTGTGGCAGGACTTATGAGAGGATGAAGGATTATGAAATTATATAAAAAAGTGATGGCGATACTACTATGCGCAGGATGTATGCTGCTTGCTGCTTGCGGGAAGAAAACAGATCCTGTGGCGATTCGTATTGCTTCCTTAAAAGGACCAACCACCATGGGACTAGTGAATCTGATGCAGCAGTCTGAAAATGGAATGGCAAGCAATGAATACACCTTTTCTATGGAGACAGATGCCAGCGTAGTACTGGGGCAGATGATTAGCGGCGACGAGGATATCGCCCTGCTTCCTGCCAATGTTGCAGCCGTGCTTTATCAGAAAACTGGCCAAGGAATTAAGGTGTTGAATATTAACACCTTGGGGGTTCTATATTTTGTAAGCGGAGATGAAAGCATCCAGTCTGTGGAGGATTTGCGTGGAAAGACCATTGCCCTTACAGGAAAAGGAACTACCCCCGATTATGCGTTACAGAAGTTACTTGCGGCAGCAGGGATTACACTAGAGGAAGTTACACTAGAATATAAGGCTGAGGCAACAGAGGTTGCATCACTACTAGCCAATGACAGTACGATTGTAGGCTTTTTACCACAGCCCTTCGTGACAGCAGCATTAAAGCAGAATGATGCGCTTTCCATTCGTATCAGTGCAGATGAGGCCTGGAAAGAGTTCTTTGGAACAGAGTTAGTAACGGGAGTAACCGTGGTTCGGACAGAATTTTTGGAAGCACATGAAGAGGCAGTAAGAGAATTCCTTGCAGAAGAAAAGACTTCTATAGAGATGGCACTCTCCGATGTGGATGCTACGGCAGAATTGATTGCGAAGTATGGCATTGTAGAGAAGGCTCCGGTGGCAAAGGCGGCACTGCCTTATTGTAATATTGCCTATAGAGATGGGGAAACTATGAAGAGTGCCCTATCGGCCTATCTTACCACGCTTTTTGAAATGGATCCGGCAGCAGTAGGGGGTGCACTGCCAGGGGATGATTTTTATTACGAAGGATTATAGGAAGAAATTGTATTGAAGGCTTCTTTGGACACAAAACAGAATAATGATAGGATCAAAAGGGTGGGGAGAATGCTCCTCATCCTTCTTTTTTGGATTTTGCTGTGGGAAGGATGTTCATTGCTGTTTCATAATGAGATTCTTCTGCCGGGGCCGATGGCAGTGTTTCGGAGACTGGTGGCTGATGCTGGGACAGGAATTTTTTGGAGTCGTTGTCTATTCAGCTTAGGAAGAATTCTGCTAGGCTTTTTAGCGGGAAGTCTTCTTGGATTTGGGCTATCCCTAGTATTTGAAAAAAATACTTTGGTGAAAGATATTTTCCGGCCAGTGCTTTATGTTTTTAAAACGATTCCGGTGGCCTGTGTTGCCGTGTTAATCTTGATTTTAGCAAATGCAAAATGGCTTGTGTTCTGGGTTGTACTGTCGGTGGTTCTTCCGCAGATTGTGATGGTGATGGAGAGCGGACTAAAGAATGTTCCAGCGCAGATGACGGAGATGGGAAAGATGTATCATTTTTCTTATGGCGAAATGCTGCGGTTCATTAAGCGTCCTGTGTATGAAAAGGGACTCAGACAAGGATTATATCTTTCGCTGGAGACCAGTTTTAAGGCGGGGATTAGTGCAGAAATCATCGGCCTTCCCATAAAGAGTTTAGGGGAAGGAATTTACCTTGATAAAATCTATTTTGATACAGCGGGTGTACTGGCATGGGTATTGGTGATTTTTCTACTGTCTTTTCTGTGCAAAATGATATTAAAAGGATTCCTAACGCTAGAAGGAAAATATGCTTACCATAGTCAGTTTGTGAAGCGAAAAAGAAAAATCAGAGAAAATACAGGTTTTCTGTCTTTGCGAGATGTTGCAGCCTCTTACGGAGACGAGATTGTTATAAGTAAGATGAATATGGAACTGGCTCCAGGGGAACATGTGCTTGTTAGCGGACCCTCTGGAATAGGAAAGACGACGTTACTTCGGGTACTTGCCGGTTTGCATTCTGAGACGAGCGGAGAGCGAGAAGGGAAAGCTCCAGTAACCATGCTTTTTCAGGAAAACAGATTGGTGGCAGAGGCAGATGCGATAACGAATGTTTTGCTTGGAATGCGAGACAGAGATGCTACGAGAGCGGAAGAAATGCTGATTTGCATGGGGATTGCCAAAGAAGATTGTAGGGATAAGAAAATCGTGGATTTCTCCGGCGGTATGCAGCGAAAAGTGGCACTTGCAAGAACGTTATTATCAGCACCTGCGGAGGGGATGGTTTTGCTAGATGAGCCATTTGCTTCTGTAGACGCTGTAAGTATAGAAAAAATGCTGTCAGTGGTTTTGCGGGAAACGGCGGGAAAGACCTGCGTACTTGTAAGTCATGTTAGGCTGGAGGACACAAATTTTACAAATTTGGAACTATAGAAACAAGGTGTTTTTCATAGACGAAAGGGCTTCGCTATGCTATAATGGTAGCGTTGCTTTTTGGCGAGTAGCAAAGGGATTCGTCTGAAGCTAGCGTCAAAACAATATTTCAGTATTTTGGAGGAAGTAGAAATGAGTATCCAGGTAGAAAAGTTAGAGCACAATATGGCGAAGCTTACCATCGAAGTATCCGCAGAGGATTTCGATGCAGCTGTTAACAAGGCGTATTTAAAGAATAAGAATAAAATCAGTGTTCCTGGTTTCCGTAAGGGTAAGGTTCCCCGCCAGATGGTAGAGAAGATGTATGGTAAGGGTGTATTCTATGAAGATGCTGCCAACATCATTATTCCTGAAGCATATGATAAGGCATTTGATGAGTGCGAAGAAGAAATCGTTTCCGCACCTGAAATCGACGTAACCCAGTTAGAGGCTGGAAAGCCTTTCATCTTTACTGCTACTGTAGCTATCAAGCCTGAAGTTACCTTAGGTGCATACAAGGGTGTAGAAGTAGAGAAGATTGACACCGAAGTATCTGATGCTGAGTTAGAAGAAGCAATCCAGAAGGAATTAGAGCAGCAGTCCAGAATGGTAGCAGTAGAGGGAAGACCTGTACAGGATGGCGATCAGATCAGCCTTGACTTCGATGGAAGCGTAGACGGCGTTCCTTTCGATGGCGGTAAGAGCGAGAACTACTCTTTAACAATTGGTTCCGGCGCTTTCATTCCTGGCTTTGAGGAGCAGTTAATCGGTAAGAACGCAGGGGATGAGTGTGATGTTAATGTTACCTTCCCTGAAGATTATCATGCAGAAGAGTTAGCTGGTAAGGCAGCAGTATTCAAGTGCAAGATTCACGAAATCAAGGAGAAGCAGATTCCTGCATTAGATGAGGATTTCATCGATGATGCTGGTGAATTTGATTCTGTAGATGCATACAAGGCAGATCTTAAGCAGAAGCTTACTGATACCAAAGTAAAGAATGCAGAGAAGGAAAAGCAGGAGAAGGTTCTTGATGCGATCATCGAGGCGGCTACGATGGATGTTCCTGCAGCAATGGTTGATACCGAGTGCAAGGCACAGGTAAACCAGTTTGCACAGCAGCTTTCTATGCAGGGTATGAACATTGAGCAGTACTTCATGTTCACTGGACTTACCAAGGAGAAGATGGCAGAGCAGGTTCGTCCTAGAGCAGAGAAGAAGATTAAGTCTACTTTAGTTCTTGAAGCGATTGCAAAGGCTGAGAACATGGAAGCTTCCGAAGAAGAAATCGATAAGGAAATCGCTGACATGGCAAAAGAGTTTAACATGGATAACTTAAAGGATACCTTACGTGAGGAAGATAAGAAGAACCTTGCAAAGGATATCGTTATTAAGAAGGCTCTTGATTTCGTTACTGAGAACGCAAAAGAGAAGTAAGAATTATTTTGTGAATGAGTCCAATGGACTAGGGAGAGTACAATGAATCCAATTATGAATGAACTTGTGCCTATGGTCGTTGAGCAGACCAGCCGTGGCGAAAGAAGCTATGATATTTATTCCCGTCTCTTAAAGGAAAGAATCATTTTCCTTGGCGGAGAAGTAAATGATGTTTCTGCCAGCCTGATCGTAGCGCAGCTTCTGTTCTTAGAGGCAGAGGATCCTGAAAAGGATATTCACTTATATATCAATAGCCCTGGTGGTAGCGTAACCGCTGGTATGGCGATTTATGATACCATGCAGTTTGTAAAATGCGATGTATCTACGAACTGTATTGGCATGGCAGCATCTATGGGAGCATTCCTGCTTGCCGGTGGTGCAAAGGGAAAGAGATTTGCTCTGCCCAATGCTGAAATCATGATTCACCAGCCTCTTGGTGGTGCACAGGGACAGGCTACCGAGATTGAAATCGCTGCAAAGCATATCTTAAAGACCAAGGAAAAGTTAAATAGAATGCTTGCAGAAAATACTGGTAGAGACATCGAGATTATCGCTAAGGATACAGATCGTGATAACTGGATGAGTGCAGAAGAAGCAAAGGCTTACGGACTCATCGATGAGGTTATTACCCATCGTCCTAAGGAAGATAAGTAAATAAAATTGATGATTTGATTTAGGCAGGAGACGATGGAAATCGCCTCCTTGCCATTTTAGGAGATGCTATGGCAAACAAAATAAATGGCGGGAAAGTTCGCTGTTCCTTCTGTAATAAAACTTCTGATCAGGTTCGTAAAATGATAGCTGGACCGGCAGACGTATATATCTGTGATGAGTGTGTAGAAACCTGCGCCGATATTATTGACGAGGATTTTGCTGCAGATGGTGTTTTTGAAGGTGGTGAGGAAGGCGAAGGAAAGCCCCAGATTAATTTATTAAAGCCTGCCCAGATTAAGGAGTTTTTAGATAGCTATGTAATTGGACAGGAAGCTGCCAAAAAGGTACTTTCTGTAGCTGTATATAACCATTATAAGCGTGTTATGGCACCCAAGAGCCTAGATGTGGAACTGCAGAAGAGTAACATCATTATGATTGGTCCCACTGGTTCTGGTAAGACTTATTTGGCACAGACATTGGCAAAGATTATCAATGTTCCCTTTGCGATTGCAGATGCGACGACATTAACAGAAGCAGGCTATGTTGGTGAAGATGTAGAGAACATTCTCTTAAAGTTAATCCAAGCTGCAGAATATGATATCGAACGTGCGCAGTATGGTATCGTTTATATTGATGAGATTGATAAGATTACCAAGAAGAGCGAGAATGTGTCCATCACTCGTGATGTATCCGGTGAAGGCGTACAGCAGGCTCTATTAAAGATTGTGGAAGGAACGGTAGCATCTGTACCTCCCCAGGGTGGACGCAAGCATCCTCATCAGGAACTGATTCAGATTGATACTACCAACATTTTATTTATTTGTGGTGGTGCTTTTGATGGTCTTGAAAAAATCATTGAGGCAAGGTTAAATAAGAAATCCATTGGGTTTGCAGCCGACCTTGGTGTGCGTGGTGATAAGGAGATTTCAGCCCTTCTGAAGGAAACTTCTCCGGAAGATCTAATTAAGTTCGGTTTGATTCCTGAATTCATTGGTCGTGTGCCGGTTAATGTAACCTTAGAAGGATTGGACAAGGAAGCGCTTGTGAAGATTTTAAAGGAGCCTAAGAATGCGCTTGTGAAGCAGTACCAGGCACTTTTTGATATGGATGAGGTAAAACTTACCTTTGATGATGATGCCATCGAAGCAATTGCGGAGAAGGCACTGGCAAGAAAGACAGGTGCTAGAGGACTTCGTTCCATCTGTGAAATGTTAATGATGGATGTCATGTTCCGTATCCCTTCTGATCCTACCATTGAAAGCTGTGCTATAACGAAGAGTGCAGTGGAGGGAGAAGGCGAGCCGCTTGTCGTCCACAAGGAGGCAGGGGCAGCTTCCAAGCGTGGAGTAAAGAAAAAGGCATAATTTTGCCTAGAAAGCATTGCTATGATTATTAAAAATGCAACCTTAGAAACAGTAATAGGAATCACCAGTCAAATTCCGGCCAATGAAAAGCCGGAATTTGCTTTTGCTGGAAAAAGTAACGTGGGAAAAAGCAGTCTCATCAATGGTCTTATGAATAGAAAGAACTTGGCGCGGACTTCTGCCCAACCGGGAAAGACCCAGACTATTAATTTTTATAATATCAATGATGCCTTTTATTTCGTAGATTTACCAGGTTACGGATATGCTAAGGTAGGAAGAGAAACCAGCGCAAAATGGGGGCAGATGGTGGAAAAATATCTGCATAAATCCACCCAGCTTAAGGCAGTCTTCCTGCTAGTAGATATGCGGCATGAACCTTCTGCCAATGATAAGCAGATGTATGACTGGATTAAACATAATGGTTTTGAACCTATTATCATTATGACTAAGTTGGATAAACTGAATAAGAATGAACGTGTAAAGCAGGTTAAGGTTATTCGGGAAGGCTTAAAAGCGAGTAAGGAAACGCTCCTTCTTCCTTATTCGGCAATCAGTAAGGAAGGCAGAGAAGAAATCTATAACGTTTTGGATTCGTATTTGTCATAGAGAAAGTTGATCTGTAAGAGGAGAATGGTTTGAAGGTTGTAAAGTCCAGAAGGATGGCAGATGCCATCGAGAAACAACTGACGAAAATGGGGATAGAAAGTTTTCTAAATACCACTGTTATTACGCCCGTAACCCAGAATGAGGTGGTGTTTAAGGAACGTGGTAAGATTTTAGATGCGGCAGTGGATTTTCGCAGGCTCATGCAGAGTCAGGGGATGCTTTATACGGAAGATGAATCTCTGATTGGAGCAATGTTAGTTTCCATGCTTAACGAGTCTGGAAATCTAAATGAGCAGGCACCGCTCTATATGAACCTTCTGATAAAGAACAGCTTTGTGTTCCACAAGGGAGATATTGAAGCAAATGCTTACTATCAGAATATTCATTTTGATGATGTGGTGGAAGGAGACTTTACCTTAGGGCACAACAGTTATGCAAAGTTTGAATTGTTCCAGTGTGATTTAAAGGAAGTAGCAGGAATGCTGTACATACCTAGACTAGCAACTTTTGATCACCGATTTTCCTATCCAGCGATTATGGAAAAGGGAGATACCTGGATGAGCGTTACTCCTGGTGAAATAATAACCATGGAGAAACCTATCGATGAGGCAAAGGGGAAGGTGCTTACCTTGGGTCTTGGTATGGGTTATTACACGTATATGGTCTCTGAAAAAGAGGTGGTCAGTAGTGTAACGGTAGTAGAGAAATCTTCCGAGGTAATCCATCTCTTTGAAAAATATATTTTGCCGCAGTTTGCTCATAAGGATAAGATTACGATTGTGCATGGGGATGCGGGAGAATATTTGGAATCCCTTTCAGATGGTGCATACGATTATGCTTTTGCTGATATCTGGTGGGGAACGCTAGACTTTGTGGAATATTTAAGATTAAAATCAATTGCCAGAAAGTTTAAAAAAATGCAAATGCGGTACTGGATTGGTGAAGAATTGGATTTTACAATTTCTATGTCTGTATTTAAACTAATCATGGAAAACCACGATGGTATGGTGGGAGAAGGTGCTGCGATAGAAAGTTATTACCAGGGATTAACGGATGGTGAGAAATTCCTGTTTACGCTGCTAGAGGGGGAAGAGGTATCGACTCCGGAGCGTATAGAGGCACTGATGAAGTCGGACACTTTGGCAGAAATTATCGCATCTACCGTTTGCCCCCAACATCATGCTATAATGAATGAAAGGTAATGCCTGCTGGGAAGCTACAATAGAGAGGAAAAATCTAAACAAAGGAGAAGACGATGTTACATTCCCAGTATTATGTTGAAAAGGCAAAGCAGGACAGACTGATTGCCAGAAAAAATGAAAAAGCAGGTTTCTATAATGGTATCTATGACAGATACAGATACCCTGTGCTTACCAGAGAACATATTCCCTTAGATTGGAAGTATGACCTGAATCCAGAAACAAATCCCTATTTCATGGAACGCCTTGGCGTGAATGCAGTGATGAATTCCGGCGCGATTGAATTAGATGGAAAGTTTTATATGGTGTGCCGTATTGAGGGCAATGATCGTAAGAGTTTCTTTGGTGTGGCAGAGAGTGACACCGGTATTGATGGGTGGCATTTCTGGGATTATCCGATCTTGCTTCCGGATACTTGCAAAGAAGAAACCAATGTTTATGATATGCGTCTTACGAAACATGAAGACGGCTATATTTATGGCGTATTCTGTTCGGAGAGTAAGGATACCACAAATCCGGATTTGTCTGCAGCAGTAGCGGCAGCTGGTATTGTGCGTACAAAAGACTTAAAGACCTGGGAGAGACTGGATAACTTAAAGACCCTGCGTTCTCCTCAGCAGAGAAACGTTGTGCTTCATCCTGAATTTGTGAATGGAAAGTATGCATTCTATACCCGTCCAATGGATGATTTTATTGACACCGGATCCGGCGGTGGTATCGGATTTGGTCTTTGTGATGATATCACTCATGCTGTGATTGATGAGGAAGTGATTACGTCAAAGCGTGTATATCACACCATCACAGAAGCGAAGAATGGTGCTGGTGCAGTTCCTTTTAAGACAGAGAAGGGATGGATTCATATTGCTCATGGTGTGAGAAATACAGCGGCAGGACTTCGTTATGTGCTGTATGCATTTGCAACGTCCCTAGAAGATCCTACCAAGGTGATTGCAGAGCCTTCTGGATTCTTCCTAGCGCCTCTTGGCAAGGAACGTGTTGGTGATGTAAGCAATGTTGTATTCACCAATGGACTGATTAAGAGAGATAATGGAGATGTGTATATTTACTATGCATCTTCCGATACAAGAATGCATGTGGCAACTACTACGGTAGATAAGTTATTAGATTATATCTTTAATACACCTTCTGATCCTCATAGAAGTGTGGAGTGTGTAGCGCAGAGATGTGAACTGATTAAGAAGAACAAAGAGTTCATGGCAAAGCAGTAAAGGGATGGCGCCCTTCGGTTGGAAGGGCGCTTTTTTATGGGTATGAAAGAAATTATAACCATTGCAAAAATACATACAGACTTTCCGGATAAGTTTGGAATTCCCAGGCAGTCCGTTTTGGGAGGAGCTCTTAAGGGACGTATTGTATTTGAAAAAAAATACGGGGTGAAAGAAGCCTTTTTAGGAATCGAGGAGTATTCTCATCTTTGGCTTTTATGGGGATTTTCAAAAGCGGAGAGAGAAGGCTTTACACCCTCGGTACATCCTCCTAGACTGGGTGGAAAGGAAAAGCGCGGCGTATTTGCAACCCGCAGTCCCTTTAGACCCAATCCCATCGCCTTATCTGTGGTAAAACTGGAACAGGTGATTTGGGAGGGGGAAGATGGCGTAGAACTGATTGTGTCCGGCATTGATATGCTAGATGGTTCTCCGGTGTATGATGTAAAGCCATATCTTCCCTATGAAGATAGCGTGCCGGAGGCTTTAGGCAGTTTTGGACAACAGAATAAAGATTTGTCCATTGATGTGGTATTTCCAAAGGAATTATTAGATAGGGTGCCCGCTGCAAAACAGGATGCGCTTCTTTCTGTACTCAGACAGGATCCAAGGGCGGCCTATCAGAAAGCGCCGGACTATGTGTATGGAATGGCTTTTGGTGGTCAGGACGTTCGTTTTACGGTACAGGATGGTACCTTACAGGTGGTGGATGTAGTCTGCGGGGATGCGGCAAAAATAAAGTAGTGAAAGATTTTAAACATGGCTGGTGGGATTAAACAGACAATTAAAAATATCATGAGTCGCGGTGCCAGAAGGGACTATGCGAATGCATTAATGAAGGCACAGCACCAGAAGGAAGAAGGGGCACTGGAGGAGCAGAATCGTTTAGGGCAGGAGCAGATTTCTCTAACGGTAAAGGTTGTTTCTTTTACGGACCTACTTTCGGTGCAGGACGAGCAATTTGATGTATGTATTGCTTATGATGCGGCAGAGGGATGGATGAGTCCTTTGACACAGCATACCTTTGCAAAGTATTTTGAGCAGCATCCGGAAGTCCTTTTGGCATATGCAGATGAGGACGTATATCTGTGCCTGCCCGAGGAGGTGGGGAAAGACAGTGCATGCGTGAAAGCGGAGAGAAGAATTCTTCCTTACCATAAGCCATGTCCTTCACCAGAAACATTATTATCCTGGCAGTATGTGGGAGGACTGGTTGCTTTTCGAAAGGAGGCCTTAGTTCATCTGAAGGCAGAAAACAGCAGTCAGGAAACGGTTTATGGATTTTTGCTTCGCTGTTTCTACAGTATGTTGCCAGAACAGATTGCTGGTGTGCCCAGTGTATTGTATCACCGACAAGAAATACGAAATGATATTTCGAATCCGGAAGCAGTGGAAAGACAACTGCGGGAGCAGGACGTGTGCCCAGGAAGTAGTCTTTTCTTTGATGCGGTGAAGGCAAACGTTTTAAGAGAACTGGGGAAGTCAGCGGTTATAGAAGCTGGTGTAGTCAGGTATGATTTGCCGGTAGATCCGCCAATGGTATCAATATTGATTCCCTCTAAAGATAATCCAGAGGTGCTTCATACCTGTATTGCATCAATTAGAGAAAAAACGGATTATGACCGATATGAAGTGATTGTGATTGATAACGGAAGTAGTCAGGAACATAAGGCGAAGATTGAGAAAGACCAGTTGTCTTTAGGCTTCACCTATCTCTATGAACCGGAAGAATTCAATTATTCTAGAATGAATAATAAAGGTGCGGCTGTAGCGAAGGGGGAGGTGCTACTTCTCTTAAATGATGATATGGAAGTGATTTCACCCCAGTGGCTGACGATATTATTAGGGCAGTTGTGGCAGCCGGGCGTAGGTGCGGTGGGCGCAAAGTTATACTATCCAAATTCCAATATTTTGCAGCATGCTGGCGTTACGAACACACCGGAAGATGGACCGGTACATAAACTGATTGGACAGAAAGATGATCGTTCCTACGGCCATGGAAGGAATATTTTCACCCGCAATGTTGTGGGGGTTACTGGTGCTTGCCTGTTACTTAGGAAAGCCGATTATGAGGCTGTTGGAGGCTTAGACGAGGCACTCCGTGTTGGATACAATGATGTAGACTTATGTTTCAATCTTTTGGAGCGAGGAAAGAGAATTGTTCTTAGAAATGATGTGACGTTATATCATCATGAATCTCTAAGTCGAGGCCACGATACTGCCCCAGAGAAGGTGGAGCGTCTGCAGAAGGAAAGGGAACTGCTATATAAGAAACACCCGAAATATTATTTTAGGGATCCCTATGAACCATTCATAGAAAATGGTTCTTCTGGAAGGATGGAAGAATATTTTGCGGATGGGTATGTTCCTAGAAAGATATCCCCACAGATTTTTACAAAGCCAGAAGGTATTGCACTTACCATCGAACAGGCGGGAGAAATGCCGGTTCAGGGCGGTGTAAAAAGGGTTTATGAGATCAGGGGAACCATGGTGGTTCCCATGGTGGACAATGCGACTTATCATTTCTCTCTGCTTTTGAAAGATGCAACAGGGCAGGGATACAGCCTGCCTGTGCAGCGACTTCTGAGGGAAGAGCTTACAGGTAGATTTCCGGATGCGGAGCATGTGAAGATGGGTGGCTTTGCGGTATATTTGAAGGAAGGACAGCTGCCAGCAGGTACCTACCAGATATATGGACATGGTAAAGATGACAGTTCCAGAAGACGGCTGACCCATGCTGCAGGAAAAACAATCACGTTGGTATAAAAAAAGGACTGCGCCAGCAGTCCTTTTTTATGAAGTGTTTGTGGTCACTTTATTTCGCGGCTGTTAAGTCTCTATACCAAACGAGTGCGTTGTCATAAGCTTCCTGTACAGACTCTAACTTAATGTTGCTGATCAGCATAACACGGGAAACTTCCAACCAGTTAGCGCTCTCGTACTGGTGAATGAAATCATAGATGGGGAATAAGGATCCATCGCCTTCTACTAACGCCTTACGAATATCCGTAGAAACCTTCATAAGCTCCAGAGCTTCTGCCATGGGCTTATTTAAGATGCTGTCAAGCACGGAGAAGAGTCCCATGAGGAAGAGCTCATCCTTTTTAATGGCCATCTCGAAGTAGGGTGCGAGATTCTCTGCAAACTTTGCACGAATGAGAGAGAGTCTGGTAATCTCGCCAGGCTTATCGGCATAAAGCTCATTGGCAACGGCGGTATTAATCCATTTCTTTAATTCTTTCTGACCAAGCATGGCTGCTGCATGGCGGATGGTAGTGATGCCGGAATTTACGGTCATACGATTTACCATCTCTAAAAGACGAATGGTAAGAGCGGTATCCTTACTGATAACATCTGCTGCTTCGGCAAGCTCATAGTTCTCACCATTGACGGTATTTAATAATTCAATATAGGTCATCTTCAGAGGAGCGACTTCTTCGTGCTTACCCTTCGTAATAGGAACACGGTAGAAATCACCTTCATAGTAGGTGTAGCCACCGTTCTCTTTTAAACGGTCAAAATCCTCGATAGTATCAATATTGCCAGCGCAGAGAGATACATTAGGGAAAATCTTACCAAAATATATTCTGGCCTTATCGATGGCAATCTTTTTGCTGTTTAGGAACACGAAATCCATGAGGTAAAGAACCTCGCGATAATTCTCGAATTCGTTGATGGGGAGTTTACGGATTCCTAACTTATATCCTTTTTCATGGAGTTCCTTCAGTCTGGCAACGTAGGTCGGCAGCGGAGGAACAGAGTTGTCAATTAAGAAACAGATACGATCATGGGGGGCTGTGGTCTGTGGATCAACATCGGCAAAAATGGAGACATTGTTCATAGGAATGAAAATCATAGCATCGCCTGCTAAGGTATCATAACCTACTTTTTCAAGAAGTTCTAAAGCATCTACTCTGGAAGCCCCATCAAAACGACCAGTACCAACACTGAAAGGATTAATCAGGTAGTTGTCCTTTTGAATGAATATAGAGTAAGCCTTTACAGCCATATTTTCATCAAATAAAGGGATTAAAACCTCTAACATAGAAACCTCACTTTTTGTAAATATATTGTCTTTTCTTATCTTTATTATACACCCAACAAGAGTAAGTGTTTTTAAAAACTAGTTTAATTTAAAAGATATACATTAGGATGCCTTGGCATGCTCTTTAATGAATTCGTAGAACTGCTCCTGAGGCAGGGGCTTGCTGAAATAATATCCCTGAATATAGTCGATCCCCTGCTCTACCATCTTGTTTAGCTGATCCTCGGTTTCTACACCTTCGGAAACTACCTTTAACTTTAATTCATGAATCATCATGGTAGCGGCGCGGACAACGGACTTACCTTTGTTGTTTTCCTCGTTGAAGTAGGCCTGGGTCATGTCGCGATCAAACTTTACAATGTGCACGGGCATATCTACGATGTAGTTTAGGTTGGACTGACCGGAACCGAAGTCATCTAGGGAGAAGGTAACACCCTTATCAATCAGTTTATGCATGTTGCTAAGAAGCGTTTCACGCATGCTTAAGGAGCCGGTTTCTGTAATCTCTAAATTAATCTTTGAAGGCTCAAGATTATACTTATCCATAATGGCGATATAGCGATCTGCCAAATCAACTTCCTCACATTGATAGATGGAAAGGTTAACTTCTACGTACTCGAATCCATAACGTTCTAAATTGTTGTTCGCAAGGAACTGACAGGTCTTATCGAATACAATCTCACCGATTTTGGAAATGAGACCGGTGGACTCAGCAACTGGAATAAAGGCACCGGGAGGAAGGATGCTGCCGTCCTCCTGACGAAGTCGAACCAAAGCCTCGGCAGAGGTAAATACTTCCTTGTGGGTGTTGAAGATGGGCTGGAAGAACACTTCTACGCGATCGTCTTCAATGGCTTTCTGAATGGTTGCTTCCATGAGTTCGAAGCGATTCTTTTCTGCAAACATATTGGCATCAATATGAAATTCTTCATAATTAGTTTTTGCATTAATCTTTGCAGATACATAGTTGAACATCTTGATAACTTCATCGGCATTTTTAGCAAGAGAAGCATCTGCAAAGGAAATATAGGTGGGTTTTAAGTCGACTATCACAGGATTTAAGATATCCCCTACGTTGAAGCCGCTTTTAAAACGCTGCTTAATCTGGGGGAGGTTGTTTAACATGGTTTCCTCATCCTTAAAGACAAGGTAGAGCTCCTTTTCCTCATGGCAGTACACTTTGATATCTGCGAAAACATGCAGGAAGGAAACAATGGGTGTAAGCGCTTTTTCTGTGGTTTCCTCGGTTTCTGCATTGGTACGATCCTGTTCAAAGTTCAGTACCAGAATTGCAAAGGAGTCGTTCTGGGTATAGCACTGTTTTAAATAGTCATGCAGAACGTGAGATGTGAAGGCACCACAGCTTTTATCGATGTTGGTAATAGGATTCTCCTGACGGATGAACAGGATAGTAATGCAAAGTGCAATGGCGTAGGAGAGGAGCAGAAGGTCGGGGATAAACACCTGAACAAGTGCACCAGCGGCTAAAACAAAAACGGATACTAGGATAGAAAAGAATTTGACATCATTTAGTCTTTTCTTATAAAGGAAAAGGTGAATGGTAATGGTGCCGATAAAAATGATGCTACTAACATAGGAAGCAATCACGGAGGCTCCGCCTAACTGGTAACTGCTTTCCCAACGAGTGCTGGAGATAGGTAGAAAAGCAATGGCTATACCAGTGATCAATGAAAAGAGCGTATATATGTTGATTAAAAGCTTTCTGTTTTTTTCGGAGTGAATGTCCAGCGTGGTATAGGTGAGCAACATATAAGACACAGCCACCAAAGAAAGTAGGTGCAATTTGTTGCAGGTATCAACAAAAATCACCGGAAGGTAGTCGATGTAATAGATGGCTACACTGGAGCCTGTATCAAGAACGATAGAAAGCATGCCCAAAATCATGAGATGATAAAAGGTTGCTGCAGTTTTTAATCCTGTGGGACGTTGTTTCTTATAAAAAAAGAGGGTAATCAGTAAAAGAATCAGTGCACACAACTGTACTTTTATGTTCATAACCTCCTCCTTTCTATCACAAATGATGATACAAAATCATAAAAAGAACAATGCAGATTGCTCTCCTCCCACATATGGATATTTTAACATAAAAATATCAAAAAGTAATTAAAAAATTGTGCAAAAAGACAATAAAATAAAGCGGTTTACATAACGAAAGCAGTGATCGGTTTGGTTGCATGAAGTAGGTTTTTGTGCTATGATTTCATGTGGTTTTTGCGCCCATAGGGCGATATTTGTATTTTGAAAAATTTATTTATAAAAAGAAAAGAGGCATAAGAAAATGAGCAAAGGTTTTGATGATTTATTGTCTAAAGTAGCTTCCTGCTCCCGCAAGAAGGTATCTGTTGCTGTAGCACAGGATGGTCCTGTTTTGGAAGCCATTGAAGTTGCGAGAACTCGTGGCATCGCAGATGCTATTTTAGTAGGTGATTTAAAAAAGATTCAGCCTATTGCAGAGGAATTGAAGATTGACCTTTCTAATTACGAAGTGATTGACATTGAAGATCCTGTAGAAGCTGCTAGAAAAGCTGTTTCTTTAGTACATGATGGCACTGCTGATATGTATATGAAGGGCTTAATCAACACCAAGGATTTCTTAAAGAGCGTTCTTGATAAAGAGGTTGGTCTTCGTACAGGTAAGCCACTCAGTCATGTTTGCGTATTTGAGTTTGAAGGACAGCAGAAGCTTTACTTCTTATCTGACGTTGCATTCATTCCCTATCCTACTTTAGAAGATAAGAAAGCAATCATCGAGAATACCGTAGAAATCGTACACGCTTGTGGTATTGATTGTCCTAAGGTTGCGCCTCTTGCCGCTGTAGAAGTTGTAAATCCTAAGATGCCTGTTACGGTAGAGGCAGATGAACTTACAAAAATGTGTGAACGCGGTGAAATTACCGGATGCATCGTAGATGGACCTTTATCATTAGACCTTGCTATTGATCCGGAAGCTGCAAAGCATAAGGGAGCAGAAGGCAGAAAGATTGTCGGTGATGCCGATGTATTATTATTCCCTGATATTCACGCTGGAAACATTACTTACAAGGCACTGACCCACCTTTGCAAGTGCAAGAATGGTAATATTTTAACCGGTACCAAGGCACCTGTTATTTTAACCAGCCGTAGTGATTCTACCGAAGTTAAGGTTAATTCCCTTGCTTTAGGCGCTGTTGTTGCTGAGGCTATGAATAAATAATCATTCCCATATTAATTGATAAGGAGAGAAAGCTCATGTCTATCAAATCTTTGATTATTAACCCAGGTTCTACCTCTACTAAGATTGGTGTTTTTGAGGATGAGGAACTTTTATTTGATGAAACCCTTCGTCATACGACAGAAGAGATTTCACAGTATGCAAGCATCGTAGACCAGAAGGATTTCAGAAAGAAGATTATTGTTGATTTTCTTGCATCCAAGGGTATTGACTTAAAGGAGTTCCAGGTGGTTGTTGGCCGTGGTGGTATGTTAAAGCCCATCCCTGGCGGTACCTATCCTGTATCTGATGAATTATTAAATGACCTTAAGATTGGTAAGCAGGGACAGCATGCTTCTAACCTTGGTGGTATTTTAGCAAGAGAGTTAGGCGACGAGATTGGCGTACCTTCCTATATCGTAGACCCGGTTGTTGTAGATGAGCTTTGCAACCTCGCAAGATATTCAGGAGTTCCGGAACTTCCCAGAACCAGTGTGTTCCATGCGTTAAACCAGAAGGCCGTTGCAAAACGTTATGCAAAGGAAATTGGTAAGAACTATAATGAACTTCGCCTCATTGTGGTACACATGGGCGGTGGTGTGTCTGTTGGCGCCCACGAGAATGGAAAGGTTATTGATGTATTTAACGCATTAGACGGTGATGGCGCATTCTCCCCTGAAAGAGCAGGTGGTGTACCTGCTGGTGCGTTAATTAAGATGTGCTTCTCCGGTCAGTATACGGAAAAAGAAGTGTACAAGAAGATTGTTGGTAATGGTGGTTTCAATGCATACCTTGGTACCAACGATGCAAGAGTAGTGGAAGACCAGATGAAGGATGCAGATAAGGAGAAGGCTGCAAAGGCAGAGGAAGTTTATGATGCATTCATTTATCAGGTTTGCAAGAATATTGGTGCGCAGGCAGCAGTTTTAGAGGGTAAGGTAGACCAGATTATTGTAACTGGTGGTATTGCGTACTCTAAACTTGTTATTGCTGAGTTTAAGAAGCGTATCGGTTGGATTGCACCACTTACCGTATATCCTGGAGAGGATGAACTTCTTGCGCTTGCACAGGGTGCTCTTCGTGTTATGAATGGCGAAGAGAAGGCAATGGAATATTAAGATTTGGAGTTAACCCATGAGTATTGTTAGTAAGATTTTTGGTACCCACAGCCAGCGTGAATTAAAGCGCATTCAGCCAATCATTGATAAGATTTTATCTTTGCAAGGGGAAATGCAGGCAAAGTCTGACGAGGAGCTTCGTGAGAATACTACGAAGTTTAAAGAGCGTCTTGCCAAAGGGGAGACCCTGGATGATATTTTGCCGGAAGCATTTGCGACGGTTCGTGAAGCTGCCAAGCGTGTCAATGGTATGGAACATTATCCCGTACAGTTAATCGGTGGTGTGATTCTGCACCAGGGACGTATTGCAGAAATGAGAACTGGTGAAGGTAAGACCTTAGTGTCTACTTCTGCCGCTTATTTGAATGCGTTAGAGGGAAAGGGTGTGCATGTCGTTACCGTTAATGACTACCTTGCAAAGCGAGATAGTGAATGGATGGGTGGCATTCACAGATTCCTAGGTCTGACCGTTGGTGTCATCTTAAACTCCATGAAGCCAGACGAAAGACGTGCAGCATACGCCTGTGATATTACTTACGTTACTAACAATGAATTGGGATTTGATTACCTTCGTGACAATATGGCAATCTACAAGGAACAGCTGGTTCTTAGAGGATTGCATTATGCCATCATCGATGAGGTTGACTCTGTATTAATCGATGAGGCGAGAACCCCTCTGATTATTTCTGGTCAGAGCGGAAAGTCCACGAAGCTTTATGAAGTATGTGATATTCTTGCCAAGCAGTTAAAGCGTGGTGAGGATATTGGTGATGTTTCCAAACTGGATGCCATCATGGGCGTACAGAAGGAGGAGACTGGTGACTTTATCGTCAATGAGAAAGATAAGGTAATTAACTTAACGGAAGCCGGTGTGGCTAAGGTAGAGCGGTTCTTCCAGATTGATAACTATGCAGATCCGGAAAATTTAGAGATTCAGCACAATGTCATTTTGGCACTGCGCGCACATAATTTAATGACCAAGGATCAGGATTATGTCGTTGATAATGATCAGGTACTGATTGTCGACTCCTTTACTGGTCGTATTATGCCGGGCCGTCGATTCTCCGATGGTTTACATCAGGCAATTGAAGCAAAGGAACATGTAAAGGTTAAGAGAGAGAGTAAGACCCTTGCAACCATTACTTTCCAGACCTTCTTTAATAAGTTTGATAAGACAGCAGGTATGACGGGTACTGCACTTACGGAAGAAAAGGAGTTCCGTGAGATTTATGGTATGGACGTTATTGAGATTCCTACCAATCGTCCAGTACAGCGTATTGATCACAATGACTCTGTATATAAGACCAAGGCAGGAAAGCTTCGTGCCATCGTAGCAGCTGTTAAAGAGAGCCAGGCAAAGGGACAGCCCGTATTAGTTGGTACCATTAATATTGATTCTTCTGAAGAGATTAGTAGACTGCTTTCTAAGGAAGGTATCAAGCACAATGTCTTAAATGCAAAGTATCATGAAAAGGAAGCAGAAATCGTAGCAGATGCAGGTATCCACGGAACCGTTACCATTGCTACAAACATGGCTGGTCGTGGTACAGATATTAAGCTGGATGATGAAGCTAAGGCGGCAGGTGGTCTTCGTATTATTGGTACAGAGCGTCATGAGTCCAGACGTATTGATAATCAGCTTCGTGGTCGATCTGGCCGTCAGGGTGATCCTGGTGAGAGTAAGTTCTATATTTCCTTGGAAGATGATTTAATGCGTCTTTTCGGTGGAGACAGACTTCTTGCTACCTTCAATGCCCTTGGTATTTCTGAAGATCAGGAAATCCAGCATAAGATGTTAAGCAATGCAGTAGAGAGAGCGCAGAAGCGTATCGAGAGCAATAACTTCTCTGCACGATTAAATGTTTTAGAGTATGATGAGGTTATGAACGAGCAGCGTGAAATTATTTATGCTGAGCGTAAGCGTGTGTTAGATG
Organism: Lachnospiraceae bacterium; assembly: GCA_024403455.1. Taxonomy (GTDB): domain Bacteria; phylum Bacillota; class Clostridia; order Lachnospirales; family Lachnospiraceae; genus NK4A136. The sequence continues at coordinate 53,403 of JAKSRR010000013.1, read as the reverse complement.
GCGAGAATATGCGTGATGTTATCTATAAGATGATTACGGATATTTGTGACAATGCTGTAGATATGGTTATTGGTGAAGATGGTGGCAAGGAAGAGTGGAATCTGACGGAACTTTCTGAAGTGCTTCTTCCTATCATTCCTTTAGAGCCGATTACTCCGGAGCGCATAGAAGTGACCAAGAAGGATGCCTTAAAGCAGATGCTGAAGGAAGAGGCAGTAAAACTCTATGAAGCAAAAGAGGCAGAGTTCCCTTCACCGGAAGCAATTCGTGAGGCAGAGCGCGTTATTCTCTTAAAGATTATTGATAGAAAGTGGATGGCACATATTGATGATATGGATCAGTTGCGCCAGGGTGTACACCTTGTATCCTACGGTAACTTAAAGCCTGCGCAGGAATATAAGCTGCAGGGTTATGACATGTTTGATGCTATGACCAGTGCTATCCGAGACGATACCATCCGCCTGCTTCTCAGAATTCAGGTAGAGCAGAAGGTAGAACGTGAGCAGGTTGCTAAGATCACGGGAACCAATAAGGATGATTCAGTGCAGAAGGGACCGAAGCGGAGAGAAGCCATTAAGGTATATCCCAATGATCCTTGTCCTTGCGGCAGCGGCAAGAAGTTTAAGAACTGCTGTATGGGAAAAATCTAAAGTAACAGGAATACAAATGGTTCTTTGTCACGGGATAGGTTGTGTCCGGGGGAGAGAACCATTTTTATAACCAATCGTTGATAAAAGGGAATTGTTATGGTTGAATTAGACCGCATTAAAACGGAACTATTTACTTACGAGACACCGCTTAAGGAAGTGAGAGAGTCTCTTTCTTTGGATGCAAAACGTCGTCGTATCGAAGAACTTGATTTGGAAATGAGTGCCCCTGGCTTTTGGGACAATCCGGAAAAATCCAATAAGCTCATGAAGGAATCCAAGAATTTAAAAGATACGGTGGAACTTTGTGATCATTTATCACAGGCTTTTGAAGATATCCAGACACTGCTTGAAATGGGCTACGAGGAAAATGATGAGAGTTTGATTCCGGAAATCCAGGCAGAGTACGATGATTTTAAAGAAAAACTGGAAAGTATTCGTCTTCGCACGCTGCTTACCGGTGAGTACGACAGTAAGAATGCAATTCTTCGTATCAATGCAGGTGCTGGCGGCACAGAAAGCTGCGATTGGGCACAGATGTTATATCGTATGTATTCCCACTGGGCAGAAAAGAAAGGATTTGCTGTTGAGGAATTGGATCTTTTGGACGGAGATGAAGCAGGTATCAAGTCAGTTTCCTTTCAGGTTAATGGCGAGAATGCGTATGGCTATTTAAAGGGAGAACAGGGAGTGCACCGTTTGGTTCGTATCTCTCCGTTTAATGCCCAGGGGAAGCGCCAGACAAGCTTTGTGTCTCTTGATGTTATGCCGGAAATCGAAGGAGATGCTGGCATTGAGATTAGGGACGAGGATATTCGTATTGATACCTATCGCAGTAGCGGTGCTGGTGGACAGCATATCAATAAGACCTCCTCTGCGATTCGAATCACCCACTTCCCGACTGGCGTTGTAGTACAATGCCAAAATGAGCGAAGCCAGTTCCAGAATAAGGATAAGGCAATGCAGATGCTTCGCGGTAAGCTTCTTGCCATTAAAGAAGCAGAGGAAGAAGCGAAATTAAAGGGTATTCAGGGAGATTTAAAATCCATTGCTTGGGGAAGCCAGATTCGTTCTTACTTCCTGCAGCCGTATCAGTTGGTGAAAGATCTTCGTACCGGTGAAGAGAATGCCAATGCTGGAGCGGTATTAGATGGTGATATTGACAGATTCATTAATGCTTACCTGAAGAGAAAGAGTCAGGGAACCTTAATGGAGGCTGTGGAAGAAGAGTAAGTAGGCGAAAAAGATGTACGAAAACAAATTTGCCTTTGCATCAGTGGTATGTGCAGCTATAGCACTTCTTGGCTTTGCAACTATCGTGATTCCCATTGTTTGTGGGAGCCTGGCAGTGATTTTTGGTGTGCTCTCCAAAGGAGATGGCAAGATGGAGAAATATGCAAAAATTGGGACGAGTGTAGGGGGTGTGCTGCTTGCCATCGTACTGACTTTTGTAATGGTGACAACAGTGCGCTTTTTCACAGACCCGGATTATCGTGCTCGGGCAGAGAAACTTTTTGAAAACACTGTTGGAGTCTCTTTGGAAGAGTATAACAAGATGTTTAACGGCTCCGAAGAGATAGATGCAAAAGACGAAGATTCGTTGTATGATATAAATAATATATTTTTCCCAGAGTTTTAATTTTGGAGAGAATCAGCGAGGTACCTATATGGTAGGCGGCATTAGTCCGATTAGTGGATATGTAGGATTTCAGGCATACATACCACCATATCAGCGTACAAGTGCATATGGGAATAGTCAGGGAGCTGGAGTAGCTCCTGTTTCTGCGTCAGGACCTGTGACAGGAGTTGGAGCAACCGGTGGTGTTTCCATGGCAAAGGAGGATGCCAAGAAAGCATCCCGCGTCGGAGAAACGGACACCAAAAAAGAGTGCCAGACCTGTAAAGAAAGAAAATACCAGGATGGTTCTGATGAAAATGTTTCTTTTAAAAGTGCTCAAAAGATTGCACCGGGAGCGGTGGCTTCGAGAGTTAGGGGCCATGAGCAGGAACATGTGGCAAATGCCTATGATAAAGCAGCTAAAGATAAGAATGCGAAGGTTCTGCAGGCCAGTGTTACAATGAAAATGGCAATCTGTCCTGAGTGTGGAAAGCCCTATATTGCAGGCGGTGAAACCACGACGAAGATTGCATACAAGAAAGATAATCCCTATGGAAAAAATCAGCAGTCTTCACAGTATGAAGCTGCAAGCGGAAAGAATGTAGATCTGGCAGTATAACCATGAAAGATACAAAAACATTGAAATGGGATGCTAGGAAGCGACTTTCTGGCAAATACGGAACGGCATCAGGAATTATTGGAATATATTTGCTGTGCAGATCGCTCACATCTTTGCTGGTGACGCAGATCTTTGCGGATTCGCTTCTGATGTTCATTATGTGGCAGCTGATAGCATTCTGTACAGATCTTTTTATAGAGTTGGTACATGCAGGTGTATGCAAATGTTTCCTGGATGTAGCCTATGGCAGTTATCCAACAAGCTCGGACTTGTTCTTTTGCCTTCGCAGAGGTGTTGTAAAACGTTTCATAGTACCGGCGGCGATTCTTTCCTCCGTTTCCTTTATTTGTGCATTACCGGCCAATCTGATCGCTTTTTATATGGATGGACACCAGGTAAAAGATTACATGCTAGTGTTTAGTGTTATGGGGATTGGATTTTTGGTGGCATCTGTCATTCGTATTGTATATTCCCAGATGTACTATATAGGAATGGACCTTCCGGATAAGGCGGGAACAGAATTGCTTAAGATGTCTAGTTGGCTAATGAAGGGCAACTGGGGAAAATATCTTTACATGGTACTAAGTTTTCTGCCGCTCCTGTTTCTTTGTATTACATCTTTGGGCATTGGGATTTTTTGGGTATTACCCTATGTGGAAACCACCAAAGGGGCATTTTACCTTTCTTTGACAGAGAGTAAGATGGGGACAGATATGCAGTAGCGGATTATGATAAAAATGTGAATCGCAGTATATGCGGTGGGGCATTTGGTTGCGCACTAACTAAAAATATGCTATAGTTATCTCGATAGAGAAGGCAATTATATGCGTTCTTAAAGAAGAAGAGGTGATGCGATATGGCAACAAAGTATGTTGTCCGCGATACCAGAAGCGGTGAGTATCTGGCAGAAAAGTTTATGAGAGGCGTGTTTTTCACGAATGATATATCCCAGGCGTCGAAGTTTAAGACTGAAGCCGAAGCTAAAACAAAGGCTGAAAAGCAGACTGTAAGACCCGCCGGTGGATTAGTATTTGATGCAGTAAACTTTAACTAAGAAAAAGAGACCGAAAGAGGCCTCTTTTTTTATTTTGGAATTGTAACGTTGGCGTAACTTTTTATGGGGTATGCTTTCTATGATACAGGAGTCAAAAGCCGTGAAGATTCGCCATACTTGCACATAAGAATTTGAAGGCTTTGAGGCTCACAAAAAACATGAGGGAGAAACTATGGAAATATTAAGAACAGAACATCTTACAAAGGTTTATGGAAAAGATGATAGTGCAGTTCTCGCACTGGATGATGTGAATCTCTCCGTTGAAAAAGGGGAATTTGTTGCTATTGTCGGTGCCAGTGGCTCGGGAAAGTCAACTCTGCTACACCTGTTAGGTGGTGTAGATAAACCAACCAGTGGAAATGTATTTATTAACGATACCAGCATTTTTGAACTTCCGGACGATAAACTTGCCATTTTCCGCAGACGCCAGGTTGGCATTATTTATCAGTTTTATAATCTGATTCCTATTTTGAGTGTAGAGGAAAATATAGCTCTGCCAATGGAGCTTGATGGCAGAAAGGTTTCGTCACTAGATATGGAGCAGATGCTACTACACTTAGGATTAGAAGAGCGCAGAAAGCATCTTCCTAATGAATTGTCTGGTGGACAGCAACAGAGAACATCCATTGGAAGGGCCATGATTGCCAGACCATCCATCCTGTTAGCCGATGAGCCTACAGGAAACCTGGATACAAAGTCCACAAGTGAAATCATGGAACTATTGGTTCGATCCAACAAAGAGTTAAAGCAGACGATTATTATGATTACCCATAATATGGAACTGGCAAGACAGGCGGACAGGATTCTAAAAATAGAGGATGGTAAATTGCTGTGCGATTAATGAGTCGATTGGTTGTAAAGAACCTGAAATTAAATAAAAAGCGAAGCATTGTGACTGTGGTAGGAATATTGTTATCCACAGCGCTTTTGGTGGCGATGACTACGTTTGTGTCCAGCTTTCGAAGTAGTTTGGTGGAGTACGAGAAGGCAAACGAAGGAAACTATCATTTTCAGCTTCGGAATTTAGCGGAAGAAGATTTGGACACGATTGCGGAGAATAGAAAAATAGAAAGCTACTATCGTGTGAAAGAGTTAGGTTATAGCTTCTTACCAGAGTCAAAGAATGAGGGAAAACCATACCTGCGTTTTGTGGCGATGGATGCGGATGGACTTTCGAATGCTGGAATTCAGTTATTAGAGGGCAGACTTCCAGAGACAGCGAATGAGATTGTGATTCCCCATCATCTGAAAACCAATGCAAGAGTGGTCTATCAAATAGGAGATAAGATTACAGCGCAGTTATGTGAAAGAATGGATCTGGAGGAGCAGAGTCTGCTGCAATACAGTGATATATGCTATCTGGATGAGATGGAAGCATTGGTGCCAGTAAATGCGCAGCCGGTAGAATATACAGTGGTCGGAATTATGGAAAGACTTCCCTTTAGTGTAGAACCCTATTCCTGCCCTGGATATACGGTGGTTACCTATAACGAGGAAATTACAGGGACTGCGACGACCTATGCCAGATTGACGGGGAAGGGCCTGCGGGATGCGGAAAAAGTGGTTGCTGGAATTATGGGATTAGACCCTGTGCTTGCAGAGGCGATAGCAAATGGGAAGAATATCTCAGAAGAGGTGGCAGATCAGTATATTGCGCAGTTTAATGCCTATCCTTATCCTGTGGAAGTAAATCAGTGGCTGATAGAGTATGAACGGATTTGGCCGATTAGTGACACGTATGTGGTGTTATTTATCATGGCGGTGGTAGTGGCACTTGTGATTGTAGGTACATCCGTGTACTGCATTAAAAACAGTTTCTCTATTTCTATAGCAGAAAAAACAAGACAGTACGGCATGCTTTCTTCTGTAGGGGCCACCAAGAAACAATTGCGTAGTATGGTGCATCGGGAGGCCTTTGTTTTGGGTGCTATTGGGATTCCGCTAGGTGTTGCCTTAGGCATTCTGGCAAGTTATATTCTGATTATTGTTAGCAATGTATTTCTTGGCAAGGCGGGAGTTATTTCGGTGTATTTAATCTTTAAACCTGCTGTGATAGCTATCGTGATTGCGGTTATTCTTGCTGCCATAACGGTTTATGAGTCAGCCTTTATGAGTGCCTTTCGAGCAGGGAAAATTACACCGCTAGAAGCGATTCGTAACCAGAATGAGATTAAACTGCGACGGGAGAAAATGAAGACCCCGAGAATCATAGAAAAAATATGGGGGATTGGTGGTGTCATTACTTATAAAAATATTAAAAGAAACCGGCGCAGATATCGTACGACAACCATATCCATCGTATTATGCACAGTTACCTTTATTGTGGTTTCCTACTTCTTCTCGCTGACATTTCACTATGTTGAGATGGAAAGAGGAGAAGAAACAAGTACCCTCTATGCTTTTTTTGAAGCACCGGCGTCGGCACAGCAGCTAGAGTCAGAGCTGGCAGCCTTAGATCATGTGGACGCCTATAACCTTTTCATTGAAAATGAGATAATGATTAACAATCCAACGTTTACAAAAGAGTATTTAAATTTCAATGATACGGTTTATGGCGGTGGGGAACCAAGTGAATGGGTCAGACTGCTGTTTATGAATGATAGCTCCTTTGCTGTCTATGCGAAGGAAAATGGAATCGCCCCTGCTTCTGGCGGTATTTTTGTTAATAAAATAGAGTATCATCATATTGATGAGAATAATAATTATATTTCTGGAGAACTGCGTCCCTTTCAATTAAATAAAGGGGAGGAGATTTCCCTTGCACTCATAGATTACAGGCAGGAAGAACCAGAAAATTACACTGTGGAAATCGCAGGCTTTACGGAGAAACGCCCCTTTGGAACCATGAAGCAGACCTATGTATCGATGCTGATTTTACCGATATCTATGGGAAAGAATATGGGTATTATCGCGGATGATGAGGATTTGCAGTGGCAGATTAGTTTTTTGACAGAACAGTCTGATCAGGTGCAGGATGAATTAGATGACATATGGGCAAGACATCCTGAATTTAATCTTGTTACAGTTTCGAATATACACGATGCAATTAAAGAGACCCGTTCGTTATATACCCTCATTGGAATCTTCGCCTACGGTTTGATTACGGTGATTGCCTGCATTGGTATTACCAATATCATTAATACGATTGGTACAGGCATGGAACTGAGAAGTCGTGATTTTGCCATGCTAAAAAGCATAGGAATGACCTCCAAACAGTTTCATCAGATGACGGCTTTGGAGACGCTGTTCTTAGGAGGGAAATCTCTTCTCATCGGAAATGGAATAGGATTTTTGTTATCTTTTCTGATTTGTAAGATTGAATCGCGATTTCAGTTTGAGAACATATATCATCCGCCTGTGAAAGCCGGAATTATTAGCGTAGTTGTTGTATTTGCGGTTATTTATGTAATCATTGCGCTGGCGATGAAAAGAATTAATAAGCGTAATATAATAGATACCATAAAGAACGAAAATTTATAGGGGACAAGCATGGGAAACATCCTTCTAGTAGAAGATAACAAAGAAATACGTGATGGAATCGAACTAGCATTTGCAGCGTCACAGCATACGTTATTTACTGCGGGAACGATTGCGGAAGCAAGGGCCATTGTTGAAAAGGATTGTCCTCATTTAGTGCTTCTCGATGTGTGTCTCCCAGATGGGGATGGATTTAGCTATTACAGCGAGTCTCTTGCCGGCTATGATTGTAAAGTGATTTTTTTAACCGCAAAAGATACAGAGGATGATATTGTAAAGGGCCTAGAAATCGGTGCCCAAGACTATATTACAAAGCCATTTTCCATGCGGGAATTAATGGCCAGAGTAAACAGACATTTGTCGGTGAAGGATAAGACAATAGTGCGGGTGGGAGATGTTTCCTATGATCTTAAAAAGATGGAAGTCATGCGGGCAGGAGAACGTATTCTCCTGTCTGGGTTAGAACGAAAAATTCTACACCTGTTAATGATGAAAAATGGTGAAGTTGTGAACCGAGAAGAAATCATTGACCTTATTTGGGAAGCTACGGGCAATGATGTGTTTGACCATACGATTACGGTTTATATGAAACGTATTCGTGAGAAAATCGGAGAGACTGTGATTTCTACTGTGAAGGGAATCGGTTACCGTGTGGATGGGGAACTGTTGGTATGAAACGAAGAGTGCTAGGAAGTCTGGGGCTTGCGGTTTTTATTGTGGCAGTGATTGTCCTTTTGTGCCGTATGCAGTACCGGTCGTATATGAAAGATTACAATGAAAAAACAGTCATGCTTCTAGAGGTATTGCTTCGTGAGTATCCGGAAATCTCAGAACGAGAACTGATGGAAGTATGTAATGGTAAAAGCAACGGAAGTGACAAAGTAGAAAAACTGATAAATAAGTATGGTATTGACATAGATAGTAGCTCTATTTTTACGACAGAGGAACAGGTATATCGAAGAAATGTATGGATTAGTGTCAGCGTTGTCCTTTTCTTTGTACTCATACTGATAGGTTTGATACACTGGCAGGATTTTCGTAGTAGGAGAGAAAGAGAAAGGATTACCGGCTATCTAGAACGCATTAATAAAAAAGACTATCAGTTTGATATGGAGCATCTTTCGGAGGGTGCACAATCGGTATTAGAAAATGAAGTGTATAAAACCACCATTATGATGAAAGAATCCGTGGAAAGGGAGAAAGAGGACAAACTAAGGGTCAAGGATGCGTTGTCGGATATCTCCCACCAGTTAAAGACGCCCTTAACCAGTCTGTCAATTACGATAGATAACTTACGGGATAAGACGGAACTTAGTGCGGAAGATCGAAGCAAGCTACTTCGAAATGCCAAACGGGATGTAGGCAGAATGAACCAGATGATTGGTCAGATTCTGACACTATCTAGGTTGGAAGCAAATGTCATAACGTTCCAGAGAGAATTAACAGAAGTGTCAGTGTTTGTCAGAAATGCCATAGAGAGCGTGGAGGCCATAGCGGATCTGAAAAATATTGAGATTATCTGTAAGGAGGAACAGGGTCTGATAGCCCTCGTGGATGGATATTGGGAGGCGCAGGCTATCACGAATATTCTGAAAAATGGTATTGAACATGCCACCAGTACGGTGCAGATTACTATGCGTAACTGTTCTTTATACCAGGAGATTGTTATTGAAAACGACGGGGAACCAATTCCCGAAAACGACCGGAAGGATTTATTTCGAAGATTTTATCAGGGAATCGGTGCTGGGAAGGAGAGCGTTGGAATAGGACTTTCCTTAGCGAATGTGGTGATTAAACAGGACGGAGGTCACATCTTTGTGGAGGATGCCGTGGAGTATTCTCCTGGAACAAGATTTGTAATCCGCTATCCAGCAGCGAGAACATAGAAAAAGTGGGGCAAAAAAGCCCCATTTTTCATGCTCTTATTTGCAACGCTTTTCTATACCAACGAAGGAAATATGGTATAATAAAAGAGATTTGTGCGTAGGCACATCGGGAGAATTAGAGATGGCGCGGTTCCTTCCGTACCATAGAGAAAGGGAAAAGGTAAGTGTTATGGCAAGCGAAATCCGAGATATTAATCTGGCGCCCAGTGGAGAGATGAAAATTGAGTGGGTGAAGAACCACTGTGATTTACTTCGTACTCTGGAAGAAGAGTTTAGCAAGACGAAGCCCTTCGCCGGAAAGAAGATTGCGCTTTCTGTTCATCTGGAAGCAAAGACTGCTTATTTATGCAAGACTTTGGCAGCGGGTGGTGCCCAGATGTATATTACAGGATCTAATCCGTTGTCTACCCAGGACGATGTGGCAGCAGCTTTGGTGAAGGCTGGGTTAGAGGTGCATGCTTGGCATGGTTGTACAGAGGAAGAATATGATGCCCACATTCGCGCCGTTTTATCAGTAGGGCCGAATATCATCATTGATGATGGTGGCGACTTAGTGCATATGATGCACACAGAATTTAGGAGCTTGATTCCGGAAGTAATCGGTGGATGTGAGGAAACTACTACTGGTATTATCCGTCTGGAAGCAATGAACAAAGAGGGAAAATTAGAGTTCCCTATGGTAAAGGTAAATAATGCGCAGTGTAAGCATTTCTTTGATAACCGTTATGGTACTGGTCAGTCTGTATGGGATGGAATCAACCGTACCACGAACCTGATTGTTGCAGGAAAAACAGTGGTAGTTGCTGGGTATGGCTGGTGCGGTAAGGGTGTAGCTATGCGTGCCAAGGGTCTTGGCGCGCAGGTTATCGTAACAGAGATTGATCCTGTAAAGGCTATTGAGGCAGTAATGGATGGCTTTGACGTTATGCCTATGAAGGAAGCTGCTGCTTATGGTGATTTCTTCGTTACCGTAACAGGCTGTGACAAGGTAATTGAAGAGGAAGACTTCATGGAAATGAAGGATGGCGCAATTCTCTGTAATGCAGGTCATTTTGATTGTGAGATTGATATGGCAGGACTTCGTAAACTGGCAGTGAGCAGTGCGGAGCTGAGAAATAATATTGTTGGATATATGCTGCCGAATGGACGCACTTTGGCTGTTCTTGGTGAGGGACGTCTGGTGAACCTAGCATGCGGTGATGGACATCCCGCAGAAATTATGGATATGAGTTTCGCTATCCAGGCACTTTCTGCAAAGTATTTGGTGGAGCATGCAGAGGAACTTACTACGAAATTGATTGATGTTCCTGTGGAAGTAGATAATGAAGTTGCTGTAAAGAAACTGGCCTTCCTTGGAAAGCATATTGATGTGCTTACAGAAGAACAGAGAAGATATTTGGAAAATTCAAACCTGTAACTGATAGAGGCCCCGGCATCCCTACGGATGCTGAGGCTTTTTGCTTTGTTATACCTAGAGGAAGATATGGCACAGGAAATAAAAAAGAAAAATGTCATAGCGGTTTGTTGTGCAACTCTGCGGGAGTTGTCTGTTCTTGACCCCTTGGATGCTATTTGCCAGACGGCAAATGCATACGGATTGAAAGTGCAGATTTTTCAAAGCTTTGAAGAACTGACAGAAGAGACAGAACTGAACCGAGGGGAGAAGACGGTCTTCGAACTGATTAATTATGAAATGCTTTGCGGTATGATTGTTTTTAGCGAGAAGATTCAGAACCAGGAGATTGTTGAAAATCTGATTTTGAAGGCAAGACTCTATGGTATTCCTGTCGTATCTTTTGATAAGAAGATGCAGCATTGTTGCAATCTTACCTTTGACTACGCTAATGCTTTTGAAAAGATTGTTAGACATCTAGTGGAAGAACACCACTTTAACGATATCTTCGTTATGGCGGGGATGAAAGGGAATGAATTTTCAGAAGTCAGAATAGAGGTTGTCCGTAAGGTACTTGCCGAGCATGGATTGACTTTAACAGAGCATAGAATTGCTTATGGGGACTTCTGGGAAATTCCGACAAAGGCAGCCATGGATAAATTCTTCGAAGAGAATAATCCATTGCCGGAAGCCTTTATTGCGCTGAATGATACCATGGCTACGGTTATTATCGATGAGGTGCAGAAACGGGGCTACAGAGTTCCAGAAGATGTTGCGGTTACTGGTTTCGATGGCATTTTTCTTGCAGAGAATTATGTGCCCAAGATTACTACGGCAAAGCAGCAGTATGATGTCGCAGGAAAGAAAGCAGTGGACTTGATTAAGGATTATATTGATCACAAGGATATGGATTACCATGACGTGTCGGTTCCGTTTAAGGTACAGATTAGTCAGTCCTGCGGCTGTCAGGATGTTGATGTTTCAGGGGTTACTGGAAAAATCAGAGGACTTCATGCAGACTTCTCGACCTCGAAGCGTTTTGCCACCTATATGGACCAGATGACCAGGTGGATGTTAGCAAAGAGAAATATGGAAGGGTTTTTGGATGCAGCACAGGGCTATTCGGGGTTCGTGGATCTTCATGACAGAATGTTCCTATGCCTAGATAAGAATTTTTTGAAGGAAGATGTTTCCTATATTCCTGTATTAGAAGAAGCAGGTATTTCGCTAGATAAAGACTGCGATAAGGATATGGTTCTAGTTATGGAGACATGTCGTAGTGGCCAGAATGAACATTTAGGTGGCCTTCAGGAATTCTCCAGAGAGGAGATTCTTCCAAAAGCTGCGTCCGTGATGGAACTGGTTCCCAATATGCTAATTACCTCATTGCATGTAGGATATGATATCTATGGACATGTCGTTATGGATTATCAGATTGGAAATCATGATGCCTATAAGACCAGGATGTATGTTAATAAGCTAGATAATATGCTGTTCCTATTGAAACAACAGTGGCTTCTCACCAGTAGTAATCTGGAACTGATTCGTACCAAGAATAAACTGGAGGAAATGTATGGTCTGGATCCTATGACGGGAATCAATAACCGCCGTGGTTTCTTCCAAAAGTATCCAGGAATGCTTCGTGGAAAGAAGGGTGGCTATGTTACTGTTTTCTCTGTAGACCTAGACCGATTGAAGCCAATTAATGATACCTATGGACATAATGAAGGCGACTTTGCCATCAAGGCTCTGAGCGATGCTCTTGTGGACGTTGTAGGGGACAAAGGAATCTGTGCGAGATTTGGTGGTGATGAGTTTGTTGCCCTGCTTTATGAAGCGGAAGAATCGGTGGATGCAACCACGCTGTTCTGGAATGCTATGATGGAACGGTTAAGCGCAATCAAAGAGAAAAACAAGAAAGTATATATGTTGCAATGTAGTTTGGGCGCAGTGACAGAACCGTGGGATGATTCACTGGTAATTGAGAATATGATTAGCCGGTCTGATAAAGTGCTGTATGAGATGAAAAGAAAACATCATGAAGAAGAGGAGGCTTAGCCTCCTCTTTTTGTATCATGTGCCTGGCGGCGCACAGTTCTAATGTTTTTGACTCTTTGTTTATTATTTCAGGGATGCTTCGATACGATCCATAATCTTCTTAGTCTCAAAGAGAATACGTTCTTCGTCCATGGTTTTCACTTCTCTGTTCTCCATGGTAATCACGCCATCGATAATGACGGTTTCTACTTCACTGCCGTTTGCAGAGTAGGAGAGTGCAGCGATAGGGTTACTTAGCGGCCACATGGAAGGGGTGTGCATGTTGAATATGGTTAAATCGGCCTTCTTGCCGACCTCGATGGAGCCAGTAATATCGCCGAGGCCAATACCCCTAGCACCGCCGATGGTAGCCGCCTTTAAGGTATCGATGGCAGAAACGCACTGCGGTGTCTTGCCGGTTCCCTTGTGGATAAGGGATAAGAGACTCATTTCATGAACCATATTTAAACTGTTGTTGGAAGCAGCGCCATCGGTACCAAGAGCGACATTAATGCCGGCATCAAGGAATTTCTTTACTGGGGCAAATCCATTACCAAGTTTCATATTGCTTGCAGGATTGGTTACTACGGAAACATTATGTTTTGCCAGAATGGCAATGTCTTCGTCTGAAACCTGTACGCAGTGGGCTGCAATGAAAGGACGCTCAAAAAGGCCGGCACGCTCTGCTAAGGCAATGGGACTGCAGCCGTAGTCTTTCTGACAGTTTTCGATTTCCGTTACGCTTTCGGATAAGTGCATGTGAATGCCCATATCATGCTCCTTAGCGGTGGCAGCAACAATCTTAAGAAAGGCTTCGTCACAGGTATAGGGTGCGTGAGGACCAAGCAGGAAGGAAAGACGACTGCAGTCTTTAAATGCTTCTTTCTCTTCAAAAGCCTGGGCAATTCTGGTACGCCCGGCTTCATCGTCTCCACTGCCTACCAGACCACGGCTGATGACAGCTCGCATGCCAGACTCTTTTACGGCTCTGGTAGTCTGCATGATGTTCATCTGCATGTCATTAAAACAGGTGGTACCGGATTTCATCATTTCTAAGATGGCGAGGTTGGCACCCCAGTAGGCATCTTCATCGGTCATCTTTTGCTCAATGGGATCGATGCGCCCAAAGAGCCAGTCCATAAAGGAAAGATCGTCAGCGCAGTTTCGCATAAATGACATATAGGAGTGGGTGTGCGCATTCACAAGACCAGGGGTCACCAGCTTGTCACTGCCATCAATCACCTTCTCTGCTGTGAAGTCTGCTGGAATATCCCCGATGAATGCGATGGTATCGTCTTTCACACCGATGTTCGTGGTCTTTACACACAGGGAATCGCCATCGGGAAGGATGGCAGAAATGTTCTTTAATAATATCGACATGATTGCTCCTTTTGACTCATTTTTCTATTAAATAGAGAAATGGCACATTTTGTTAGTTTTGTGAATATTTTATCAAAATGTAGACAAAAAAGGCAAAATATATTATGATTGATACTGTGAGTTTTTAGGGGGCTCCGTCAATTTTTGTTCTAAGGAGATTTAGAATGGCAAAGATTTTAATCGTAGATGATGCAGCATTCATGAGAATGATGATTAAAGATATTCTCACGAAGAATGGATATGAAGTAGCTGGTGAAGCAGAGAACGGTGCAGTTGCAGTTTCTAAGTATGCAGAAATTAAGCCGGATCTTGTGCTGATGGATATTACCATGCCTGAAAAGGATGGTATCCAGGCATTAAAGGAAATTAAGAGCAACGATGCTGGTGCAAAGGTTATCATGTGCTCCGCTATGGGTCAGCAGGCAATGGTTATTGAAGCTATCCAGTCCGGTGCAAGAGACTTTATTGTTAAACCTTTCCAGGCAGACCGTGTATTAGAGGCTGTCAAGAAGGTTGTTGGCTAGTTTATTTGTGAGACTTAGGGACACAGTTTCGGCTGTGTCCTTTTTTTATTTGCCGTGGTAAAATAAAGTGGTAGGTATTTCTGCTTTAAGACAGAAAGAGGGTGGTTACTATGGAAACAAGAATTATTACGATTGGAAGACAATTAGGAAGCGGTGGTCGGGAGATTGGTCGTAAGTTATCGGAAGACTTGGGGATTCCCTTTTATGATCAAGAACTACTTAATGAGATTGCCAGAAAGAGCGGATATACAAAAGAGATTCTAGAAAAACATGACGAAAAGCCAACCAATAGTTTTCTCTATGCACTTGCTATGGGCGGTGGATTTGGGATGCATTTTCAGAAACCGCTTCATCTGGAATTATATCTGGCACAGTTTAATACGATGAAGCAATTGGCAGAGAAAGGACCAGGAATCTTTATTGGTCGCTGCGCAGATTATGTATTTTCGGATCGTAAAGATACCTTTAATATTTTCTTTATGGCAGACATAGAATTCAGAATAAAGCGTATTATGGAACGCGATGGTGTAACTTCTGATCAGGCTGCGGAGATGTGTATTAAAGGGGATAAAGCCAGAGCGAGCTATTATAATTACAATGCAGACCATGATTGGGGCGATGCAAAGTATTACGACCTGTGTATTAACACAGCCAAAGTGGGTATTGATAAAGCCTGCGAGATGATTAAGATGGCAATTCGTTAAGGATGCGCCTGTAGTGAGAATTTATCAAAAAACTTTTCATGCCCTGCAATAATATAGCGGGGCATTTCATTATTTTAGTAAGAGAGTTGTTATGTTTCTATTTACTGTGGGCAGTCACCCCCTAAGCAAAGACGAAAAAATTGAACGATGTCTCAAGAAAATAGCCGGTGGCCGTAAAGAGGCATTGGGAGAACTGTACGAACTAACCAGGACTGCTGTGTATGGTTATATTCTTTCTTTTGTGAAAAATCCTGCGGATGGGGAAGATTTATTGCAGGACACCTATTTGAAGATTTATGGAAATGCCTCGCAGTATACCCCTATGGGAAAGCCGATGGCCTGGATATATACAGTAGCCAGAAATCTTTCGCTTATGCACATTAGGAAACAGAAGCACCATGGCGAGATGCCAGATTATGCCTGGGAACAGTTGGCGGAAGAACCAGATGAAGTGGAGGAAGTGACGCCCCGGGATAAAGCCATCCTGGATGCAGCATTAAATAAACTTTCGGAAATAGATAGACGAATTGTGATGATGCATGTCCTAGGAGATATGAAACACCGGGAGATTGCAAAAGAGCTGGATCTGCCGTTGGCAACCGTACTATCAAAGTACAATCGTTCCATTAAGAAGATGCAGAAATTTATGGAAGAAGAGAAGTAGCAATGGGACTTACGAAAAAAGAGACAGAGCAGGCGATTCGGGATGCATTCACAAAGGTGACCCCGAATGTGAAAAAGAACATTATGGAAAAGGCGGGAAAGCCATCGGACATGGTGGTTCCTATGGACCTGCATAATAAGCGAAAACACAGAGTGTGGGTGCCCTACCTTCTTGCGGCAGCAGCGCTGCTATTTTTGTGTATGAATGTGATGCTAGATAAGACTGCTGGTGCCAGAGCAGGGCGTGTGGTAGCGACCGTCGATATTGATGTGAATCCTGGCGTGGAGCTGACCATCAATGCGGCAGACCGCGTGTTGAGTGCCAGGGCTGTCAATCAGGATGCAGTGCCCATTGTAGAGGCTATGGATTTGACTGGTGCCACCACGAAGGTTGCAGTCAATGCGATTGTAGGCGAAATGCTGCGACAAGGCTATTTAATGGATGAACGTACGGATGCGATCTTAGTTTCGGTAAATGCAAAAGATGAACGCACCAGGACGACAATGGAAGCAGATATCACAAAAGAAATCGATACGATGCTTTCCGCATGTAATGTCAATGCTACAGTAATTACCCAGGCCTTAGATACGGATCCTGATCTGGCGGCGATGGCGGAGAATCTCGGAATCTCCCAAGGAAAGGCTTCGCTGATTCGGAGAATCCTAAAGCTAAGCGGCAATTATACGGATATGGAACTGGCAGGGTTCACAATTGCAGAATTAAATGAACTGCTGACTGTATTATCAGAAAATACGGTTGGTGAAGAAGATGACGAGCCAGGTGACACCGTTTCAGAAAATAGTGTTTCTGAGAATACGGTGTCCGAGAATTCGGTTTCAGAAAATAGTGTGTCAGATAATACGGTATCAGAAAACAGTGTATCGGAAAATAGCGTTTCTGAGAATTCCGTGAGCGAGAATGCTATCGATGAAAAGGACGGGAATGATGCGTCTCTAGAGGCGGAGGAAACGCCGGAGGAGGAACAGGAAGTGCCAGAAGAGGAGCCTTCGGAAGAAGAGGACGGCGAGGAGACAGCGGTGCCTAAGTCTACCAAGGGAGAGGGAACGGCAGACGAATCCTTAGGTGAGGATTCTAGTAAAATGTGATACAATTACATCAGTTCAAAGCTCGTTCTTTGGGACGGGCTTTTGTTTTAGAAAAAGAAGGGAGTTACAGATATGGCAAATTATCCTACACCGCATATTAATGCAAAACCGGAAGATTTTGGTAAGACAGTACTTATGCCCGGAGATCCGCTCCGTAGCAAGTTTATTGCAGAAAATTTTTTGACGGATGCAAAGTTAATCAACAATGTCCGAGGTGTACAGGGATACACGGGCATGTATGACGGAACAAAGGTGACCGTGATGGCCAGTGGTATGGGTATGCCATCCATTGGAATTTACTCCTATGAATTATATAATTTCTTTGGCGTAGAAAATATCATGCGTATTGGTTCTACTGGTTCCATCCATCCTGATGTCAATGTAAGAGACATTGTAATGGCTATGGGAGCCTCCACTAATTCCAATTATGTAAGACAGTTCCAGATTCCTGGAACCTATTCCTGCATTGCAGATTACAAGATGTTAGAGACTGCCATAGCAAAGGCAAAAGAAGTGGGAGCAACCTACCATGTAGGAAATGTACTCTCCTCCGACACCTTCTATGATGACCAGGCAGATGCGAACGACTACTGGCAGAAAATGGGTGTTCTCTGCATTGAGATGGAAGCTGCAGCACTCTACATGAATGCCGCTAGAGCTGGAAAACGTGCTCTTGCCATCTTCACTGTTTCAGATCACATTTTAAAGGGTGAAGCACTCTCTGCTGAGGAGAGACAGACTTCCTTTACCGAAATGATGGAAATTGCCTTGAAAACCGCAAAGGCACTTGATTAATCAGTGCACGAACGTCATAGAATAATCATAAAAATCACGTGCTATGTCTTGTATATAGGTTGAAATAGAGCGACATTTTTACTATAATTATTAGTTAAGAGTGTCGCTTTTTTAGTTGATTTTGACATTTTGTGGAGAGAAAAAACAGCGCGTAGCTGGAGGGTTTGCAAATGAAAGACGTAATGATTTCCTATCATCCTGTGAAGAAAGAGATTCGCTTCTTTGGCATGTTTAAGGGCGAATTTGTTGAAATTCCTTATGATGATTGTGAACATCTGAAAAAATATAGTCCTGACGCAGGCGAGTTTCTTTTGCAGAACCAGGGTTCTACGTTCTTCGATGATATTTACGAGCAGTTTTCGAAGGATACCATTCAGATTACCTTTAAGGGTACCAAGATAGATTACGAAGACCTTCAGAAGAAGATTTCCGATTACAATTTATCCAAAGAAAAGACGATTTTCTCTGTTGCGAAGTTTATTGAATTACCGGATGTGGCTGAGATTTATGGTTGCATTAAGGAGTTCTGTACAGAAACATTAAATAATTTTGATAGTGAATTAGAAGAGAATGATACCAAAGAAACCTATCGTATCAGAAAGGCTTCTTTTGTTCAGAAGCTTGCCTCTTTAGATGGTGATGAGGTGAATCTTTGCCTGGTAGGAACTTATTCTGCTGGTAAGTCTACCTTCATCAATGCTATTATTGGTAAGCGTATTCTTCCGGAAAATATTTCCTCAGAGACTGCAAAGATGTTTAAAATCCGCAATGGTGCAGTACCTGCGGTTAACTTTATTATTAAAACGGATCCGGCTAATCATCCAGAACTTATTCAGATTGTATGGAGTGATACATTAAATCAGTTTGATTTGATTAGAAACGCACAGCCTACGGATGAAACCCTTCGTCAGTCCTTGCAGAATGAAGCAACTAGACTGGCAGAGATGGGGCTTAAGCAGCATGAACAGCTTTGCAGACTTTTAAAGAGACTGAATGAAGTTCCGAATGATTATCATGATGGTAAGGGATATATTGATGGCGTTATTGAAGTTATCTATCCCATTCCTCTGTGCAAGAATGTGAACTTTGCATTCTTTGATACTCCTGGTACGGATTCCAACTCTAATGAGCATGTGTTGATTCTGAAGGAAGCATTAAAGCAGCAGACCAATTCCATTTTAATTGTGGTATATGAGCCTACCAAGATGGAAGGTACTGGTAACTCCATGCTTTATAAACTGGTAAAAGGCTTTACTGATGGAAAGAGCGGGGAGACTGCATCCATCGATCTTGCAAGATCCTTCCACGTTATTAACCAGGCAGATACGAAGAGTACCAAGGATTTGAAGTGCCTTCGCGACAAGAAGGTTATGGTCTCCTTAAAGGAAGAGGATAAGATCTATGACGAGAAGGAGATGGAGATTGATCTTGGAAAAGAGAGACTCTTCTTCGTTTCTTCAAAAGCGGCATACATTGCAAAAGCATTAAAAGAAAATGTTGAATTAGAGGATGAAAGAACTTGGCTTGCAAATCACAAGAGTGAGATTAACAATGAGCCTACCAAGGATCCTTTCTCTGATAAAGAGTCTGAGATTGCATCCGATAATGGTGCATTTTATCGATATGACAGATTGGCAGATGCGGACTTTGAAACAAAGCAGCTGATTGAGGAATGTGAGAAGGAAGCAGAAGCTTGTGATACGTCCCTAGATGGTGTTATTCAGAGACTTTATATTAACTCTGGAATGGCAGCAATTGAAAAAGAAATCGTTAAGTATGCCCAGAAGTATTCTCTCGCAGTAAAGGCGAAGGGCTTATATGATGGCATTAAGTCATTGGTTGATTTTGTTCGTTCTGATTACGAAACCATTGAGAGCCAGGCAAGACTCAGCAAGGAAACGATTGAAGAGAACATTCGCACCATGAAGACGGATATGCTTTCTGACATTGAGAAGGCACAGGAAGAATTTGTTTCTCGTATTACGGATGATAGTTTAGAGACCCAGGTTGCAGAGATTAAAGATCTTGTTGCAGAGATTGAATACCGTCAGGGTCTTGTAGCACATCAGGCAGACAAGATGCAGTGGATTGCACTTCGTGCAGAAGTGTTTGAACAGAAGAACCGTATTATCCTGGCAGAACTTAACAGATATCTGCTTGATATTGATGAGTACTATAAGAAGATTCGTGGTGATATTCTTACCAGCCAGGTGCAGGAATTAAAGGGAATCATCACCCAGAAGATTAAAGAGTACAAGGGTATTGATGAGAATTTGATTCGTCGTATTACCAATATTTCTGATACGCAGATTCCACCTTCTGATATTGGTGCTCTTCGTATGGATGATTACATTAACCCTCAGAAAGCAATTCTAATCTTTAATACCATGGATAAGAAGGCATATAAGAGGGATGTTGAGAGAGCTTTCAGCAACCAGACGGTAAATCAGTTCTGTGCATATAAAGAAGAAATTATCAAGGTTGCAAGACAGCGTACCGCTGAAATGGTACAGGAGTTTAAGAACAATATTGATACAATTTCCGGTTCCTTAGAGCTACTCATCAAAGATGAGAATAAGGCGGCAAAGGAGCAGGAGAAAGCGAAACAGGTGCTTGCTTTGATCGAGAAGAAAGACCAAGAATTAAATAAGAAGATCTGGGGCGAGGGCTAGTGTCCCTCGAATACCACGAAGATGATATTCGGATTCTCTAGCTTAGGGGATCGATGCTAGTCCGTTAATACTTCACTTACAAAGACCGAAGCAGATGCTATGTGTGCTTGGCGTGATCATTATTTCTCACGCATATTCACCTTCGGCCCAAGGTTTTACGGGATCATGAAAGGTGTGGTGTTTTTTGGAGTATTTGAATGCACGTTATGAGGCTTCTGCTGATGGCAGAAGCCTCTTTCTATTTTTAGCACATATAAGTAATTAGAAAATATACCTAATTGTTAAGGAGATAATTATGATTTATCCGGCATATGAAGAATTAGAAAAATACACAGAAAACTATAAGACCGTACCCGTAGGAAAAGAAATCTTCTCTGACTTCTGCACACCTGTACAGGTACTGCGTATTTTAAAGGGAGCCAGTAAGCATGTTTTCATTCTGGAAAGTGTGGAGCGCCAGGAAAAATGGGGACGTTATACATTCCTTGGTTATGATCCTGCGATGGAGATTGTCTGCAATGATGGACAGATGCATGTAAAAGAAGTGGCAACCGGTGAAGTGAAGAATTATGGTGGGGAAGAGAACTTCCATCCTGCTCCCGTGCTACGGGAACTTCTGGCGGCATATAAGAGCCCTAAAATTGCGGGAATGCCCTCTTTTACCGGTGGAATGGTGGGTTATTTTTCCTTTGATTACATGAAATATTCTGAACCGCAGATGAAGGGGGAACCTAAGAATGAAGATGGTTTCCATGACTTTGACTTAATGCTTTTTGATAAGGTTATAGCCTTTGATAACTTAAAGCAGAAACTGTGGCTCATAGTGAATGTGAAGACAGAAAATATGGAGGAGAACTATCAGAAAGCACTTTCTGAAATCGAGGCTATGGAGCAGCTTCTTCGAACTGGCAAGCCTACGGAAGATACCAAGGGAAAACTTTTGTCTGAAATCAAGCCTTTATATTCTAAAGAACAGTATTGTGATATGGTGAATAAGGCAAAGCATTATATTCACGAGGGAGACATTTTCCAGGTGGTTTTATCGAATCGTTTGGAAGCAGATTATGAGGGCTCTCTGTTAGATACCTTTAGATATATGCGTACCATTAATCCATCCCCCTATATGTTCTATTTTGCAAGCTCTGACCTGGAGGTTGCAGGAGCATCTCCGGAGACCCTTGTTAAATTGGAAGATGGTGAATTACATACCTATCCACTAGCAGGAACACGTCCTCGTGGAAAGAATGCAGAGGAAGATGAAGCGCTTCGCGTGGAGCTTCTGGCAGATGAGAAAGAGCGCGCAGAACACAATATGCTGGTGGATTTAGGCCGTAACGATATTGGTAAGATCAGTAAGTTTGGTTCTGTCAAAGTGGAAAAGTATATGAATATTGAGAAGTTCTCTCATGTTATGCATATCGGTTCTACCGTACGTGGTGAGATTGATGATAAACATGACGGACTAGATGCTATCGATGCGATTTTACCTGCAGGAACACTTTCTGGTGCGCCCAAGATTAGAGCTTGTGAGATTATCAGGGAATTAGAAAATAATAAGCGTGGCGTCTATGGTGGTGCCATTGGTTATCTTGACTTTACGGGGAATATGGACACTTGTATTGCGATTCGTATTGCCTATAAAAAAGGTGGCAAGGTGTTTGTTCGTTCTGGTGCTGGTATTGTTGCGGACTCTGTTCCTGAGAAGGAATACCAGGAATGTATTAATAAAGCAAAGGCAGTAGTGACCAGCCTTCAGTGTGCCCAGGAGGTGGATGCATAATGATACTTATTATTGATAACTATGATAGTTTTTCTTATAACCTTTACCAGATGTTAGGAGAGATTAATCCTGATATTAAGGTAGTACGTAATGATAAATATACCTGTGAAGAAATAGAGGCTATGCAGCCGACCCATTTGATTATCTCTCCGGGACCAGGATGGCCGAAGGATGCAGGAATCTCTGAAGCGGCAGTACGTTACTTTGAAGGGAAATTACCCATTTTAGGAGTGTGTCTAGGACATCAGGGAATCTGTGAGGCTTATGGTGGTGAGATTGTTCATGCTAAGAAGTTAATGCATGGTAAGCAGTCGGTTATTACTTTTGCGGAGGATCCTATTTTTGATGGATTGCAGAAAGAGGAACCCGTGGCAAGATATCACTCTCTAGCAGCAGAAGCGTCTAAACTTCCTGCAGAACTCAAAGTGATAGCAACTGCGGATGATGGGGAAGTTATGGCAGTAAAGCATGTAGATTACCCTACCTATGGCATGCAGTTCCATCCAGAGTCTGTGCTGACCACGAATGGACGAATTATGTTAGAGAATTTCTTAAAGATTAAGCTATAAGACATGTGTAGAATATAAGCAAAAAGAAAAGGAGCATGACGATGATTAAGGAAGCAATTGAAAAAATCAGCAACAAGATGGATTTAACGTATGATGAAGCATATACCGTAATGAATGAAATTATGGATGGAACTACGACACCTACCCAGAATGCCGCATTCTTAGCCGCGCTGTCTACAAAGAGTGCTAAGGCAGAAACCACCGATGAAATTGCAGGCTGTGCAGCAGCGATGCGCGAACATGCAACGGAAGTAAAAGCACCCTTTGATACCTTTGAAATCGTTGGTACCGGTGGAGATGGAGCCCACAGCTTTAATATTTCTACTACTGCAGCGATTGTTACCGCAGCAGGTGGTGTAAAGGTTAGTAAGCATGGAAACCGTGCGGCGTCTTCGAAGTGTGGAACCGCAGACTGCTTAGAAGCCCTTGGCGTTAATATTGACCAGAGCCCTGAAAAGTGCGTTGAACTTCTTGAGAAGACTGGTTTTTGCTTCTTCTTTGCACAGAAGTATCATACTTCCATGAAGTATGTTGGTGCGATTCGTAAGGAGCTTGGTTTTAGAACGGTATTTAATATCCTTGGACCCTTAACCAACCCTGCAAAGCCCAAATTCCAGCTTCTGGGTGTATATGATGAGTATTTGGTTGAGCCATTAGCGAATGTACTCTCCAGTCTTGGCGTAACTCGCGGTATGGTTGTTTATGGCCAGGATAAGCTGGATGAAATCTCTATGAGTGCCCCTACGAAGGTTTGTGAGATTAAAGATGGATGGAACAAGTCTTACATCATCACTCCTGAGCAGTTTGGGCTTACCAGATGTACCAAGGATGATTTAAAGGGTGGTGATCCTGCAGAAAATGCACAGATTACCAAGGATATCTTAAATGGTGCAAAGGGACCGAAGCGTGATGCTGTTCTTATGAATGCAGGAGCTTCTCTGTATATCAATGGAAAAGCTGAATCTATGGAAGCAGGCATCAAGCTGGCTGCAGAGTTGATTGATAGCGGTAAGGCTATGGAGACATTAAATAAGATTATTGAGGTTTCCAACTCATAAAAGATACTAGGGTCGAAATCTCGTGATCTACCTTTGGATTACAACGTTAAAAATACCTTGATAATAAAGAAAATGGTTATAAAGTTATATTTGGAATAGATATAATTTGTGAATTAACATTTGGTGAAAACGTATGATATTAGATGAAATAGCGGCAAAAACAGTGTTGCGTATAGAGGAAGAAAAAAAGAAAACTTCTCTTGCAGAGTTGCGTTTACGTGCAGAGTGCATGGAGCAGCGTCAGGGAAGAGGATTTTATGAGTCTCTTTCAGAGCTTGGAATGTCCTATATATGTGAAGTGAAAAAGGCTTCCCCAAGTAAGGGGGTTATTGCTACAGAATTTCCCTATATGGATATTGCAAAGGAATACGAGGAAGCAGGCGCCTCTGCTATTTCTGTATTAACAGAGCCATACTATTTTCAGGGAAGCAATCAGTATGTAAAAGAGATTTCCGCGGCAGTATCCACACCATGTCTGCGAAAAGACTTTACGGTAGATGAGTATATGATCTATGAAGCAAAGCTTTTAGGTGCTTCTGCTGTACTACTAATTTGTGCTATTTTGGAACAGGATAGATTGGTAAGATACCTGAATCTAGCCCATGAGCTTGGCCTGGATGCCCTTGTAGAGACGCATGATGCGGAAGAAGTTAAAAGAGCATTAGATAGTGGTGCCAGAATTATTGGTGTCAATAATAGAAATCTTAAAACCTTTGAAGTTGACATCCATAATTGTATGGAACTTCGCCATTTAGTCCCTAAAGATAGGATTTTTGTGGCAGAATCTGGTATTCATACAGAGGATGATATTAAGATGCTCACAGAAGCAAAAGTGGATGCGATGTTAATCGGAGAAGCGCTGATGCGTCAGGCTGATAAGAAGGCAACACTGGCTAAATGGAAGAGCTTGTAGAAATTGCTTTCCTTAATGAAGCTTTTTCATATTTGCAAAATCGTGTTATTTTAGACGATGATAAATTGGAGAGAATAGCGTTTTGCAGAGTGGAAAATGGTTTTCATAATACCCAGTATTATGGAAACCAAAATGGCTTTATCAGGCCGTAGATGAAGAAGTGCTAAGATATGAATTGTTTCAATTAACTGAACAATTCATACAATATAAGCAAAATTATTAAGGAATAATCGCAAGGATTCCTGTGGAAAGAGGATGTGCAGATGAAAGCATGTCAAAAGAAGATTACATCTATTATGTTAACAAATGAATGGAAATCTTGCAGGAATTGAAAATACGAAAAACGGGCAAAAATAGCTGATTTTTGACCAAGACGGTTTATAAAAGGGCATGACACGATTGATGATATGCCGTAAAATAAGAGAAAACATAAAAAATTAAATGTAAAGGAGACAACTCAATGAGCAAAGGACGCTACAATGATTTTGGCGGCCAGTATGTACCTGAGACGCTCATGACTGCTTTGGAAGAATTAGAAGCAGCCTATGCAAAGTACAGCAATGACCCAGAATTTAAGAAAGAATTGTCAGATTTATTAAAAGAGTATGCTGGCAGACCTTCTCTCCTATATTATGCAGAGAAGATGACCAAAGATCTGGGGGGAGCAAAGATCTATTTAAAGCGTGAGGATCTGAATCATACCGGTTCCCACAAAATCAATAATGTATTAGGCCAGGTTCTTCTGGCAAAGAAGATGGGAAAGAAAAGAGTAATCGCAGAAACCGGTGCTGGGCAGCATGGTGTTGCTACTGCAACAGCGGCAGCACTTATGGGATTAGAGTGTGAGGTCTTCATGGGAAAGGAAGATACCGAGCGACAGAAGCTAAATGTTTATAGAATGGAGCTTCTTGGAACGAAAGTACATCCTGTTACCAGCGGAACCATGACCCTCAAGGATGCTGTCAACGAGGCAATGCGTGAATGGGCAGGAAGAATGGATGATACACTCTATGTTTTAGGCTCTGTTATGGGCCCCCATCCCTTCCCTATGATTGTTAGAGACTTCCAGAAAATTATTGGTGAAGAAATCAAATCAGAAATGAATAAATTGGAAGGACGCTTGCCAGATGCGGTTATTGCCTGTGTCGGCGGTGGCTCCAACGCCATGGGAACCTTCTATGATTTCATTGGAGATGAGAGCGTAGAACTCATTGGTTGTGAAGCGGCAGGGCTTGGCGTAGACAATCCTAAGAATGCGGCTACCATCGCTAATGGAACCTTGGGCGTATTTCACGGAATGAAATCCTTGTTCTGTCAGAATG
This sequence comes from Lachnospiraceae bacterium, assembly GCA_024403455.1. Taxonomy (GTDB): domain Bacteria; phylum Bacillota; class Clostridia; order Lachnospirales; family Lachnospiraceae; genus NK4A136. The sequence continues at coordinate 27,185 of JAKSRR010000013.1, read as the reverse complement.
AATATGGTCAGATTGCACCAGTATACTCTATTTCTGCAGGTCTGGATTATCCAGGTATTGGACCGGAGCACGCTATGCTTCATGAAAACGGTCGCGCAAAGTATGTTCCTATTACTGATGAGGAGGCTGTACAGGCATTTGAATACCTTTCTCGTGTGGAAGGTATCATTCCCGCGATTGAGAGCGCACATGCCATTGCCTATGCAAGAAAATATGCTCCTACCTTAGATAAGGATAAGATTATTGTTGTTACTGTTTCCGGAAGAGGAGACAAGGACGTGGCAGCCATTGCAAGATACAGGGGGGTAAATATCCATGACTAGAATTCATAAAGCTTTTGAAAATGGAAAGGCTTTTATTGCCTTCCTTACAGGTGGAGATCCTGATCTAGAAACCACAGAGCAGTTAATTTATGCCATTGAAGAAGCGGGAGCTGACCTTATTGAAATTGGTATTCCATTTTCTGATCCTATCGCTGAAGGTGTTGTCATCCAGGAAGCAGATGAAAGAGCAATGAAGAATGGTACAACAACGGATGATTTATTTGCTCTAGTGAAAAAAGTAAGACAGAATACACAGATTCCACTAGTATTTATGACCTATTACAATCCGGTATTCTCCTACGGAAGGGATAAGTTCATGCAGAATGCTGCAGAGGCAGGCATTGATGGATTGATTATTCCGGATGTTCCCTTTGAAGAAAGTGAGGAAGTAAGAACGTATACCAAGCAGTATGGCCTTGAACTTATTAATATGATTGCGCCTACCTCTATAGAGAGAACTAAGATGATTGCAGAAAAGTCAGAAGGTTTTCTGTACTGCGTTTCTTCTTTAGGTGTTACCGGTGTTCGTAGTGAAATTAATACGAATATTGCAAATCTGATTAAAGATGCTAAGGAAGTAACGGATGTTCCTTGCGCTATTGGATTTGGTATATCCACGCCACAGCAGGCGAAAGAGATGGCCTCCTTCTCAGATGGTGTTATTGTCGGTTCTGCTATTGTAAGAATCATTGCAGAACATGGAAAAGATGCAGTACCCTTTGTGAAAGAGTATGTAAAGAGTATGAAGGATGCTATTCGATAAGAAGTATGACATATTGAAAGAATGGTGAAACATCGCGTATCTATTTAGAATTATCATCATAGTAAAATTAAAAAAGGTGTGCCTCTGTTGAGACACACCTTTTTAATTTTGACTTACAAGATGTGGGAATCACTGCGGTTTAGTGGCAGCTGTGTCGCGGCTACGTCCTCTTTCCAGTAAATCATCTAAGGAATGAACGCCGGACAAGATACTAGAACTGTTCCCGCCGGTGGTTTCTTTCTGGTAGTCTTTCATGCAACGCACCATTGATTGATAGTCATCCTCGGAAAAGAGTTCTTTTATCCAGTGGTTGGATAAGAATAGCCAAAGCGCCTTGGGATAGTTCTCTAGGGAGAGAGCCTCTGTGAGCGTATCAATAACAGAATTGCATAGCTTTTGTATATCGGTATTTAATATATTGTCCACCCAGGACACAGGGATATCGGACAGATTCGCCCAGTTCTGCCTAACCGCTTCGAAATTATCTTTTGTTAAGTATTCGGACTTTGAAAGACTCAGTAATTGGGAAACAGAGGCAAAAAGATTCTCATGCATGCATTCTGTTTTGATAACGTGCCCTTTGTAAGCATCGTATATGTCCGGGAGCGTTTGTACCGCTTTTGGCCATTTCACAGCCCAGAGTTCCATGGTTTGAGAACGCCATCCACCACTAGTACCCACATAGGCAGCTAATTCCATCTCCTTGGGACGAACTATAGAAATGAGAGGCTGGCGGAGCTCTGCCAATCTTGCGAAAAGGAAGACTGGTTGAACAAACGGATTCTCCTTTGTGAGATTGTACTGTTCACTATATAAATCAAAATCTACGCCTGCAAGCATTGTTGAAGTGCGTAGTATGACACTTACCCAGTCGGTAGTGGTGGCTCCGAAGTCACGAAAAAAGGAAATAGCATCTGTATAAACATCGGGAAATCTTGGAATGGAGTAGTGATAGCTATCCTCTTCTTTAGCCGCTAGTATTACATCAGGCTTGCTTTCCATAGCCTGACATAACCTTGATAAATAATTAGCATCAAACGCCATGCGGTCCTTGGAAAGCCATACATAGTCATATTCTTTCTGAAAACCTGCCTGTTGATAAATGAGTAATACTTTTTCTTCTGCTGTTGTGGTAAAACGACAGTCTAACCAATAGATATTCTGAAAACCTTTGGCATTCCAAGCAAGAACCAAATTCTTGGTCATGTCATCATCACTGGAATCGTAAATGTATATGTCGAATCCAAGGCGACTCATGGTCGCGAAGTAATAGGGGGAGTTATGTAGCAGAACGTCTCCGTGATTTCTGGTCACAATACAAAAAGCAGTTTTCAAAGATATCTCCTAACAGATAAATGAGTAAAGGGACTCCCATAGGAGTCCCTTTTATAATCAATACTACTAAAAATTACATGGGAGCGCCGCCGCCAAGAGAAGGATCGAAGTTGACCTGCTGACCATAAGATGCCATCTGCTGTGCAATGGCAGGATCATAACCCTGCTGCTGCATGTATGCCATCTGCTGTGCCTGCATAGCCATCATTTCCTGCTGCAGTCTAGCATTGTCCTCTGCTTCCACTTCTGCATCGGTCTTGCAGAAAGGAATACCATCAGGAGAGTAGCTCTTGGAAGTAGTGAACTTAATAACGTCGAAGGTAATCGGGTTAGGAAGCTCAATCTTAGGAATAGGAATAACCTGATAGTTCTTGAATGCAGGATAAGCATCAATATCGGTCATGTAGGTAATGAAAGGATACTGACGTCCGTGAAGAATGAGACACTCACCCTTTTCCTTGTTGAATCTCTGCAACTCAGTAACAGAAATAAGTCGTCTCTTTTCTGCTCCGCCAGGTCCCCACGCATCGATTTCACCGCAAAGGTAAGACATTTCATTTAAGAGGTCACGCTCACGGGAGGTAAGGAAGATCCAGTTATCGCAGTTACCCTTAATGGTATCTGCGTCTTCGCCGTAACGACCCTTTAACTGGTGAATGGACTGTGCAACCAGATAGAAACGCATGTTACGAGAACGCGCTGCAGAAATCATGGAAGGCATATCAGGAATCTTCGGAATGTTACAGAACTCGTCCAGTACGAAGTTAACACGAACCGGAAGAGAAAGGGTTGCCTGACGCTGTGCTTCGCCAATCAGTACTTCGTAAACCTGCTTAATGAACATGGTTACGAGGAAGTGACAGGTGGTCTTTTCATCAGGTACGATGATGTAAACAGCGGTCTTCTCGTGACCAAACTGTCTGATATCGAAAGTGTTGCCGCAAAGCATGTTGGTTAAGCTTCGGTTAATGTTGAAGATGGAAACCATACCATAAAGCACGGTCATAATGGAAGAAATCGTTTTCTCATTTTCGCCAAGAAGGGTACCTTTATAAAGCATACCGATGGTGTTCTGGGAACTCATCTTACCAGCCAAGGTCTTCAGGGAACCAAGGGCTGCCTGAGAGCAGAGCGCTGTCAGGGAACGCATATTAACGATAGCGCCTTCGGTCTTCTCTGCCTCTAACAGGAAGTACATATTTGCAGTAAGCAGGGTTTCTGCCATCATAGGATAAAGAAGATCAGTGGTGTTCTGCTTCTGGGGTGCTGCAAGGGTTTCTGCAAGGTCATTGATAAGGGTGTTGGCCTCGTCCTTACGATGCGTATTGTAGTACTCGTGAGGAAGTGCCATGGGATCCCACATATCACCATATCCGATATCACGGAAGTTTAAGCAAACAACGCGGTAACCACGCTCTTTTGCGAAACCTGCCGTACGAACATAAAGCTCGGCCTTAGGGTCAGTTACGATAAAGGACTCACCAGCACGAATGAACATGTTGATGGTAGGCATAACGAAAAGACGGGTCTTTTTGGAACCGGTCGCACCGAAAATCAAGGTATGGGTATCGCGACCATCAAGGTATGCGGTGTGTCCGTCGGGAGACATAACAGGGATACCACCAGTAGGATAGTGTTCTGCGTCTAAGTCTACCTTGGTTGCACTTCTGGCGATTTCCTCGGTGGTTGCCCAACGAGTCTGACCAGAGTTACTTTTATATCTTGTATTTTTAATCTGACTGCTGCTCATTTGTTTCCTCCTTAATTTTCATACTGGGAAGTGAATACCCGGGCATTGTTTGAAAGTAATTCTGATACATACATACCATCCGGAGCAAAGGCACTAATCATACCCTTGGTCACGATGCCGTCATAAGGAGGTGTGGAGGTATATACAGAATAAACGATATCTTCTGCAAGACGGTCAAGCATTTCGTAACCCGCAAAATACTCATCCTCACGGAGGGTATTTACAGTTGCAATGACCATATCCTGCGCTTCTTCGTCAAGGTTCAGACCATATTCGGAAATCTCCTTGGTGATATAAGCACAGAGTTCTTCAGAATCGGGAAGATTCATTTCGATTACTTCCAGACGGAAGAAAAGAACCAGAAGACCCATTAACTGCTCAACAGAGCTCTGGTCATATTTGTGAATATTGAAGATAAACATAATATCATCATCTAAGGTTGCCATGAACTTTAAAATGTTGATGAAGTTTTCTTCGTGGAAGTGGCCAACCCACTCATCTAAATCAACAGATACAAGACCGCGGTATTCACTTCTGAAACCTGCAGCATCACGAACTTTTTCTGATAACTTCTGGATTTCATGAAGCTTGCTGGAATCGGAATTGTACTCCAGATAGTAATCAAAATGCTTCACGTTTCCATAGAAATCAAGAAGGTTGTCACAGGTATCTAAATAACCGGTGAGGAGTTCGATGAGTCCGTCTTTGTCAATTCCGTTGTCAGAAATCCAAAGAAGGTCAGGAAGCACCATGGAATGCTTTGCATTAAAACGATTAATGTTTTCGCTGAGTCTCTGCCAGCGCTCAATCAGATCTTTTAAGCCTTCCATCCCTTTGAGGGCCATAATCTGATCATAGTACACGTTGTTTGCCATGTTATAACCACCTTTCTTCTGCATGGAAAGGGTCCCCCCCGCCCTATGCGAATATGCGCAAGTAAAGGTAAAAACCTACCTTCCACGGGTGATTATACCATATATAATGTGCAAATAAAACTAAAAAAGACTCGGAAAACACGCAAAAATATAAAAAATAAACAAAAAATGAGCATATACATCAATATTGTTTTATGGATGGAGGAGCGTGCGAGAAAACGCAGGCGCGGTTCGTTGAAAAAAAGCCCATCATTATTTATAATTAATTGATTAAAAAGCCTATGAAAAGGGCATAAATGTAAGGAGAAAAAACATGGGAAAGGCATTTCGTTTTCATACGGATGTGGATACAGATCAGATCATAGCATCCCAGTATCTTTTGTATCCTACGATTGAAGAAATGAAGAAATACACATTTGAGTCTCTGGACCCAACCTTCGCAGAGAGGGTACAGCCAGGCGATTATGTCGTGGCAGCAGAGAACTTTGGATGCGGCTCTAGTAGAGAGCAGGCACCTAGCGTATTAAAGGCTTTGGGTGTAAAAGCAGTCATCGCAAAATCTTTTGCAAGAATCTTTTATCGTAATGCGATTAATATTGGACTTCCAGTAATTGTGTGCAAGGACCTGTATGATGCCATCGAAGATCAGGAAGAGATGGAAGTAAGTATGGAGGAAGGTACCATCACTGCAAAGGGACAGACTTTCACCTGTACCAAGCTTCCTGCGAAAATGCAGCAGATTTTGGACGAGGGCGGCTTAATCGCATCATTAAATAAGTAGAGAGGGGCGAAAGATTATGGGAATGACCATGGCTGAAAAGATTATTGCCTGTGCTGCCGGTGTAAAGGAAGCGCATGCAGGTGATATTCATACGGTAGAATTAGACAGGTTAATGAGTAATGATGGAACCACCCATCTGACCATTGATATGTATAACAAATTGAAGAATCCGCAGATCAAGGATGTAAATAAGTTGGTTTGGATTGTTGACCACAATATTCCTTCGGATTCTCCCAAGACAGCAGCATCTCACAAAAAGATGCGTGATTTTGCAAGAGAGAACAAGATTACATTTTATGAAGGAGAGGGTGTTTGCCATCAGGTTATGATGGAGAATCACGTTCGCCCCGGTGAACTCATTTTTGGTGCAGATTCCCATACTTGTGCCTATGGTGCTTTGGGCGCTTTTGGTACTGGTGTTGGTTGTACAGATTATCTTTATGCAATGGTCACTGGAACCAGTTGGTTATTGGTGCCAGAAACCATTCGTTTTAATTTGCATGGCAAGCTGAATAAGGGTGTCTACGCAAGAGATTTAATCTTAACAATCATTGGTCGAATCAGTGCCAATGGTGCAAATTATAAAGCGATGGAATTTGCTGGGGATGGACTTGCCAGCCTTTCCATGGCAGATCGTATTTCCATTTGTAATCTTTGCGTAGAAGCTGGTGCAAAGACTGCACTGATGGAAGTAGATGATGTTGCGATGGATTATTTAAAGGCGCATGGAAGAGAGCCGAAGGCATTATTTACCTCGGATGAGGATGCCGTGTTTGCACAGGTGTTTGATATTGATTTAGGAGAAATTGAACCCATCGTTGCAAAGCCGCACTTCGTCGACAGCGTAGTACCTGCAAAGGAATGCTTAGGCGTTAAAATTGACGAAGCCTTCCTTGGTTCTTGCAATAACGGTCGTTTGGAAGATCTTCGTGTCGGTGCCGAAATCATTAAGGGTAAGAAGGTGGCAGAAGGTGTGAGATTCTTAGTAGTACCTGCCAGCCAGACCATTTATAAGGAAGCTTTAAAAGAAGGACTCCTAGATATTTTCATGGAGGCCGGTGCCATTATCATGAATCCGAACTGCTCTGTTTGCTGGGGAAGCTGCCAGGGTGTAATTGGCGAAGGGGAGACTTTAATCTCCACAGGTACTAGAAACTTTAAGGGAAGAGCTGGTCATAGAGATTCCTTTGTATACCTCGCATCTGCAGCAACTGTAACCGCGTCTGCTATTAAGGGAGAAATCGCCCTTGCATAGGCGGGGAAAGAGTAACGGTTGCTCCATCAATTAAGTACGAAACGCTTTCAGAATGATATGTGTCGAACTATATGGATATGTATCAAAATGGAAGCGTTTTTTATTTGAGATTTTGCCCTTCTGCAGAGAGGGAAAATGTTTATAAAAAAAAGAAAATATGTTCGATAAAATACTGGAAAACAAACAACTGTTCGGATATAATAATTATAGTAAACCAAACAGGAGATGAAACATGTTTGAAGTAGGAACACTGAATGACAGTATCATGGAGAAAGTGCATATTCTTGCAGATGCAGCAAAGTATGATGTGGCCTGCACATCCAGCGGTGTAGACCGCGCCGGTAAGGAGGGAATGCTGGGGAATGCGAGGGCTTGTGGGATTTGCCACAGCTTTGCAGCAGATGGGAGATGCATTTCCTTATTGAAGATACTTATGACCAATCACTGCGAATTTGACTGCAAGTATTGTATTAATAGAAAAAGCAATGATGTGGAGCGGGTGACCCTGTCTCCGGAAGAAATCTGCACGCTGACGGTAGAGTTTTATAAGCGTAATTATATAGAAGGACTGTTCTTAAGCTCGGGTGTCATTCAGTCGCCAGCATATACTATGGAAAAATTGTGTGAGACCCTTCTGCTTTTACGAACCAAGTATCATTTTAATGGGTATATTCACGTAAAAACCATTCCAGGAGCGCCGGATGATCTTTTGGCAACCGCTGGTTATTTGGCGGATCGTATGAGTGTGAATTTGGAATTACCCACTGCAGAGTCCTTAAAGAAGATGGCCCCTGGAAAGACTTTTGAAACGGTGCTGAATCCCATGAGTAAGATTCAAAGTACGATTATGAATCACAGGGAAGCTAAGGGGAAGAATGCTCTAATGGAACGGGCCAGCGGAAACCGCTACTTAGAAAACAGTATATTCTATCAAAAAGCGATTTCCATGGAGACAAGTGCAGCCACTGCCCCCAAAGATGATACGGAAGAGTCTCTTGCTATGATTGAAACGGCTAGCCCTACTGCGGGACTGATTCTTCCGGGTAAGGATGCGGTTCTTTCGAAAGCAGATAAGGTGCATCGGGCATTTGCACCTGCAGGACAGAGTACACAGATGATTATCGGGGCAACACAGGAGACCGATTACAACCTAATTATGACAACGCAGAAGTTATATCAGACTTACGATTTGAAGAGAGTCTTTTATTCTGCTTATATTCCCATCAACGAGGATAAAGATCTTCCTGCGAAAGATACAGCGGTTCCGCTTCTTAGAGAACACAGACTATACCAGGCAGATTGGCTGATGCGATTCTATGGGTTTCAGGCGAGAGAATTGCTTTCAGAGAAGATGCCGTACTTTCGTGAAAATATTGATCCAAAGTGTGATTGGGCACTACGACATTTGGGAAATTTCCCAGTAGATGTAGAGAAGGAAGACTACGCAGGACTTCTTAGGGTACCGGGGATAGGACCAAAGTCTGCGCTACGCATTTTACAGGCGAGACGGTATGGACACCTTACTTTTGAAAGCCTAAAGAAGATGGGAGTTGTTTTAAAAAGAGCCCATTATTTTATCACCTGCGGGGGACGCATGATGTTTCGTATTCCTATCGAGGAGAAGTATATTATGAATCATCTTACCCAGGATGAGTATAAAGATAATTGGAAAGTCTCCCATGGCGGTGAGCAGTATCATCAGATGTCGTTGTTTCAGGACTTCGGAATGGAGGCTGCAAGATGACTATATTTACATGCCAGGATAATTTTGCGGCGAGGATGACCTGTATATATGATGCCTGGGCCAGTAAGCTAGGGCATGAACATGTGCAGTTAAGGATAGAGCCTATAGAACAGCTAGAGTTCTTTGTGGATTATGTTCATGTGGAGGCAGACGAGGATAAAACGGAAAAGGTAGTACGGACTGTACAAAGGGAGATTTCTATGGAGGCTTACGTATGGATGTATTATGCTTCGCTGTCTGCGGAAGAGGATGCGTTAGATACAACCTATCGTTTCCTAGTAAAGGCCTTTCGATACGGAAGTAAGATTTGTCAGATGCTGCAGGACGACACCGTCATGCGGATGATGGAGATAAAACGATTGGTTGGTAATGAAGCGCATTCTTTTAGAGAGTTTGCCAGATTTACTTCCTATGGGGATATGGCTTATATTGCGCACATAGAGCCTAAAGCTAACGTGATATTATATGTAGCGCAGCATTTTAGAGATCGCATGCCATCAGAGAATTTTGTGATTATCGATGATAACAGAAGACTGGCCGCGGTTCACCCAAAGAATGAACCCTGTTACTTAAAGGAACTGGATGAAGAGGAGATTAGTCGGATTACCCAGGCCGAAGAAGTCTCATCCGGGGATCCTTTCATTGCGTACTGGAAGGAGTATTTTCGGTCTATTGCCATTAAAGAACGAACAAACCCTGTTTGTCAGCGTAATCACTTCCCTTTGTGGATGCGCAGGCACGTGACAGAATTTGTGTGAATAATCTTTGATAATACTAGGAGGTGCCATTGTAACTTGCATTTTATGGTATAATATTTTCTGTATGCATGCTTATATGCAAGGAAAGGAATGACGCATTATGACAGAATCTTTTACCGGTAAGATATGGGTGCTGGATGATGATATCGATACGGATATTATTATTCCTACAGATTATTTAGCACTCAAGTCTGTTGATGATATGAAACCCTATGCATTTTCACCCCTTAGACCAGAACTGGCAGGCCAGATTACGCCAGGGGATATTATTGTAGGTGGAAAGAATTTTGGGTGTGGCTCTAGCCGTGAGCAAGCACCGGAAGTTATTAAGGCTTTGGGAATAAAGTGCATTATTGCCAGAAGCTTTGCTAGAATCTTTTTCCGCAATTCCATTAATAATGGATTGCTGCTTATTGAGTGCGATGCGCTGCATGATGAAGTGAAAGAGGGAGATACCATTGAGGTTACTCCGGGAACGGTGATTAAAGCAAATGGCAAGGAGTACACCATAGCATCCCTGCCGGATAATTTAATGGAGATCATTAATGCGGGTGGACTTGTAAAGGCCATGCGCAAGAGAAATGGATTGTCATAATACAGGAGAACTAAAATGGGCCAGACCATAGTAGAAAAGATTATTGCCCACAATGTGGGAAGAGAGTCCGTAAAACCGGGCGATATTGTAACTGTTAAAGTAGACAGAGTAATGGTGGATGATATTATGATTTCATTCATCATCAGTAAGTTTGAGGAGATGGGATTCACAAAGCTTTGGGACCCGGATAAGGTGGTTATGATTTATGATCATTTTGTACCGGCTTCACAGGCTGATGATACCAGAGCTTTTCGTGCCGGTGATGCGTTTGCAAAGAAGCACGGCATGAAGAATGTACATCGTAGTGATGGTATTTGCCATCAGCTGATGACGGAAGCGGGCTACGTAAAGCCGGGTGATGTTGTTTTCGGTACAGACAGTCATACCACCACCTACGGTTGCGTCGGTGCATTTTCCACAGGTATTGGTTATACAGAGATGGCTGGTATCTTAGGAACTGGTGAACTTTGGCTGAAAGTTCCGGAGTCCATCAAGGTTACGATTCAGGGTACCCTTCCTGAAGGTGTTACCAGCAAGGACGTCATTCTTACTGTAATCGGTGACTTAACAGCAGCAGGTGCTACCTATCAGTCTTTGGAATTCTGTGGTGATACCATTGATGCGATGAGTGTTGCGTCTCGTATGACTATGTCTAACATGGCCATTGAAGCCGGTGCAAAATGTTGCGTCTTTACACCGGATGAAAAGACGGCAGAGTATTGTGGAATTACTTTAGATGATTTCCAGAAGAGTTTAAAGGGCGATGCAGATGCGGTATATGCTCGTGAGATGACTTATAAGGCAGAAAATTTCGTGCGTGTTATGGCACTTCCTTCCCAGGTAGATAAGATTCGTCCTGTAAAGGATGTGGAGGGCACAGAAATCAACCAGGTATTCATTGGTTCTTGTACCAATGGTCGTTTAGAGGATTTGCAGCGTGCGGCAGCAGTACTAAAGGGAAAACATGTCGCTCCTTTTGTAAAATGTATTGTTACTCCTGCCAGCCGTAAGGTATACAGAGAGGCTCTGGCAGATGGTACGATTGAGACACTGGCTGAGGCTGGATGTATGATTACCCATCCTGGTTGTGGACTCTGCTGCGGAAGAGCGGGTGGTATCTTAACAGATGGAGAGAGAGTTGTTGCGACGAACAACAGAAACTTCCTTGGTCGTATGGGTACCTCGAAGGTGGAGATTTATTTGGCTTCGCCTGTAACGGCAGCTATGTGTGCAGTAGAAGGAAAGATTGTTTAAATTGGGGATTACAAAGAGAGGGATTATAGTATGCATGTTGGAATTCAGATTGCACTTGTTGTAGTTGGAACCATAGCCGGCGCGGTGATCGCCACAACATTAGATTATGTGAAGTCACCTGCAAAAAAGGAAGAAACTGCTAAAGAAGAAGTTTCTGCAAAGGAAGAAGAGAAATGATTTATAAAAATGTACTCGAGGCTATTGGCCATACACCTATTATTGAACTGCAGAATATTGTGGACAAGGATTCTGCCAGAATTTTAGTAAAGTTTGAAGGATTGAATGTCGGGGGCTCCATTAAGACTAGAACGGCATACAATATGATTCAGGCAGCAGAAGCACAGGGAAAGCTTACGAAGGATTCTATCATTGTGGAGCCGACCAGTGGAAACCAGGGCATCGGTCTTGCACTGGTAGGTGCAGTAAAAGGTTATAAGACCATTATCATTATGCCGGACTCTGTTAGTAAGGAAAGAAAACTTCTTGTGGAGCATTATGGTGCACAGGTGAAGCTCATCCATGATGAAGGAAACATTGGCAAGGCTATTGATGAATGTATGGCAACTGCGCTGCAGATGGCAAAGGATGATCCTAATGTGTTTGTGCCGCAGCAGTTTGAAAATGAAGCGAATCCCATGGCTCATCGTCATCATACAGGACTTGAGATTTTAGAACAGGTGGCAGGACCTATCGATGGTTTCTGCTCCGGTATTGGTACCGGCGGTACGATTACTGGTATCGGTGAGACCTTGAAGAATCAGAATCCTAATATTGTGATTTGGGCGGTAGAGCCAGAGAATGCGGCAATCCTTGCTGGCGGTACGGTAAGTAACCATATTCAGATGGGTATTGGTGATGGAGTCATCCCTCCTGTACTAAATAGGAAGATTTACTCAGAAATTGCTATCATTTCTGATGAAGAAGCATTGGCAACTGCAAAGGAACTAGCATCTAAGGAAGGCCTTATGTGCGGTATCAGCAGTGGAACGAATGTTGCTGCAGCAAAGCGTCTTGCGAAGATTTTGGGCAAAGGAAAGACAGTTGTTACCGTGCTTCCGGATACCGCAGAAAGATACTTCTCTACGCCGCTATTTGAGGATTAATGTTCGGCGAAGCCGCACTTGCGGAGCGGGAAAATATTTTAAAATAATAGTTGACAAGAATATGCAGATTTGGTATTCTATTTAAGTCGTGCGGAAGTGCTGGAATTGGCAGACAGGCAAGACTAAGGATCTTGTGCATGTATTTGCGTGTGGGTTCAAGTCCCATCTTCCGCATAATTAGAGAGGTGATAATCACCTCTCTTTTTTGTTGGGGACGGTCCTTTTGGGCAGTGGAGTGTCCCTTTGAATTAAAATCTATAACATACGAAAAGACCGGAATCGTGTTTTGAGAGGGAGCCTCTCTTTACACAGCTCAGCTCTTTTTTGTACGCATGGTATAATAATCAGTTAGATGGATAGAACTATCTATTGAAAAATTATCAAAGTGGGATAAATACATGAAGAAACTTAAAAACAAAAAGGTATTAATCATTGCTTGCGCTGCGATTCTGGCTATTGTTGCTGTCGTGTTAATCATAGTACTTAACAGAAAAGAGTCTTTCAGAAGTGTTACGGTAAATGACCAATCTGGTTCCGTAGATCTTGAACGAAATCAAAATGTTATTGAAATAGCCAAGGATATGAAACTGATTCCGAATGATTTTGTAACTGTTGGAGATGAATCATTACTAGATCTTCTTGTAGATGAGGATAAGCATATCGCGGTTAGATCCAGTACTAAATTTTCCGTGGATGCCGTTGGTAATCCTAAAGAGGGTCTTGTAACAATTAATGTTACAGAAGGAAAGTCCTATATCAAGATTGATAATCCACTTGAGCCTGAAGATGGTTTTCAGGTGGTGACACCGAATGCAACCATCAGTGTAAGAGGTACCATATTCACGGTAGACTATAATCCTAACTTAGGCATTACCCGCGTGGAGTGTGTTGAGGGAAAAGTAAATGTTATTTCTAATAGCGGAGATGAGATAGATCTTCTTGCCGGTGACGTGGTAGAAGTTATTGATACTATGACCACAGGCACATTAACGCAGCAGGAAATGGATGCTATTGTAAATGTATTTTTAGGTGGAAACGGTGTGGTAGAAACAGAATTTTTGCCAGAGGAGAAAGATAATGAGGCTAATGGAGGAGCGGAAGAGACAGAGACTGAGAATGATATCGAAACCGAATTAGCCTGTATGACTGCAGAAGAGATCATGCAGGCTAATGCGGGGGATGTAGTAACATATGGTACCTATGGGATTACGTTTAGGAAATATAAATGGAGTTCTGATGGAAATATAGAAACGGATAGGACTAGTAACCCAGTGACCCCTATTGAGTGGATTGTAATTGCCAATGATGGAGGAAGCGTAACTTTGCTTAGTAAATATGAGGTGGATATTCTTCCGTATAGTAGCGAGAGGGGCGCCATAACGTGGGAAGACAGTTGCCTTAGGTTATGGCTTAATCAAGATTTTTATGGCGAAGCCTTTACAGAAACTGAAAAGGCCCATATTCAGACAACTACTTGCGTAAATGAAGACAATCCATATTGGGGTGCGAATGGTTTGGTTACGTGGGTTGATCCGGGGGAAGAAGATTATCCAGCTGGAGGTAATGACACCAAAGATAAAGTATATTTGCTATCGCTAGAAGAGCTAGAACAGTATTTTGGTATAACTGCGGCGGACTTTTATAGCTTTTATTATGAAGTAATAGACCTAGATGAATATTGGAATCTATGCGATGAGAAATTAGGAGGTCTTTTAAAGTCTGAATGTGCAACAGGCGAATTCGAAGGTTGGTGGTTACGTTCACCAGGCTACGCAAGTGATTGTGTAGCGTATGTTTCAACAAACGATGCTGTTGATATGTCTGGTACAGGCGCCATGTCTTGCATTGGTGTGCGCCCTGTAATAAGAATTGGATTATAAAGACTACAAAGGGTGGGAATTGATGCCCGCCTTTTAAGTTAGCATATATTTTTAATATAGCTTATTGATGTTCGCATGCACTATCGATTGATTCACAATAAATATATGGTTTAACTGTATTTTTGCTTCGATTAATATACATGAAAAATGTAAGGAATTACTAAGTGTTTTTATGTATTATGAATGCCGTGGGTATATGTGGAATAAAACTGCAGGATGTTCGTTATGGTAAAATGAAATCATGAGAAAAGGGGACTATATTCATAGGTGATTAAGGTCGAAAATAGATTAATGCAGAAATTTTTTGGATAGGAAGAAAGAAGATATGATGTATGAGTACTTAACGTTGGATGATAATACATTCATTGCACATTCCAATATGCGTGAAGATGGTACTGTGAAGGTATATATAGAGAAACCCGTGGAAGGTGGATTTAAAGATGTAACCTGCTATTTGCCAGGATATATATGGGAAGAGAATCATGGCTTTTCGGCTGAGGAACTGGAAAGTTTTGAAAAGATAGTTGAGAATAATGCGCATCTTATAATGGAATTTTCCCAAAAGGGAGGTTTTACGAATGCCTCAGGTTATTAAAATAGGTGCCATGTAGGGGGGACCTTTAGAACCCGTTCATGTGCACGTTCGCGAAGGGGAGCCTGTTGAGAATGCGACATAATTATGGATTACAAAACGAGGAAAGGTCTTAGTGGCAAACAATAACTCCAAAATTCCAGAGGCGACGCTTCGGAAATTAGTGAAAATAATTGAAGCAAATACAGACTTAATATGTAAAAAGTGGCTGAGCTATTTTGAAGATATTACATATTATTGTTAAGACAAATAGAGCGGTTTAGTAAATAGAAGTCATTGACGGGATTAAAATAAGTACTACACAAGAAGAGGAGCTCAGGCTCCTTTTTTCATGGCTGATTATAACTACATGGTATAATTGGTACCGAGAGTGTTGAATAATTTATAGAAGGCAATCATATTTAGAGTTGGAGATACTAGAGTATGTACTGTATAAAATGTGGCGCGAAGAATGACGATGATGCAAAATTTTGTATTGCTTGTGGTGAACAGACTGCTGCTGCGCCATTGAGAATAGATTATCACCAGTCAGGAAATGAAGTTACAACAAATCCTGTCGTAGCGAAAAAGAAAAAAGATAAACTTCCATTTATTATGGCAGGCGCAGTTCTTTTGATTGGAATTATGACTTTTGTGATCTTTTTTGTATCAAATGCTAGTCCAGAAGTGAAGGCAAGAAAAGAACTGAAATTAGCAAATCAATATTTGGATGAAATGCAGTATGAGATGGCTATTGCTTCTTATACGAAAGCGATTGAGATAGATCCAAAGAACGTGGACGCGTACGAGGGATTGGCTAACACTTATCTCGCTATGGCTGAAAAAGCATATGCAGAAGGGTATAACAATTTGGCAATTGAGTATTATCAGAAGGCACTTGATACACTGGAACGAGGGGAAAAGGAAACGAAGGAGGAAAGATTGGGCATTCTCCGCCAGGATATTGAAGAGAAAAAAGAAGAGAAGGAAGAAATACTAGCAGATAATAATTTGGGAAATGAGCCTGAACCAGATGAAGAAGATGGGTTGGATGAAGATGTGTTAGCTGCACTTGGAACATTGGAAATGTATGATTGGGTTTTTGAACAACCTACTATAACGGGATACTTGGGTGGATATTTATCGTATGTTTTTCAGTGGGGCTCTGCGGAGGAAAGTGTAGCTTGGCTAAATGAAATATGTGCGGGAGGGGTGTATGAAGAAGAGTTTTACCTGATGAATAGTGAACATCCATCAGATGCTTACATTGGAAATTTGGTAGCTATTGATGTAGATGGTATGTTCTATATTTCAAAGGAGCAACTTCGCGAACTGAGTTATTCTCTTTGTGGAGATGAAAACGCCTTGAAAAACGCTCACTCTGATGAGAATGGATACATGATAAGCTGTTATACAGGATGGAGCGCGGGGAAGTCTACAAAACTCCGCAATCCGCGTATTGTTGAAGCGGACGGGAAACAGTGCGTAGTGGAATTTGACACAGAGATAAGAGCATTTAACTATTTGGAAGGGGAAGATATTTATGATTACACTTACGAAGGTAATCGAATAAGAGTGCGCATAGTCAAAGACGAAAGAAGCGTATTTAGTGGATTCAGAGTTCTTGCCGCAGAGGTTATAGGAGAAGTAATTACTGTGCCTGAGCAAGATGAGGAAAATGATGGATGGTGGGAAGAATTATATGAGCAATATTTAGCAGAGACGCATGCTGGACTTAATTGGAATTACATTTATGTGGATGCGGATGAGATTCCAGAAGTTTTTGTGTATGCTGATTATTATTACGAGCAGTGGGTGTGTTATATAAGTGATGGACAGGTAATAGAAGAAGAATTAGGCTTTGGAACAGGGACTCCGGGTGGAACAGATTATGCACCAAGAAATGGGTATATCGTCTGTCATGGTTATGTTGGACCATTTGCAGTGACGTGGATTTATAAACTTGAAGGTGGAAAATGTAAGATTGTTGCAGCAGGATTTGACTCCGAAGAACCCGGAACTCAAGATGAATATGGGCGGTCTATACGATATTATGATAATGATAATTCATATTATGAGATCGAAATCAACTCTGAAAGTGAATATAATACTCAAATACGAGCAGCCTATAATAATTATGAGCTGATACCTTGCGCAAACTGGTAGTTATATTGTTGGACATAATTCCCTGGTAATGATATGAATGTGCAATTTGTAACAAGAAATCCTCATTTAATATGATGATAGGGGACATTAACTGTAAGGTATGTGTTTTATTCATTAATCCGTTGGAGGTAAATGATGAGTGAAGAAACTGAATGCAGTGAAACAGAATTACAGGGAGTGAATGAAGATAATCCTTACTATGGGGCGGTTGGTGGAAATGGCGATTATCAGCCGGGAGATGAATGGTATCCTTCCGGTGGAAGCGATACCCAGGATAAGGTCTATTTGTTGTCGCTTTCTGAAGTGGAAAAATACTTTGGCGTTGGTCCATCCGAATGGGGGAGATATGTGAATGGCGATATTGATGGGGAAACGTATGTTGTACTTTGTAACGAGAAAAATGAAGGGATTCTATTGACGGAGAACCCTGTCTACGGTGGAGAATATTGGTGGTTGCGCTCACCGGGTTTCCACAAGGCCTATGTGGCTTTTGTCGAAAACGGAGGTGTCGTCGTAGATGGTAGCGATAGTACTGATAACGGAGGTGTGCGTCCTGTAATAAGAGTCGGATTATTAAGATTGCACCACTCCAAAATTTTGCTACAATGAATCTATTCAGGAGGAAGACAGAGTTTATGAAGTTCCAGTTAAGGATGCAGGATGAATATGCCAAGGGACATGCTTCAGGACTTGCGGAGGGGCATGCAAAAATAAACTCCATTTTACTTGGATTAATGCAGACAACAAACTGCAGTGCCAAAGAAGCACTGAAAATGTGCAATGTACCTGAACACGAATGGGAGACTTATCTTGATCTGCTAAACACGAAAGAACAGTAAGACAAGTCTCTGGTACAAGTTCGGCAGGCTGATAAAATTAGCTGCATAAAACTATTAACGGAAACAGATTCTCCTGGAGATGGAGGAACAGCCTGATTGTAATATGTTAGTCTGTTCCTTTTTGTTTTGGTAACTATTTTGAAAAAAGATCACACTATTCCTGTGTCATGATTTTAGTATAGTCTTTCATTTATGTATTTTTTATTGCGAACGAGTATTTGCTGGTTATGAGGTATAACATTAATTAGGAATAAAAAAGCCAGCCGAATAAGTACGCAAGTTGTGTAAATATGAAGAGTAGAACATATATTAGTCCGAGTGATATAAAATAATATTTATAATCGAGTCGTTATATAATGCGATCGGATGAGAACAACAATGACAAAAGATTTAAGGAGGAGCTTCGGCTCCTCTTTTTGTGGAACATCGGCTACATGATATAATATGTCGGGCATAATAAAATTTTGGAGGCAATGTAATGAGTGAAGAAATTGAACGCGGTGATACAGAATTACTGGGGGTTGATAAGACAACAGAAGAAGTGAAAATAGAAATTGAGCAGGCAGTTATCAAGAAAAAGAAAAGTAAGATGCCATTCGTAATTTTAGGAACAATACTGTTGATTGGCATTGCGGTTTTTATTGCAATCATGGTGGCGAGTGCAAAGCCAGAAAGAAAAGTGGCAAAAGAATTAGAACTGGCTCGTCAGTATCTTGATGAGATGGACTATGAGATGGCTATTGCTTCCTATACAAAGGCAATTGAGATAGATTCCAAGAATGTTGATGCATACGAAGGTCTTGCAAATACTTATGTGGCTATGGCTGAAAAGGAAATCATTGTAGGAAATATGGATCTAGCTATCGAATACTATGAGAATGCTATTACGGCTTTAGAGCAGGGTGAGGCAGAGACAGGAGATGAAGGTCTTGCAGAACTTTTAGTATCTGTCCAAGAGATGAAGCAAGAAACTGAGCAACAAAATCAGACTGCAGTTGAAAAGGATAATGTCCATGAAAATATTATGGATACCAATGAAGCAGAAGGTGAAGAAACTAAGGGCTTCATCTGCATGACCGCAGAAGAGATTATGCAGGCTAGTGAAGGTGATGTAGTAACCTATGGTACCTATATGATTACTAAACGAAGCTATGAGTGGAATGATTACGGTACAGTAGTAACAGAAACAGGAAAACAAAGTAAACCAGAAACACCCATCGAGTGGATTGTGCTTGTAAAGGATGAAGGAAGCGTAACACTACTAAGTAAATATGTGTTAGATACTATTCCCTACGATCAGAAATGGAAACCTATAACCTGGGAAAAAAGTGAAATAAGAGAATGGCTTAACAATGACTTTTATAACACTGCCTTTACAGAGATAGAAAAGGCTCATGTTCAGACAACCACTTGTGTAAATGGAGATAATACCTTCCATGGTGCGGCGGGTGGCAATACCACACAAGATAAGGTTTTTTTATTGTCGATAGAAGAAATTGAACAGTATTTTGGGGTGAAAATGGAGGATTATAGTGGATATGATAAATTCGGCGAGCATGATTGGGCATCCTATGGAGCGTTTTGCAATGAAAGATCAGGTGGCCTCATAGTTGCTGAAAATCCAGCAGCAGGTGGAGTTTGGTGCTGGTGGTTGCGAACGCCCGGCGTTGATAATTACTTTGCAGCAAGTGTCCATGATGACGGTGGTGTCGATGTATTTGGTGACAATGTCCACGATTATGGCGGAGTACGTCCTGTGATACGAATTGGATTGTAGTACATAAAATGCAGGTCGCATAAAAAAAGGTGAATGTCAGAAACATTGGAATACAGTAGTAGTGATGAATTCTCCTTTCTGCTAAGATTTGTATTCCCTAATGTATTCCCTGTGTTGAAAGAACGTGCAAACCCGCATGAATATTGGATTTTGTGGCGTGACGCAAACTTCAAGTCCCATCTTCCGCATTCGATATTAACAGAAACCGTCTAGTGTTACTAGGCGGTTTTTTTATGCTCTAAAACCTTATAAATACGCATAAAATAAACCCTCACAACGTTCGTTAGGGTTTATCAAATCACGATGACTGCTGCAGAAGATTTTGAGTAAAGAGGTAGGTTATAGGGTATAGATTTGAACGGCTAAAAACCATTTTATTTCTATTTATTGTTTGTTTATGGCATTGAAAAAGCGTAGTATTTCTAGTGCTTTTTCTTCGCCGTATTCTTTTTGCGGTTTTGGTAATAAGTGTTCGTTGTTTGTTATGCCGTATAGAGTTACATAGAATTATTAAAAAGGGACTATGCTTTTTTCATAGCCCCTTTTTGCTTCAGATGAAATGGAATGATAGAAAGCTATTGATATACATTACAATTTATAGTACACTTTGTTCAAAATAATTTTGTTCAAAAACATTTGAATAAAACGGCCTGTATAAGGAGTATACTGTATGTTCATTGGTAGAGAAAAAGAGCTTGAGTCATTAAAAGATTTCTATGATAAAGCTGGAATAGGCATGACTGTTATATATGGGCGGAGACGTATTGGAAAATCCACGCTTATAGCCGAGTTTGTTAAAGATAAAAGGACTATTTTTTATACAGCTACCAAAGTTGGCAAAAATAGAAATCTTGAATTGTTTTCAAAGCAGGTATTGGATGTGCTTATGCCTGGAATAGAGGACATTAGTTTTAATACCACAGAGGCGGTATTTGATTTTATAGATAAGAATATAGGTGAAGATAAACTTGTTCTTGTAATAGATGAATTACCGTATTGGGCTGAGAAAGATGAGGCGCTTCTTTCTGTATTGCAAAAGTATATAGATACAATTTGGAATGATAAGAATCTTAAAGTGATTCTGTGCGGTTCCGCGCTTAGTTTTATGGAAAATAAGGTGCTAAGTGAAAAGAGTCCGTTGTTTGGAAGAAGAGATTCTCAGATTAAACTGGAAGCGTTCAATTATATGGATGCGGCCAAATTTGTTCCGGGGTATACAAATGAGGATAAGGCAATCTGTTATGGAATTACTGGCGGTGTTGCAAAGTATCTTTCGATGATTGATCCTAGAAAGAGTATTGATGAAAATATAATAAGACTGTTTTTTAGAACAGACGGATATTTGTATGATGAAACAAGAAATCTATTAACGCAAGAGTTTGCAGACATATCGCTTGTAAATAATATTGTGGAGCAGATTGCATCTGGAGAGAATGTGCTTAATACAATAGCAACAAAAATCGGAGAAAAAGAGCAGACTGTTCTTTATTCCTTAGATAAGCTAATTAACGTAGGGTTGGTAGAAAAGAAAAAATGTATAACAGAAGAGCAGAATAGAAAGAAAACGCAGTATGTTCTAAAAGATTATATGTTTAAGTTTTGGTATGAATTCATTCCTAAAGCTACCAGCATAATCGAGGTGGGACAAGGGGAAGTATATTATAAAAAGGTTGTTAAGCCGGTAATACATTCCTTTATGGGGGCAGTATTTGAAGAAATGTGCAGATATTATACTTTGATGAAGGGAATTGCAGGTGAGTATGGATGTTTTGTGACTTCCATTGGTACTTGGTGGGGAGTAGAGAATATTGCAGATAAGAATGGACAAGTAAGAACCCAGTCTACAGATATTGATGTAGTAGCATTGTCTGAGATAGATAAAATGGCTGTAATTGGTGAGTGTAAATTCAAAAATGAAAAGATCGATAAAGGTATTTATGACTCCCTAATTCGTAGGGGGAGACTAATCTCTGCAAAATATAAACTTATAAAATATTTATTCTTTTCCCTCTCTGGATATACAGACTGGTTTGAGACGTTGGTTGATAAGGACGTTATTTTGCTTACATTAGATTCGCTCTATGATTAACAGATGGTTTACGGAGAAGTATAAGAAATGTATTGTATAAAATGTGGCGCGAAGAATGACGATGATGCAAAATTTTGTATTGCTTGTGGTGAACAGACTGCTGCTGCGCCATTGAGAATAGATTATCACCAGTCAGGAAATGAAGTTACAACAAATCCTGTCGTAGCGAAAAAGAAAAAAGATAAACTTCCATTTATTATGGCAGGCGCAGTTCTTTTGATTGGAATTATGACTTTTGTGATCTTTTTTGTATCAAATGCTAGTCCAGAAGTGAAGGCAAGAAAAGAACTGAAATTAGCAAATCAATATTTGGATGAAATGCAGTATGAGATGGCTATTGCTTCTTATACGAAAGCGATTGAGATAGACCCGAAGAATGTGGAAGCGTACGAAGGCCTTGCAAATACGTATGTAGCAATGGCTGATGAAGCGATTATAGCAGGGGATATTGGTGCTGCTATCGAATACTATGAGAATGCTATCGTAGCATTGGACACGGGAGAAGCAGAGACCGGAGATAAAAAACTTATTGACCTTAAGACTGGAGTTGAAGAAAAAAAGAAGGATGCAGAGGAGCAGAAGAAGCCCATAGAAGCAGAACTATATCCAGAAGACGAAGCCAATGATGAAGACAGTGATGTAGCATTAACCTGCATGGATGCTGAGGAAATACTACAGGCAAATGTAGGAGATACAGTAACCTATGGCGCTTATGGGATTACTTATAGACAGTATGAATGGGATTGGAATGATAATAATCCGTTCTCAACAGAAATTAGCAGAAGTAGTAATTCGGAAACTCCCATTGAGTGGATTGTTTTGACGAATGACGGAAATAGCGTAACTCTATTGAGTAAATTTATTTTGGATACTATTCCATACAATTATAGATATATAGAAGATTTATCGTGGGAAAGAAGTGACATTAGAAAATGGCTAAATAATGATTTCTATGAGGCCGCATTTTCGGAGAATGAAAAAGAATGGATCCAAACTACAGTGTGTGAAAATGATGGTCTTGGAGATGATACCCAGGATAAAGTGTATTTATTGTCGGTTTGCGAAATTGAGAATTTTTTCGGGATTGATGATGCAGGATGGGAAGTTAGTGTTCATGATGGTGGTTATGTGATGGCCTTTGAAGAATATGAGGAGTATTGCAATAGTACATCAGGAGAAATATTATCCGCAGTGAATCCATCGGTAGGAAGCAGCTGGTGTTGGTGGCTAAGAACACCCTATATCTCGAAATATGGATTTATTACTACTGGTGGTGCACCGTATGTTAATGAAAATGGAGGTGTGTTATGCTTGGGGATAGAGTCAATTTATGGCTACGGAGTACGTCCTGTGATACGAATTGGATTGTAATATAAAAGGCGGGATTTTTTCCGCCTTTATTCTGCCTTTTCTCAAATTATAGATGAAACGAATGCAAGCACCTGAATTGTTCTATCAAATAGTGGTACGTAATCGGCCATTTCAAATAACTATCTTACGTACTATCGTATCTGATTAAATGTGTATTTTTGTTGAGATGTGTTTAAACCGCTTATGTGTATGGTATAATCATTGCATAAGCGGTTTTTCATATCTATTATCATATAACGTCATATCATTTATTTTATTTTCAAGAAAATCCTGCTTAAATTCACCACTAAAATATAAAGCAGGAGAAAACAATAAAACTTTGTTTGAGCCATACTCCTGCGGAAAGGAGACTATTATATGGCAGAAAAGAAGTTTTATGGAATGAAGAATGATTACATGTTTAAGGCAGTATTGCAAAGTGCGGAGGATGTACTAAAGAATCTAGTTTCGGTGTTAATGGAAATTGACGAAAACGATATCGTTAGCTGTACTATAGTAAATACCATCGAGCTGGGAAGAAGTGTGGATTCAAAGGACTGTGTGCTAGATGTAAAACTGCTCTTAAATGAAAATGAGATTATTGACTTAGAGATACAAGTTAGAAATGAACATAATTGGCCAGAACGGTCGCTGCTTTATTGGTCGAGAACATACGATTATCTGAAAAGTGGTCAGGAATATTCGGAACTAAAAAAGACCTATCATATAGGGATTCTGGACTTTACGTTGTTTAAGGATAATCCTGCATTTTATGCAGAATACAAACTCCTAGATACAAAGACAGGATATTTATATACAGACAAGCTAAATATTCGTGTGTTGGATCTAACAAAAGTGGATGAGGCCGATGGAAATGTTAATCCAAAACTAATAAAATGGGCAAGAATATTTAGGGCAGAAACAATGAGTGAGTTGGAACAACTTGCCGGAGAAGAGGAAGTGCTTATGTCTATGGTAACGCATTTAAAAGAATTAAGTGAAGATGAGAAAATAAGACAGCAATGTGCCGCAAGAGATGATTATGAGAGAAGACTGATTGGTGAATATAAAAGGGGTACGCGAGAAGGACGAGAATCGGGAAGGCTTGAAGACATAAGAACGATTATGGATACGCTAGGCCTAACCAAGGAGCAAGCGATGGATGCCTTGAAAATATCGGAGAATGAAAGGCTCTTAATAGCAAAGCAGTTGTAATTAGAAGGGGCGTTCTAATTTAAATGAGCAGTAGTTTTGTGCTGTGGAGATAAGTGTCATATGGGTAGAGGAGCTTTGGCTCCTCTTTTTGTGGAGTGGCGGCTACATGATATAATATGTCGGGCATAATAAAATTTTGGAGGCAATGTAATGAGTGAAGAAATTGAACGCGGTGATACAGAATTACTGGGGGTTGATAAGACAACAGAAGAAGTGAAAATAGAAATTGAGCAGGCAGTTATCAAGAAAAAGAAAAGTAAGATGCCATTCGTAATTTTAGGAACAATACTGTTGATTGGCATTGCGGTTTTTATTGCAATTATGGTGGCGAGTGCAAAGCCAGAAAGAAAAGTGGCAAAAGAACTAGAACTTGCTCGTCAGTACTTGGATGAGATGAATTATGAAATGGCAATTGCATCTTATACGAAAGTAATCGAGATAGATCCTAAGAATGTTGAGGCTTATCTTGGATTGGCTGATGTATATATTGCAACAGGTGATTATGATGAGGCATTGAATGTTCTTAATGAGGCTCTTGAAAAAATCGAAGACGAGAATGCTATTGAGACCATTAAAAAGAAGATAGAAGAAATAAAAACTTACATTAAGCAATATGATGTTTCGGAAGGAAATATATGTGATGAAACAGAGCAAGAGATAGCCATATCTCAACCGACAATTAACGAAGAAGCATTTTGGCCAATGTATTATGATTTGTTGGATTGTGCATATTATGATGGCGTAATGGTAGATGAAAAATTTAGCATTGACGATGCCGTTGCTGGTTATAACCTGACTTATGCGAGTGATGATGGCAATTCAAGAACTTACAATTATTCTACAGATACGATTCTTCAACCGGGAATATTTTACATGGATTCCAGTATACAATATAGCTCGTCACAAGATATGAATCAGCAACTCTTAGTTATTTGTGAACATATGAATGAAAACACGATTTACGGAATTGTAGCGCTGGAAATATATGATGCACCTGCATATGAATTTGTTGAGTATGAAGAATTTATTTGGCCAGGAATGGAACTAAGTAAACATGGACATGGCTTCTATGATGTGATGGAAAAATATGGGTGTAGTGATATATATGACATTCTAAATCTATGGGGAATAAGTAAAGATGAATCATTTTCTTATGTTGTGTATAAGGAGGATGGAACTGCAATAGATATTTGGGTTGATTGTGTAGTAGAAGAACGCGCTGATTCTGATATTAAAATAGCAATATTCGGTGACCGTCGAATGGATATTTTTGACTATAGGAATGCTGGAGTTAGTGGAACCATGTTTAACTCTTATTGGGATAAATAAACTAATACGACCATCGGGGACGGTCCTTTTGGGATAAAATATATGCTTTACAGGGATAAGTGCTAAATGAGTAGAGGAGCTTTGGCTCCTCTTTATATTGGCAAGGAAGTATCGCTTATGATACAATGCATGTATCATAAATGATACGGAGGGAAAATGGAATATTTAATCACTACAGAAGATATTGAATTAGTTGTTGAGTCACAGTGTAGAAATGTTTGCGAGGAACTGGTTGACAGACTGAAAGAGATCAGATTAGACAGAGGAATGTCCCAGCAAGATATTGCAAATATTACAGGAATTCAAAGACCGAATATTGCAAGATTTGAGGCGTGCAGTACTACTCCAACTATAGAGAATTTGCTTAAATATGCGTCAGCTTTGGGCTATAAGTTATCCTTTTCGCTAGAGGAAGATGAAATCCAGCGTGTAGGCAGGAATAAAAAGACTTTGATTGACAGAAGCTACATTGCTAGCGGTGCATATAGACAAAAGTTTGACATAATTACAACTTCCCGTGCGGTGAATAAACTGGTGTATCAAAAGGCAAAGGAGATGTTGCATCATCGTACGGGTACAGAATATGAGGATATGTATTGGCTTGATATGAGAACTTGTAGCATTATTTGTTCGAAACTTGATGAGACGAATACTAGTGAAATACGTCACACAAAGTCCATCGATAAGTTGCTGAAGAACCAAGCTTCTGTGCTGGCAATGCATACGCACCCTCACAGTATGCCCCCATCAGCCGATGATTTTAATACTTTTTATAGAGCGGGGTATAAGATGGGAATTGTTGTATGTCATGATGGAACAGTGTATAGATATAGTGCAGTGAGAGAAATATCTGAAGCGCTACTTGAAAGATATATTTATAGGTATTATATGGAGACTGGGGATGAAAGAAAAGCCCAGCTAATGGCTTTAGATAAATTTGTAGAACGCGGTGATATATATTACGAGGAGGTAACGGTATGATTTGTTATCAGGATGAGAAAATGTATGGCCCCTTTGTAGGAACGATAACGAAAGAACAATTAGAGGACGATATACGCAGATTAGAAGAGGAAATCTATGGTGAAGATAGCTTACGAAAAGAACCTGTAGAGATGAATAAAAGACCAATGATTTATGATGTAAAGCTAAATCGGCTTGTAGAAAGAAAGTAGCCTTCAGGGATGATTCTTTTGGGCACAGGAGAGGATTCACTTGATATGAAACAAATACCCCAAATAGAAGACAATTAATAAATAAACTGGGAGAAAAAAGTGGAATAGCTCGTAAACCGGCACCTAATATGGTATGGGAAGCTATGAACTATTTTGGAGTGCCAAAGGAGGAAGCAGTTTATATAGGAGATTCTGAGGTCGACTTTGAGACTGCGAAGAATTCTGGATTGGAATGCATTGCTGTTACTTGGGGATTTAGAG
>JAKSRR010000012.1 GCA_024403455.1 Lachnospiraceae bacterium | reverse complement strand
AGTGCAGATGTCAGAGTTAATTACTCTCTAACAACTACACTTTTATGGTACTAAATAGGAGCCCCGTGATGAGGCTCCTGGCAATTTAACAAAACTTGTAGTGAAATACCCTAATTACAACTAGCAATAAAATCTTCCTTCTCCAAAGAAATCTCTCCACTTACTAATTATTTCATCCGTATTTGCTTCAATTGTTCTAACAATAAGCTTCAGTTTTTTATCAGGAATATTTGATGCATTATTGCAGACTATACATTTCCCGCTTTGGGTAATCCAGATCTTTGTTGCATTTTCGACTGGTTTACCCTCTGCTACATGAACATGTATTGGTTCTAAGGGTTTATTCTCATTCGCCCAAAAATAAATCCAAAATGGGCCTATCTTAAAGATTTGAGGCATTCAAAAATCCCCCTTCACTTGCAAACTCCATAATCAAATGAGCGTTATCAATAACAAACTTCCTGTATCTATCCATCTCTGTCTCTGCATATCCACTAATATCTTCCCATTTATATTCAGGAAGCCAACATACCGCATGGTGAAATCCGTCCCTTTCATCAGGGGTCTCAATATACACCTTGACACGCCCATCTTCTTTGCGTTCAGAATGAACAACTTCTGTATCATTGTCTATTGTCATAAATGGAAACATCATATCTTCCACCTCCCATCGATACTGCGTGAGATTATCCACCAAAATGCATTTTTCTATGCATTCATTTATCGCTTTAAGTATAGCATTTCCAATAATATCATTACAGTGATATTTTTCACATAGTGTCTACAAAATAGGAGCCCCGTGATGAGGCTCCTAAATGATTCGTTTTCTGAGTTTCCTTAAGCGGCATCAAAAGTTATGATGCACTACGGATTAGTCCACTCTATTGTAGTTGATTAAGCATCCCTTTAAGATAATCTGACGTTCTTCATCAGTAAGGCTTCCTAAGGTTACTGTAAACTCCTTTAATGCATTTCCATTAACATCAACGGTATAGCCCTTAATCTCTGCTGCCTTCTCTTCTACAGCCTTTCTGATGCCAGGGAAGAAGAGATAGTCCTTATTGGTGAAAGGAAGCTCACCTTCAGGAATGACGAAGGGAAGCATACCCCAGTTGATTAAGTTACTGCGATATCTCTTGGTTGCATACTCATTGGCAATATTTGCCCAGCCACCAAGTACCTTCTGGCAAGATGCTGCCTGCTCTCTTGCGGAACCATCACCAGGCTTTACAGCAAAAATGGTAGAACCAAAACCAGTATTCTCATGACTTGCATCTGCAAACTGGGTCTTTACAACACTCATCACTGGCTTCACATCGGGATGTACTTCACAAGGACAGGTTCCTTCCATTCTAGCCTTCTCTGCCTTCTGGATATCCTTCGCAAGTCCTACGTAGTTAGGATCTTTACGGCTTAAGGTAAACTCTGCAAGTCCTAAAGGATTACTTCTGTAGGAAGAAGTTTCACCGGAAGGGATAAGTTCATCGGTTGTGGTAACAGGATCATGAATCTCGGAAACCACACGAAGTACTAAGTTCTCAGGAAGTGCACCCATGGTCGGCCAATCCTTGATGTTAGGACCAAACTTGATTTCCACGCTGTCATCAGCCACACCCTTAGAATCAAATACACGATTCTCATAGATGCTCTTATCAAAGTAATACTTGTACGCACCAATCTTATCAGGCACCTCGGTTGCTGGGGTAAGATAACCCTTGTTTGCTGCCGTAGCTGCGATAGAACGAGCATCCATAAGCGCAACAGAAGCAATCTGTCCACTCTGCAGTTTGGATCCTTCTCTGTTCGGGAAGTTTCTGGTAGAGTGACGAATGGAGAATGCATTGTTTGCAGGAGTATCGCCTGCACCAAAGCAAGGACCGCAGAATGCTGTCTTCATAATAGCACCCGTCTGCATAATCTTTGCAGCTGCACCATTCTTGATTAATTCCATGTATACCGGCATAGAAGCAGGATATACATTTAATGTAAATTCGTCAGGTCCAATGGATGCACCATTTAAGATGTCTGCTGCCGCACAAATATTTTCAAATCCACCACCTGCACAACCAGCAATAACACCCTGCTCAACATAGAGCTTGCCATTTCTAATCTTGTCACGAAGCTTAAAGTCAACGGCACCATCCAGGGATACCAGTGCTTTCTTCTCGCAGTCTGCTAGGATGTCATCCAAATTAGCATTTAACTCATCAATCGTATAAGTGTTAGAAGGATGGAAAGGCATAGCAATCATAGGCTTAATCTTGCTAAGGTCTACTTCAATAACACCATCATAGTAAGCTACATCGCCAGGCTTTACTTCCTTGTAATCTTCTGGTCTATTATGAATTTCATAGAACTCTGCAATCTTCTCATCAGTCTGCCAGATGGAGGATAAGCAGGTGGTCTCGGTGGTCATTACATCTACGCCAATTCTGAAATCAGCGGAGAGATTCTTTACACCAGGTCCAACGAATTCCATTACTTTGTTCTTTACATAGCCGTTCTTAAATACAGCACCGATAATGGCAAGGGCAACGTCCTGAGGACCTACACCCTTCATGGGCTCGCCAGTCATATATACGGCAACAACACCCGGCATATCAATATCATAGGTCTGGTTTAACAACTGCTTAACAAGCTCAGGTCCACCTTCACCCATTGCCATGGTACCTAATGCACCATAACGGGTATGAGAGTCAGAGCCTAAAATCATTCTGCCGCCACCAGCAAGCATTTCACGAGCGAACTGGTGAATAACTGCCTGGTGAGGAGGTACATAAATACCGCCGTACTTCTTTGCACAGGTAAGACCAAACATGTGATCATCTTCATTGATGGTTCCACCTACAGCGCAAAGGGAGTTGTGACAGTTGGTAAGTACATAAGGGATAGGAAACTTCTTAAGTCCTGATGCACGTGCTGTCTGGATGATACCTACAAAGGTAATATCGTGGCTGGTCAGCTTATCAAACTTAATCTTCAAATGCTCCATATTATCGCTGGTATTGTGCGCCTGCAAAATACCATAAGCCATGGTTGCCTTCTTTGCTTCTGCAGCATTTACATCTTTGCCAGTCTGCGCCTTTACAGCCGCTTCGTCTGCCAGCGTTACGCCATTTACTAAATAAGCGCCACCTTCATGTAACTTAATCATGCTTCTATCCTCTTTTCATCATATTTACACTAGCCCCCCGCAAAACTATACTGTCCACTAGGCTAGTCATTTCCATGTTTATTAAAAATTTACAGTACGTCCTTTAATCCGCTAATCATACCATTTTCCAAAGTCAACACGATGTCTAGTACGGTGCTGGCAGGCTGCAAAACCTTTGTCTCTGCCTTTTCCTTTGCCATATCAAATTCACCAATTTCGTGTCTCTGGGTGGACGCATTATACCAAATGAATCCTAAAAATACCTTCGCACCCTTATCCCTGGTCTCCGTTAAAATGGCTTTTGTCATAGCAAGATTAGTCTTACCATCCACGGGCGTAAATCCTGCACCCTGTAACATATCAAGCTGTTCCTGCGATAACATCTTCAGATACTCTGCCTGTCTTGCATTTGTTTTCTTTGCCAATACGATAATGACTGCAATGAAAATACCTGCAACTGCTCCACCAATAATTGCTCCCATACTCTGGTTCTCCTTTACTTCGATAACTCGTAGCCTTGGGGCCACGCCCCAAATGATCTCTTAAGATCGTGTCACTTTTTGCATCACTCTATATAGTATAGCATTTTGCTTTCTTCAAGAAAAACCATTTTTAATATCGTATCGCTAATAAATAGGCAGAAGCTTCGGTAATAAAATACCACATACAAAAATACCTGCAAGGTACAACACGAATACCAGATAGGTCAGAATATCGCGTCCTTTATACTTTAATGGTTTCATTTTTGTGCGACCTTGTCCACCTTGGTAACATCTTGCTTCCATGGCCATAGCCAAATCCCCTGCTCTGCGGAACGCTGAAACAAAGAGCGGAACCAGCACAGGAATAAAGCTTTTTGCTTTCTTAAAGATATTTTTACTTTCAAAATCGGCACATCTAGCTAACTGTGCCTTCATTATTTTATCGGTTTCATCCACTAGAATAGGGATAAAACGAAGGGCAATGGACATCATCATTGCAAGTTCATGTACTGGCACCTTAAATATTTTCAGGAAACCAAAAACTCGCTCTAGTCCATCGGTGAGCTGGTTCGGGGATGTAGTCAGTGTCATAATGGAGGATCCCAGAATCAGAAAAATAAGTCTGAG
The DNA here is from genome assembly GCA_024403455.1 of Lachnospiraceae bacterium. GTDB lineage: Bacteria > Bacillota > Clostridia > Lachnospirales > Lachnospiraceae > NK4A136. Next base: position 81,733 of record JAKSRR010000012.1, on the reverse strand, counting down.
GGACATGAACCCTGCATTTCTAAGACCTTCTTCCGTAATTGTAAATTTCCAGAAAGATACAAAAGTTGTTCCCTTCGTCAGAAATAAATTAAACACCGCTGTAATGATGAGTAGCACTACAATCGCCTTCATGCCGCGAATAATAAATTTAAAAGGAACATGGCTAAGCTCAATCATTAGTAGTAGCATCGCCAGAGCTAATACATAGACATAAACATTGGTAAACAGAAACAGACTGAGCATGTAAAAAAAGCTCGCCAGAATTTTCGTTCTGGGATCTAATCTGTGGAGAATAGACTCCGTCTGATAATATTGTCCTAATGTAATGTCACGTAGCATATTCTATGTTTCTGTTTCAAAGGGACACTCCGCTGTCCAAAAGGAACGTCCCCAAAATTGCTTCCTTCGCTTCCTGGAGTGTAGTTACTACTGGAAGGGATGGAAATACCTGCTTACGAAGTTCGTCGGTAATATAGGTCATTTCCGGCGCTCTCAGCCCCATCTCTTCCAAATGCTTATACTGCGCAAAGACCTTCTCTGGCACGTCATCATACACCAGTTTTCCATTATCCATCACCATGATTCGGTCCACATACTCTGCCACATCTTCCATACTGTGGGAAACCAGAATGATACTCATATTCTGCTTTTCCTTAAAACTCTTTACTAATCCCAGGATTTCATCTCTGCCCTTGGGATCCAGTCCTGCTGTGGGCTCATCTAAAATCAGTACTTCTGGACGCATTGCTAAAACCCCGGCGATGGCCACCTTACGTTTCTGTCCACCGGACAAATCAAAGGGGGACTGGTAGAAATATTCATCTTCTAATCCCACCATTTTTAATGCCTCGTAAGCTCTTAAGTCGGCTTCCTTGGCTGAAAGCCCCATATTCTTTGGTCCGAACATCACATCCTTATGCACCGTCTCCTCAAAGAGCTGATGCTCCGGATACTGAAATACCAATCCCACCTTGCTCCGGAATGTCTTTCGGTCAAATCCGTTATCATGGATATCTTTTCCATGATAATAAACACTGCCTTCGCTGGGTGCCAGTAAACCATTCAAATGCTGAATCAGCGTAGACTTTCCGGAGCCGGTATGACCAATAAGGCCTATCATCTCTCCGGGATGAATCATGAAGCTTACATCATCTACTGCCTTCACTACGCGCTCCGTACCGCTACCATATACATATGTCAAATGATCCGCAATGAGGATACAGTCTTTAACGGACAATTCTGCGAAATCCTTCCTTCTTTAATTTGCTTACTTCTTCCACCAGTTCTTCTCTGGTAAGAACACCATCCGGCAGAGGAATACCTGCTTTCTTTAATTCGTACGCAAGTTCTGTCACCGGCGGAACCGACAACCGAAGACTTTTTAGTTCTTCCACCCTAGAAAATACTTCCCGGGGTGTTCCGGAAAAGGCTATTTTTCCCTTATCCATAACATATACATGATCTGCGCCTACTACCTCATCCATGTAATGGGTGATTAATATCACAGTTATTTTCTCTTTTTGGTTCAGCTGTGTCACTGCCCGTATTACTTCTGCCCGCCCCTGGGGGTCTAGCATCGCCGTTGGCTCATCTAAAATAATACATTTGGGCTGCATTGCCAAAACACCGGCAATGGACACTCTCTGCTTTTGTCCGCCAGAAAGTTTGTTGGGGGAGGCCTTTCGATAGTCATACATGCCTACCTGTTTTAAGCTATTTTCTACTCTCTCCCATATCTCCTTGGTGGGGACTCCCATATTCTCTGGGCCAAATCCAACATCCTCTTCAACAATCTGTCCAATAATCTGGTTGTCTGGATTCTGAAACACCATTCCTGCAGTCTGTCTGATTTCCCATACTTTATCCTCATCCATGGTATCCTTCCCGTCCACCAGAACGGTTCCTTCCGTAGGATGCAAGATACTATTAAAATGTTTTGCCAGCGTCGACTTCCCGGAACCATTATGACCCAAAATCGCAACAAAATCACCGGGCTGAATGTCCAGTGTTAAGTCATCAACCGCCGTGGTAATGCCTTCTACATCTCCCTCTTCGTTGCGTCTGATATAATCAAATGTTAATTTTATGGTCTTTATGATTCCCATATCTTCTCTTGGCTTTCTAAAAAAAAGAAACGCCGACTCTTGTCGGCGCTTCTCGTAGTACTAACTCTTATACAAGCTCGATTACTACCATCTCAGCTGCATCACCCTTACGAGGTCCGATCTTAATGATTCTGGTGTAACCACCGTTACGATCTGCATACTTAGGTGCAATTTCATCGAAGAGCTTATTAGCAAGGTCAACCTTCTTGGTACCCTTCTTCTTGCCAGCCTTGGTTTCAGGAACTTCAGTTACAGTGTAAAGAGTTGCCATCATCTTACGTCTAGCTGCAAGTCTGGAAGGCTTATCCTTCTTGATTTCCTTTTCAACTTCGTCGAAAACGGTAACCTTCTTGCCATTAGCTTCTTCCTTAACACGCTTGCCATCCTTGTCCTTGCGGGCAACTTTGGTCATAACCTTAACGGTTTCGTAGTTATCCTTTTCCTTTACAGCAAGAGCGATTAAGGACTCGATCTGCTTCTGAACTTCCTTAGCTCTAGCCTGGGTAGTGATGATACGTCCGCTGTTTACAAGCATGGTAATCTGGTTTCTGAGTAATGCTTTTCTCTGGTCAGCAGTTTTGCTGAGTTTTCTGTACTTTGCCATTTTTTAGTTCTCCTTTAGTTTTCGAGGAGTCCTCATCCCGCGGACCTCATCATGGGCCCTTGCAATGTATTTACACCTCTTTGTTCATGTGGATCACAAATGCATGCTCTTTGGACTTACTGCCTTTGCGACTGGCTCCACGCCTCTCTATGACCTATCCGCGCTCTTTGGTCTTACCGGATTAGCCTACTGGTATTATGAATTAGTCTTCTGAAGAACGAAGCTCTAATCCTCTTTCGCGAAGTTTCTCAACAACTTCGTCTAAGCACTTTCCACCAAAGTTCTTGATATCGCCAAGTTCCTTCATGGTCTTCTTGCAAAGGTCAGCGATGGTATTGATGCCGACTCTCATGAGACAGTTTCTAGAACGAACGGAAAGTTCAAGATCCTCAATGGTAGTATCTAATTCTTTTTCAACAGGGCTGTCGGTGCTGTTGTTCATAACTGCAGCAGTTTCTGCAACTTCAGAAAGTGCTACAAACACACCAAGCTGGCTGTTTAAAAGCTTTGCAGCTTCACTGACAGCTACATCTGCACCGGAGGTACCATCTGTATAAACTTCTAAAGTAAGCTTATCATAATCGGTTACCTGACCGACACGAGTGTCTTCAACCTTGTCAATAACACGCTCTACAGGAGTATAAACTGCATCTAATGCAATCTCACTGCCCTTTACGCTCTTTGCAACTGTTTCAGAAGGTACATAACCAATACCCTTGGTAATGTGCAGCGTAGCAGTAAACTTACCGCTCTTTGCCATGGTTGCGATGGTAAGGTCAGGGTTGGTAATCTCTACTCCCTCAGGAAGTTCGATGTCAGAAGCCTTTACTTCACCATTACCGTCAAAGTTAATCTTTGCGGTTTTAGGACCATCATCCTCTGTATTATCAACAATTGCTACACTCTTAAGATTTACTAAAATCTCAGAGAGTTCTTCCTTTACACCGGCTACGGTCTCTTTTCCGTTCTCTGCACCATCAATAACGACACTGCTGATAGCAGTTCCAGGTAAGGAAGCCTGCATAACACGCTTTAATGCCTTACCAACGGTAATACCATAACCTCTCTCTAAAGGCTCAATCACGAAGCGTCCATATTTCTTATCTTCGGAAAGCTCTGCGATCTCAATGTTAGGACTATTAAACTCAAATGTGATCATCGTATAACACCCTTTCCGAATTATTAAACTTCAGACTTTAAGCTGAAGCCATGCTCCACTAATTTTGCCACAATTTCATCGTAACTGGATGCACCAAGGTTACGAATCTTCTTAACGTCAGCTGCAGTCATCTCAGTAAGCTGAGATACCATGTCGATACCAGTACGCTTTAATGCGTTGTAGGGACGCTGACTTAAGTCTAACTCTTCAATTCTGACATTGGCAGATACTTCACTTGCCTTTTCACTTAACTGTGCTGCTTCCTTTGCTTTGTTTGCTGTCTCAGAAAGATTTACAAACAGAAGTAAGTGCTCAGATAATACCTTTGCTGCAAGTGCTACAGCTACATCAGGAGCAAGCGCTCCATTGGTGTATACATCCAAGGTAAGCTCGTCTGTGCTGTCATCCTTCTCCTCAACCGTCATGTTTACTCTGGTTACAGGAGTGTAAAGAGAATCTACTGCAATGCTTCCAATAGGGCAGTCATTCTTCTTGTTCTTGTCAGAAGATACATAACCACGACCACTGGTTACAACAAGGCTCATATCGAGGCGGGACTCCTTACCACCACTTAAGGTTGCAATGGTCTGATCCTTATTGATAATGACTACATCGGGATCTTCAAAACGAATATCCTTTGCAGTTACCTCACCATTTCCTTCGAAGGCAATATGTGCCTTCTTAGGATCGGTATTGCCACTGTTGTCACAGATTGCAAGTTTCTTGATATTTAAAATAATTTCAGTAACATCTTCTTTTACACCAGGAATGGTGGTGAACTCGTGAAGCACACCATCAATCTTAATCTGGCTTACTGCAGCACCTGGTGTAGATGCTAACATAATACGGCGAAGTGCATTGCCGAGTGTAATGCCATATCCATGAGATAATGGTGAAATGACAAAACGGCCGTACTTCTTATCCGCAGAAATCTCAGCTACTTTAACATTAGGACAATTATCTAATGCTAACATGGAACACCCTCCTTTTTAGGTAAATAAAGGCCAAACGTTTGATGTTTCGGGGCTGGGATTTACTTGGAGTATAACTCGACGATAAGCATCTCGTTAACAGGTACTTCAATCTCTTCTCTAGTAGGAAGTGCCTTTACAGTACCCTTCTTTGCTTCGTAATCCATATCAAGCCAAGCAGGAACGATTCTGTGCTCAGTTACTTCGATTACGTCCTTATATCTCTGCATACCCTTTGCCTTCTCGGTAAGCTCGATTACATCGCCAGCTTTTACCTGATAAGAAGGAATGTTGATCTTCTTGCCATTTACAAGAACATGCTTGTGACCAACTACCTGACGGGATTCCTTACGGGTTCTAGCAAGACCAAGACGGAAGATTACGCTATCCAATCTGGACTCAAGAAGAACGATAAGGTTCTCACCAGTCTGACCCTTCATACGGTCAGCGTTCTCATAGTAGTTACGGAAAGGCTTCTCAAGAACACCATAGATGAACTTTGCCTTCTGCTTTTCACGAAGCTGCATACCGTACTCGGAAACCTTCTTGTTAGGGTTCTTTAAGTTACGGATAGATTCGTTCATGTGTCTGTCAAGACGCTTGTTGATGTTCTTCTTCTGTCCATCAACTTCTCTCTTCCACTCGCTAGTGTGGGTGTACTTCTCAACACCAAGAACACTAGGATCAAGACCAAGTACTCTACATCTCTTTAATACAGGTACGCGATTAATTGCCATTTTAATTTTCCTCCATTTGTTGTTTACAATCGACCTGCGATCTTCTTCCAACTTTCTTTAAACAATAAGTTTCACATATAAATCATCTGCCTGAGTAGAAAAACCCAGGCAGACTATTACTAATTTGTCATCACAAACTAGACACGACGTCTCTTAGGAGGACGGCATCCATTGTGAGGAACAGGTGTAACATCCGTAATGGTTGCTACATAAAGGCCATTTGCCTGAAGCGCACGAATAGCTGCTTCACGTCCTGATCCGGGTCCTTTTACAAATACATCTACTGTCTTAAGGCCATGGACGGTTGCTGCCTTGGTTGCGGTTTCAGCTGCCATCTGTGCTGCATAAGGAGTAGATTTCTTTGAACCGCGGAATCCAAGACCACCTGCACTAGCCCAGCTAAGTGCGTTACCAGCATCATCCGTAATCGTTACGATAGTATTGTTAAAGGATGCCTGGATATGTGCCTGACCATGTTCAACGTTTTTCTTGACACGCTTCTTAGTAACTTTCTTTGTTGCTGCTTTCTTAGTTGCTGCTGCCATAATTAAAACTAACCTACTTTCTGAATATTAATATTTGGAATCTTCCAAATGTTTAAGCTACGAATTACTTCTTCTTACCTGCTACAGTCTTCTTGGGACCCTTTCTGGTACGAGCATTGGTCTTAGTCTTCTGACCACGAACGGGAAGACCCTTTCTATGACGGATACCACGGTTACATCCGATTTCCTGAAGTCTCTTGATGTTTAATGCGATTTCACGGCGAAGGTCACCTTCTACCATTACATTCAACTTCTCGATTGCTTCGCTGATTACCTTAACTTCATCATCAGTTAAGTCACGGCATCTGGTATCGGGATTAACCTTTGCTTCTGCTAAGATTTTGGTTGCAGTCTGACGGCCAATACCATAAATATAGGTAAGACCAATCTCAACGCGCTTGTCTCTAGGTAAATCAACACCTGAAATACGAGCCATTTCTTTTCTCCTTTTGTTACATTTGTGGTGTGCCAGCTTTCTTCTATAATTTAATGGTCGTTTTCAAAAAGCCTGCCGATGACGGATTGTCATCATTCGCACGTTAACAGTTACTAATTGATTGGGAGCATACAGCTACTTGCTCCGGCGAGTTCAGGCGATGCCTTACTATCACTTTGCCTTTCTCTCTATACGTAGTATAAAGAGCCAGTATCAACCGTAAATGCCCGGTGTCACCATCCACACCTCACATTTATCGATGATGAGTAATATTCCTAATGGAAACTACTACTCCAGCCGTTCGTTTGCAAATAGGGATTAGCCCTGTCTCTGCTTGTGCTTGGGATTCTCACAGATAATCATGATTCTACCCTTGCGCTTAATGACTTTGCACTTCTCGCAAATTGGTTTTACAGATGATCTTACTTTCATCGTTAAACCCTCCTTTCAAAAAAGTCCGTTTCATATTGTAGCATGTGCACTATGTAAATGCAAGAAATTTTCCTGCAAATTCATATTAGTTTTTTCCCCGGAAGTTATGTAAACATAGGGGTTTACCAGGGACTTACTTATCTCTCCAGATGATTCTTCCCTTGGATAAATCGTAAGGGGAAAGTTCCATGGTCACCTTATCACCAGGGAGAATCTTGATGAAGTTCTGGCGAAGCTTACCGCTGATATGTGCTAATACTTCGTGACCATTCTCAAGCTGTACTCTAAACATGGTGTTAGGTAACTTTTCGGTTACAGTTCCTTCGATTTCGATAACGTCTGCTTTAGACATCCTCGTCCCTCCTGCATTTCTTGTAAATCGTAAGCATTCTTTTGATTTCGTGATCCTCGGTAAGCTTTCCTTCATCAAACTTCTTTGCTAAGTCCGTAAGTTCAGCTTCCCTAGGAATTTGCTTTATTACCTGCAAATGTTTTTTATTTTTCTTTTTTAAAGATGTTAGGCCTTTTGCTTTGCCATCAGCCACATAATAGTATGCTGCATCTTCTTTCACAATGACATAGACTGCATCTTTGTCATGACCGGCTTTGGAAGTTGCTAATCTCATGGCACCTCCTTATTAATCCGGCAAGGTTAAGATTTCAGGCTCACCATCCGTAATCAGAATGGTATTTTCATAATGTGCGGAAGGAAGACCATCCGCTGCCACTACTGTCCAGTCATCATCTAACCACTTTACGTCTGCCCTGCCCATATTAATCATGGGTTCTACCGCAAGGGTCATTCCTACCTGCAATCTCGGTCCCTTCTTATCTACATGATAATTAGGTATCTGTGGATCCTCATGTAGTGCCGTACCGATACCATGTCCTACAAGATCTCTTACAATACCATACCCAAAGGTATCTATGTAGGAAGCAATCGCATTACTGATATCGTAAAGTCTGCCGCCATCTTTCGCTGCCTTGATGCCAGCGAAGAAAGAATTCTTCGTCTCATCAATTAGCTTCTGGCACTCTGCACTAATTTTTCCGACACCATAAGTTCTTGCAGCATCGGAGTGGTATCCTTTATAAATCAGTCCCGCATCCAAGGAAACGATATCGCCTTCTTTTAAAATACGTTCCTTGGTTGGAATTCCATGTACGACTTCCTCGTTTACAGACACACAGATGGATGCTGGAAAACCATTATAATGTAGGAAGTTTGGAATACCGCCATAACCGCGGATTAATTTCTCTCCAAGTTCATCAATATCCTTGGTAGAGATTCCCGGACGAATAAACTGTCCAAGTTCATCATGGACCTTCGCCAGCAATTTACCAGACTGACGCATCAGGTCAATTTCTCTCGTCGTTTTAATCGTTATAGACATGACTTCTTCTTTCTGCTGAAATTAGCCAAGAATCTTCTTAATATTTTCAAATACTACGGAAGGATCTACGGTTCCGTCTACTTCCTTAAGTACACCCTTTCCGTTGTAGAAATCGATGAGGGGCTGGGTCATCTCGTGATATACATTCAGACGATTCTTTACGGTTTCTTCCTTATCGTCATCACGAAGGATTAATGCCTCACCACACTTATCACAGATGCCTTCCTTCTTAGGAGGAACATGCTCGATGTGATAGGTTGCACCGCATGCCACACAAGCACGACGACCACCCATACGCTTAACAATATTCTCATCGGGAACTTCTACATTGATTGCAAAATCAATCTTATCGCCAAGCTTGGTAAGCTCTTCATCAAGAACGTTTGCCTGGGGAATGGTACGAGGGAAACCATCTAATACGTATCCATTCTTACAATCTTCCTGTGCTACTCTGTCAAGAAGAATTCTTACGGTAAGTTCATCGGGTACAAGTTCTCCCTTATCCATGTAGGACTTTGCTTCCTTACCAAGATCAGTACCATTCTTAATATTTGCTCTAAAAATGTCACCGGTAGAAACGTGAGGAATCTGATACTGTTCTGCAATCATCTTTGCCTGTGTTCCCTTACCAGCGCCAGGTGCGCCAAGCATTACAATCTTCATAATGAATCGTTCCTTTCCAATTCTCTTATTTATTTGTTCCGGTACTACTCACAGCACCGGTAATTTTCTTACACATCTTAAACAGTAAAGCACACTACGCCAGTCTAGGCGTAGTGTACTAAATTGTTTTAGCTATTTAAAAAGCCTTTGTAGTTTCTCTCCAGCATCATGGACTCAACCTGCTTTACAGTCTCCAATACTACGGAAACGATAATGATCAAACTGGTTCCACCGAAGGAAACGGATGCACCAAATAATCCACTAAACAGGATGGGGATAACCGCTACAATAATGAGGCCGATTGCACCCATAAAGATAATGTAATTCAGTACATTTGTCAGATACTCAGTGGTGGGCTTTCCGGGACGAATACCAGGGATGAATCCACCGCCCTTTTTCATGTTATCCGAAATCATAATCGGATTAATCGTAATCGACGTATAGAAATATGCGAAGAATACGCAAAGCAATACATAGACCGCAAGGCCCCATGTGTAAACCGGCTCATCTTTGTTAAACCAGTTTGTTGTCTGCATTGCCTTTAAGATTTTGGAGCCTACACCTTCGCCCTGGCCTTTCCCTAACATGGAGCAAATAACCACAGGGAACTGCATAATGGATGAAGCAAAGATGATTGGCATTACGCCCGCGGTATTGACTCTCATAGGGATATGGGAGTTGTTGCCGCCAATCATACGATTGCCCTGTACCTTCTTTGCATACTGTACAGGAATCTTACGAACACCGCCATTTAAGAGTACTACAAGTACGACGGTAAGCAAAATAATTGCGATGATAATGACACCATAAAGGACTGCCTTACCAATACTGCTCTCCTTAATCGCAGGAGTAATAAACTGTTCATACAGCTGAATCATATCCGAAGGAATTCTGGAAATGATATTGATTACAAGTACGATGGAGATACCGTTTCCGATACCCTTTTCGTTAATCTGTTCACCAATCCACATCAGGAAGGCGCTACCAGCAGTTAATGCCAGCACGATGGATACAACACACAGACCGGTAGAAATGTTGGTATTCAACAGGTTCTGTGCCTTGAAGTTCACTGCTAATGCAATGGCTTCCATAAGTGCAAGACCAACCGTTACATAACGGGTGATGGATGCGATTACCTTCTGTCCATCTCGCTCCTTCTGCAGCTCTTCCAGTTTCGGAATCGCTATCGTGAGAAGCTGCATAACGATGGATGATGTAATGTATGGTGTGATGTTAAGAGCAAAGATGGATGCATTGGTAAAGGAACCACCTGTGAACATGTCCACGAGGCTAAATGCATTACCACTTTGACTCTTAAGACTCTCATACCATGTATCAAAATATTCCTTGTTAATTCCGGGAATCGGCAACTGACAGCCAATTCGGATGACGATCAGCATTGCAAATGTATAAAGCAGTTTCAGTCTTACTTCTTTGACTTTAAAAGCATTTACAAATGACTTAATCATTAAACCACCTCAGCGGTGCCTCCAGCCTTTTCGATCTTCTCTTTGGCGGTAGCACTAAATGCATTAGCCTGTACAGTTAACTTCTTGGTGAGTTCACCATTTCCAAGGATCTTAACGCCATCCTTAGGATTGGTGATGATACCCTTCTCCATCATAGCTTCAACAGTTACAGTAGCACCATCTTCGAATGCTTCTAATCTTGCTACATTGATAGCGATGATTTCCTGCGTACCACGGCTCTTAAAGCCTCTCTTAGGAATACGTCTGTATAAAGGCATCTGACCACCTTCGAAACCGATTCTAGGTGCACCAGAACGTGCCTTCTGACCTTTGTGACCCTTACCAGCAGTCTTGCCATTACCTGAACCATGACCGCGGCCGCGTCTGAAGTTGTCGCTGTGCTTGGAACCCTCAGCGGGTCTTAAATTAGATAATTCCACTGTGATGTCCTCCTTATGCTTCCTCAACCTTTACGAGATAGCCAACCTGCTGAAGCTGTCCCTTGGTTGCTGCGTTATCCGGTAAAGTAACCGTCTTGTGCATCTTGGTAAGACCCATAGCTTCTACCGTTCTTCTGTGCTTAGGAACGGCACCAATGGGAGACTTAACCAAAGTAACTTTTAACATTTTATCTGCCATGATTGACTCCTTCCTATGCTCTGATGGTAGCAGCATCCTTGCCACGCTTTGCAGCAATCTCTTCAGGGCTCTTTACCTGGCTAAGACCTGCGATAGTAGCAAGTACTACGTTCTGCTTGTTGTTAGAGCCTAAAGACTTAGTACGAATATTCTTAATACCAGCAAGGTCGCACACGATACGTGCAGGACCACCAGCGATAACACCAGTACCGCCAGGTGCTCTCTTTAAAAGAACGGAAGAAGAACCATAGTTACCGATGAAGTCATGGCTGATAGAGTTGTTATCATCCATAGCTACGGATACTAAATGCTTCATAGCATCTTCCTTACCCTTACGAATAGCATCGGGAATTTCCTTTGCCTTTCCAAGACCTGCACCTACATGGCCATTGCCGTCACCAACTACTACAAGTGCGGTGAAACGCATATTACGACCACCCTTAACAGTCTTGGTAACACGCTTTAAAGCAACAACCTTATCATTCAGTTCAAGTCCACTTGCATCAATGATCTGTCTCATATGTTTGTGTCCTTTCCTATAATTCTAATCCAGCTTCTCTAGCTGCATCTGCAAGAGCTGCTACCTTACCCTGGTAGATGTAACCGCCACGGTCAAATACAACGGCTTTGATACCCTTGTCAAGTGCTCTCTTTGCAACTAAAGTGCCTACATATGCTGCTGCTTCGGTGTCGTTGGTCTTCTCTAAAGTGCAGTCCTTCTCAAGAGTGGATGCTGCAACTAAAGTTGTACCGGCAACGTCATCAATAATTTGAGCATACATATGATTATTGCTACGGAAAACTGCTAAACGAGGTCTTTCCGCAGTGCCGCTTAAACGGTTACGTATTCTCATGTGCTTTTTTACACGAATTTCCTGTTTGGAATCTTTGCTAACCATTTGTTTTCGCCCTCCTTATTTATTTCTTACCGGTCTTACCGACTTTGCGTCTGATTACTTCATCAGCATACTTGATACCCTTACCCTTATAAGGCTCAGGACGTCTCTTGTCTCTGATTTCAGCTGCAAACTGGCCAACCTTCTCTTTATCGATACCCTTAACGATGATGATGTTCTGACCATCAAGAACGGTTTCGATGCCTTCAGGATCTACCATCTCAACGGGGTGAGAATAACCAAGGGATAAGGTAAGGTTCTTACCAGCCTTAGCTGCTCTGTAACCTACACCGTTGATCTCAAGCTTCTTCTCGTAGCCGTTTGTTACACCAACTACCATGTTGTTGATCAGAGTTCTGGTCAAACCGTGAAGGGATTTCATCTTCTTTAAATCATTGGGACGGGTAACAACTACTTCTGCACCCTCAACCTTGATTTCCATTTCCTCAGGTAATACTCTTTCAAGAGTTCCCTTAGGTCCCTTTACAGTCACTTTATTATTTTCTGCAACTTCTACTGTTACACCAGCAGGAATCGCGATTGGCATTCTTCCTATACGTGACATGCCCGTACCTCCTAATTTAATTGAAATAAACTGTCAAACTACCAAACGAATGCAAGAACTTCGCCGCCGACATTAAGCTTTCTAGCTTCCTTATCAGTGATTACGCCCTGGTTGGTAGAAATGATTGCGATACCAAGTCCTCCAAGAACCTTAGGAAGTTCTTCCTTGCCTGCGTATACACGAAGACCAGGCTTACTGATTCTCTTGATACCGGTGATGATCTTCTCGTTCTTATCTGCGCCATACTTAAGGGTAACGCGGATAGTCTGGAAATTACCATCTTCTACCAGGTCATACTTCTTGATATAACCTTCATCCAGTAAGATCTTAGCGATAGCTAATTTCATCTTGGAAGAGGGAACATCAACTGTATCATGCTTTGCAGTATTTGCATTACGAATTCTGGTAAGCATATCTGCAATAGGATCACTAACTGTCATTTGTCTTGACCTCCTTTAAGTCTAAACGCTGTTTTACCAGCTTGCTTTCTTCACACCAGGAATTTCGCCCTTGTATGCAAGCTCACGGAAGCAGATTCTGCAGATTCCGTACTTCTTTAATACAGAGTGAGGGCGACCACAAAGTTTGCAACGAGTATAAGCTCTGGTTGAAAACTTGGGTTTCCGCTGCTGTTTAATCTTCATTGCTGTCTTAGCCATGAAAACTTCCTCCTTCTAAGCTGCGCCTAGCAAATTACTTTGCAAAAGGCATGTTGAATAATCTAAGTAACTCTCTTGCTTCCTCATCGGTCTTTGCGGTAGTAACGATGATAACGTCCATACCACGAACCTTGTCTACCTTATCGTACTCGATTTCAGGGAAGATGATCTGCTCCTTAATACCAAGAGCGTAGTTACCTCTTCCATCAAATGCGTTAGGGTTAACACCACGGAAGTCACGTACTCGAGGAAGTGCTAAGTTCACAAGACGATCAAGGAACTCATACATTTTCTCGCCGCGTAAGGTGGTCTTGCAACCAATTCCAAGTCCTTCACGGATCTTGAAGTTTGCAACGGAATTCTTTGCCTTGGTGATTACTGCCTTCTGGCCAGTGATGGTTTCCATATCAGCTACAGCTGCTTCTAAAACCTTTGCATTGTCCTTTGCTTCACCAACGCCCATGTTCAGTACAATCTTGTCAATCTTGGGAATCTCCATGACATTCTTGTAACCAAACTTCTTGACCATAGCGTCTTTGATTTCGCTATTATACATATCTTTCAGTCTGCTCACTGTTTTTATCTCCTTCCCAAGAATTAATCAATTACGTCGCCGTTAGTCTTTGCATAACGTACTTTCTTACCGTTCACTTCCTTGAAGCCAACTCTGGTAGGCTGTCCCTTGTGAACAAGCATTACGTTAGAAATGCTAATGGGTGCTTCTTTTTCTACGATACCGCCGTTCTGGTTTGCAGCGGAGGGCTTCTCATGCTTCTTAATCATGTTTACGCCTTCAACGAGAACCTTACCGTTCTTTGCGTCAACAGAGATAACCTTTGCTTCCTTGCCCTTACCCTTTGCAGTATCACCTGCGATTACTCTTACGGTATCACCCTTCTTAATCTTATTCATGATGAAACCTCCTTATAATACTTCGGGAGCAAGAGAAACGATCTTCATGAACTGCTTCTCTCTAAGCTCTCTTGCAACGGGTCCAAAGATACGAGTTCCCTTAGGAGTCTTGTCATCCTTGATAATTACTGCTGCGTTCTCATCAAACTTGATGTAGGAACCGTCTTTACGACGAGCACCCTTTACGGAACGAACAACAACAGCCTTTACAACATCACCCTTCTTTACAACGCCGCCGGGTGTTGCGTCTTTAACGCTGGCAACGATCACATCACCGATGTTAGCATATCTTCTGGTAGAACCACCAACAACGCGGATACAGAGGATCTCTTTTGCGCCAGTATTGTCAGCGACTTTCAGTCTGCTTTCTTGCTGTATCATGCTAATCTCCTTCCAATTCTATCCAAGTCTTCTGTATGGATAAAAATTACTTTGCCTTCTCAACGATCTCAACGAGTCTCCATCTCTTATCCTTGGAAAGAGGTCTGGTCTCTGTAACCTTTACGGTATCGCCGATATGTGCTTCATTATTCTGGTCATGTGCCTTTAATTTGTAAGTTCTCTTTACAATCTTACCATAAAGGGGATGCTTAACGTGGTTCTCTACAGCTACTACGATGGTCTTATCCATCTTGTCGCTGATGACCTTACCGGTACGTGACTTTCTTAAATTTCTTTCTTCCACGGTTTTTCTCCTTTCCTGATTTCATGCCCTATGCATTCTTCTTAGCGCTGATTACTGTCTGAATACGAGCGATGTTCTTACGAACCTCAGTGATTCTTGCAGTATTGTCTAACTGATTGGTGGCATTCTGAAATCTAAGATTGAAAAGTTCCTTCTTAGCTGCAGTAAGATCCTGGTTAAGTTCTACTTCAGACTTTGCCTGCAGTTCTTCAACATACTTATTAGTCTTCATTTGCTACACCGCCTTCCAGATCTGCTTTAGAAACGATCTTGCACTTGCAGGGAAGCTTATGGGTTGCAAGACGAAGAGCTTCTCTTGCGGTTTCTTCTGCAACACCTGCGATTTCAAACATTACACGGCCTGGCTTAACAACTGCTACCCAGTACTCCAGAGAACCCTTACCGGAACCCATTCGAGTTTCAGCAGGCTTGGTGGTAACAGGCTTATCAGGGAAAATCTTAATCCATACGCGACCACCACGCTTGATGTAACGGGTCATTGCGATACGGGCAGCCTCGATCTGGTTGGATCTGATCCAGCAAGGCTCAGTAGCTACGATACCAAATTCGCCGTAGGAGATTGTGTTTCCGCGCATTGCCTTACCGGTCATAGTACCACGGAACTGCTTACGACGCTTTACTCTTTTAGGCATTAACATTATTTGTCGCCCCCTTCCTTATTTCCCTTGGTGGGGAGAACTTCGCCCTTGTAGACCCAAACCTTTACGCCAACCTTGCCGTAGGTGGTATCTGCTTCAGCGAAACCATAATCAATATCAGCACGAAGGGTCTGCAGAGGAATGGTTCCCTCGTTATAAGACTCGGTACGAGCCATATCTGCACCACCAAGACGTCCGGAAACGCTAACCTTGATACCCTTTGCACCAGTAATGGTGTTGCCCTTGTTATCCTTCTTCATGGTTCTGGACATGCAAGAACGAACTGCACGACGGAAGGAAACACGGTTCTCAAGCTGCTGTGCAACGTTTTCAGCAACGAGCTGAGCGTCTGCATCAGGCTTCTTAACTTCTTCTACATTTACGGAAACTTCTTTTCTACCAAGCAGCTTCTGTAATTCTTTCTTAAGAGCTTCGATACCAGTACCACCCTTACCGATTACTACACCGGGCTTCTGGGTATGTAAGGTAACTTCAAGCTTCTCTGCTTTTCTCTGAATCTCGATCTTAGAGATACCTGCTGCATAGAGCTTTTTCTTTAAGAACTTTCTTACGTTGTAATCTTCTACAAGATAATCAGAGAACTTATCCTCGGAAAACCACTTGGAATCCCAATCGCTGATTACACCGACTCTGAGGCCGTGAGGATTAACTTTCTGTCCCATAATTACTTAGCTCCTTTCTCATCCAGAACAATGCTGATGTGGCTCATTCTCTTTTCGATTCTGTAAGCTCTACCCTGTGCTCTAGGATGAACTCTCTTCATTGTAGGTCCCTTGTTTGCAAAGCAAGCTGCAATGTAGAGGTTGTCCGGATTCATACCGTTATTATTTTCAGCATTTGCAATCGCAGAATCAAGAAGCTTCTTGATAATGGAAGATGCATATCTGGGGTTGTACTCCAGAATAGCCTTTGCGGTGTTTACATCTTTACCGCGGATAGCATCTAACACGAAGCATGCCTTCTGTACAGAAACCCTTGCATAAGATAACTTTGCGGAGGGTCTGGTATCTCTGTTGTTTGCATTTCTCTCTCTTTTAATTTGAGATCTATGTCCTTTAGCCATAGTTACTTATCCTCCTTCTTATCTTACTTTAGATTTCTTATCGTCTTTTCCGTGTCCACGGAAAGTTCTAGTTGCTACGAATTCACCAAGCTTATGTCCAACCATATCCTCGGTTACGTATACAGGCACATGCTTGCGACCGTCATGTACTGCAATCGTCAATCCAACGAAGGAAGGGAAGATTGTAGAACGGCGGGACCAAGTCTTAATTGCCTGTTTGTTGCCGGACGCATTCATCTTATCAACTGCCTTTAAAAGGCTTGCATCAGCGAAAGGTCCTTTCTTTAATGATCTGGCCATGATATTTCCTCCTTAAAAGTTACGGCTAATTACTTGATCGCTCTACCATCGCGTCTTCTTACGATCAGCTTGTTAGAGTTCTTCTTCTTCTTTCTGGTCTTTAAGCCCAATGCCGGCTTACCCCAAGGGGTGCAAGGACCAGGACGACCGATGGGTGCTCTACCTTCACCACCACCGTGAGGATGGTCGTTAGGGTTCATTACGGAACCGCGAACAGTAGGACGAATACCCATGTGACGCTTGCGACCAGCTTTACCGTAATTGATAAGGTTGTGATCACCATTTCCGATAACACCGATGGAAGCACGGCATCCGATAGGAACCATTCTCATTTCGCCGGAAGGAAGACGAAGAGTTGCGTACTTTCCTTCTTTTGCCATCAGCTGTGCGCTGTTACCAGCACTTCTTACCATCTGACCACCCTTACCAGGGAAAAGCTCAATATTATGTACCAGGGTACCTACAGGGATTTCAGAAAGAGGTAAGCAGTTACCTACGCGGATTTCTGCGGTAGCACCGTTCATAACGGTCATGCCATCGGTTAAGCCCTGAGGCGCAAGGATGTATGCCTTCTCGCCATCTGCATAGCAGATTAATGCGATGTTTGCAGTTCTGTTAGGATCGTACTCGATACCGATAACCTTTGCAGGAACGCCATCTTTGCTATTTCTCTTGAAGTCGATGATTCTGTACTTCTGTCTGTTTCCGCCGCCGTGATGACGAACGGTAATCTTGCCCTGGTTGTTACGACCGCTGTTCTTCTTCTTAGAGTCTAAGAGACTTCTTTCAGGAGTGCTCTTAGTGATCTCGGAGAAATCAGAACCGGTCATGTTTCTACGGGACGGGGTATAGGGATTATATGTTTTGATACCCATGTCTTTTATCTCCTTTTACGTTTATTATCACACTTGACTTGTGTATGGTTGCAACCTGATTTTACAGACCTGAGAAGATCTCAATGTCTTTGCTATCAGCGGTAAGCTGTACGATAGCTTTCTTGGTTGCTGCAGTCTTACCTTCGATACGGCCACGACGCTTGGTCTTGCCATCCTGGTTAACGGTGTTCACCTTAGCTACTTTAACGCCATCGAACATCTTCTCAACTGCTTCTTTGATCTGGGTCTTATTAGCTTCGGTATGTACAAGGAATGTGTACTTCTTCTCAGCCATAATATCCATGCTCTTCTCGGTTACAAGAGGCTTTAAAATTACGTCATAATATTCAACTGCTGCCATTATGCATATACCTCCTCAATCTTTGCTACCGCTGCCTTGGTAAGTACTACGGTACCAGCGTTCATTACATCATATACGTTCATGGTGCCGGTCATAGCGCTCTTAGCGTCAGCAATGTTTCTGGTAGAAAGGATTACATTCTGATCCTTATCTTCCGTAACTACTAAAGCCTTCTCAGCCTTAATATTCTTAAGAATCTCAGCCATTCTCTTAGTCTTAACTTCATCAAGCTTAAGTTCATCAAGAACGATGAGTTTCTGGTTCTGAACCTTATCGGTAAGAGCGCTCTTAAGTGCTGCTCTCTTTTCCTTCTTGTTCATCTTGGTCTCATAATCTCTAGGAACGGGAGCGAATACTACACCACCACCAGTCCACTGAGGAGATCTGGTTGAACCCTGTCTTGCGTGACCGGTTCCCTTCTGCTTCCAAGGCTTTCTTCCGCCACCGGATACTTCAGAACGGGTCTTTGCCTTCTGGGTTCCCTGACGATTGTTAGCAAGCTGCTGCACAACTGCAAGATGTAATAAGTGCTCGTTTACTTCTACACCGAAGATTGCATCGCTTAAGTCGATCGTGCCAACTTCCTTGCCTTCCATATTTAATACATTAACTGTTGCCATGATAAGTTGTCCTCCTTTCGACTTTCTTATGCTTCAGCCTTTGTGGTCTCTTTAATCGTAACAAGTGCCTTCTTAGGTCCAGGTACTGCACCCTTAACAAGAATTAAGTTCTTGTCAGCATCTACACGAACAACCTCAAGGTTCTTTACAGTTACAGTTACGCAACCCATGTGTCCGGGCATTCTCTTTCCCTTGAATACTCTGGAAGGGGAGGAGCAAGCACCGTTGGAACCAGCATGTCTGTGATACTTGGAACCGTGTGCCATAGGTCCTCTGGACTGACCGTGACGCTTGATAGCACCCTGGAAACCTTTACCCTTAGAGGTAGCAGTTGCATCAATCTTATCGCCTTCTGCGAAGATATCTGCCTTGATTTCCTGTGCTAACTGATACTCTTCTGCGTTCTCAAAACGGAACTCTCTTAAATATCTCTTAGCGGAAACGCCAGCTTTTGCGAAGTGTCCCTGGAGGGGCTTGTTTACACCGTGACGATGTACGATTTCCTTCTTGCCAGCCTTGTCCTTGTTAACAATCTTTTCCTTCTTGTCAACGAAGCCGACCTGTACTGCGCTGTAGCCATCATTCTCTACAGTCTTTACCTGAGTAACTGTGCAGGGACCAGCCTGTAATACAGTTACGGGGATCAGTGCGCCGTCTTCTGCGAAGATCTGGGTCATACCAATCTT
This sequence comes from Lachnospiraceae bacterium, assembly GCA_024403455.1. Classification (GTDB taxonomy): domain Bacteria; phylum Bacillota; class Clostridia; order Lachnospirales; family Lachnospiraceae; genus NK4A136. Next base: position 62,277 of record JAKSRR010000012.1, on the reverse strand, counting down.
AGTAGCTAAAATTGCTTTCTTCATTTTTTCCTCCTTATTTTCTACTAAAGCGGTATAGGCTTTCGCTACTGGGTTCTGTGTTTCCCGTACCCCTTGGGGCTATACATAAAGTTAGTAGAGGCTTTTTTCTTTCTTAAAACAATTATTTCATCTTTACATCGAAACTTACACCAGCAGGCATATCCATCTTCTGAAGGGATTCAACAACCTTCTGGGAAGGATTCATGATATCGATGAGTCTCTTGTGAGTTCTCTGCTCGAACTGTTCTCTGGAATCCTTGTACTTGTGTACTGCACGAAGAATGGTTACTACCTCTTTCTTAGTAGGCAGGGGAACTGGTCCGGAAACCTCTCCACCGTTCTTCTTAACTGTTTCGATAATCTTCTTTGCTGATGCATCAATTAACTGATGATCATACGCTTTTAATGTGACTCTCATTCTTGCCTGATTTGCCATAAAAAAAGTCGCCTCCTTTTCGTACTTTTAATTTTTCTCTAAGTACGACAAGCTGGTGACTGTACACTTACCCGTGTGTGTCCTAAACTCACATTTAGTTTTACACGTCGTTTCTGCCTCATGCAGACGGTTCGTACAGTGACTTGTCGTCAAGTTATTTGCGGATCACAGACTCCGCATTGACATTCGCTCCACGGAAAACCTATAAGCACTTTCGCACTCATAGCAACCTCACGCTTCATCGCTATCATGCCACAGCAATAGCCATTATATCACGGGATTTTTATAATGCAAGAACTTTTTTGAAATTTTTGACAAAATTTTTCACTAAATTTCGGCGAAACAGCGAAATCCACAAAATATAGACATAGCAGCACAAATTCTTGGGTATTTGTGCTAGTAAAGGGATTATATTATAATGTAGACGGATATGCAAGAGCGGTTGACATAATGTATTATATATAGAAGAAACTGCTATTGGATATTTGGATAGGGCAAAGATTCCCCGCAGAAACAGATAACGCAATACATTATTATAAAGATATATTATTTATAGAAAGAGAAAAGATATGTGGGTCGCTAACAACTGGAAAGACTATGAAATATTAGATACTTCTGAGGGAGAAAAACTCGAAAACTGGGGAAAATACACCCTGCTTCGTCCTGACCCTCAGGTTATCTGGAATACACCGAAGGAACATCCCGGCTGGAGAAAATGGAATGGACATTATCATCGCTCCAGCAAAGGGGGCGGCGAATGGGAGTTTCGTGACCTTCCCAAGGAATGGACCATACATTATGATCTCCCTGGCGATACCCTTACCTTCCATTTAAAGCCATTTTCCTTTAAACACACTGGTCTTTTTCCCGAACAGGCAACCAACTGGGACTGGTTTTATACAAAGATTAAAAATTCTGGCAGAACTGATGTGAAAGTTCTCAACCTCTTCGCCTACACTGGAGGGGCAACCCTGGCCGCTGCGGCTGCGGGTGCACATGTCACCCACGTGGATGCTTCCAAAGGCATGGTTCAGTGGGCCAAAGAAAATGCTATCAGCTCCGGGCTTCCCGAAACCAGTTGCCGTTGGCTCGTGGATGACTGCCAAAAGTTTATTGATCGTGAAATTCGCCGAGGCAACCACTATGACGGCATCATCATGGATCCGCCCTCCTATGGAAGAGGTCCCAAAGGCGAGATTTGGAAGCTAGAAGACTGTGTCTTCCCCCTCATCTCTTCCGCCGCTGAGCTATTAAGCGATAATCCACTGTTCTTCCTGGTCAATTCCTACACCACAGGACTACAACCCGGTGTTCTTACTTATATGATTAAGAAAGCGGTCGAAGAAAAACATGGTGGTCATGTTCACAGCGAAGAAATCGGTCTTCCTGTAAAAGACTCCGATTACGTTCTTCCCTGCGGTGCCAGCGGAAGATGGGAAATATAAAATATCACTTTATGTCATTAAAAATGTCCAAATCCCCTTTTTTAGAGATTTGGACATTTTTTCATCACCTATTCCACATCATAATAATCAGCACGCTATCCCGATATCCATACAATCCAAGAACCCGCTTAATTCTCCATAGCAACGCATCCTACGGCAGCATGAAATAACGCACCATTCCTTCTTTGAGGTATCCCTTCGTCGAGGTCAGTTCCACTTTAAGCTTTCCTCTGTCAATCGATATAATTCCACTAGGCGCCCCAGAGAAGATAATGTTTCCATTTTCATCTACTATACCTGTCTGGTTTTCAAAATTGTCCTGTCTCCAGATATACAGACTGATGCTAAATGTTCCATCGCCCTTTGGAACAATTTCCAGCTGGTCGCTTATTGCCAAATCTTCGTCCGTGTAATACCATCCGCTTAAATCCATGACGCTGTAGGTTTCTGCTTCTGTATTTTCCGGTGTAGATGACACAGTGCGCTTGGAAACGTCATATCTTACTCTAATAGCTGGGCGAACTTCTATCCAGTCCACAGAATATACCATTCCCCCACCATCAATCCAATCATTATATACGCACATCTGTCGATTCCCATACTGGAACCCGCCCGTTCGAAGCCACCAACAGCCTACCTTCCCACCGTTCATTGGTGTTGTTGCTGCATCGTAAACATAGGTAAGTCCTTCTGCGGGGTACGCATCATAATACACCAACAATTCATATACGCTAGGCAGGAAAATCTTATCTCTTATTTCCCCCGATGCTGGCGATAGTTTATAATAATCATTATCAATATTTAGGGAACGATAGTATTCTTCCGCAGAGTTCATTTCTAGCGGCCTGTCACTAAGAAGCAGAAGTTCATCCTCCGTAAATATCTCGTACTGCAGTTCATTAATCAAATAGTCTCTTAATGCACTATCCTCATAACTCACAGGAACTGCCGTCTTATAATCTGCTCCCGGCTGATCAAATACTCTGGGCGGCATGGTGTTTGAACAGATTAAATACGCTTCCCCATCCTCCATAGAAAGTACATCCCATGCAAGAGGCATTTCATTGTATTCACCATAGAAAACGATATCCCCCACATTCGCATTGGCAATATCACTATCTGACTCTCGAAGCACAACAGCCTCGAAGATCGTAGCTTCACCATCATCAGCTACATCGCCCAAACCATCATCGAAGGGAGCTGCGGTCTCCTCCGCTTCCTCTTCAATAATCACGCTGCCATCACCGCCTTCAAACACATGCACAATAGCATCCATCTCATTCTGTTGAATCGTTCCAACCGTAATGACATCCACCACTTCTGCGCTCTCCCCGGCAACAAGATCTATCTCATCACCGCTAAGTGCTGCAACATTTACCTTGCCTTCCACGCATTCCACACGAGTAAGGCCTCTGGCAGGATCATAGTCTACTGTAAAGATCGTTCCTCGCACGCTAATGGTTGCATTTGGAGTTGTTACCTGAAAACCATCTTTTTCATTTAAAGGATGATCAATTTTAATGTAGGTTTTTCCACTGGTTATATTGATTGTTACCAATCCCTTTTCTGGATTTCCCGTAGCATCCACTGTAAACTCTGTATTACTCCGCACTGCAATATGCTTATCATCATCCACAAGCAAATCCAAAGAAGAGGCGTCTTCTACAGAAACAAAATCCTTAGGGATTAGCCGCATATCTTTCGCAATCTCCATACTGCTTTCTTTTCTTTCAAGAGACACGGTTCCTGCATGATCATTTACAAGTACATTTCTGAAAGACTCTTTTCGATTAAGAACAACAATCAAAACAACAGCCACGATAACAACTGCTACTATCCCTATGATTACTGGAAGCATTTTCTTATTCTTTCCTTCCCCCCTTGGGTTTAGCAGCTTTTGTACTCTTTTCTTCCGAAACAGTTTCTCCACACTTATCACAAAATTTTGAATCAGGGTCGATGAGCGCCCCACAAGATTTACAGAACATTTTATTATCTCCTAGTCATACTAATAAGTTCGTCTCTATTCTAGCACACTTATTCTATTTTCCTTAGCAAACAACACTTCCTAACGGCAAAGTACATCTTCCGCCCGCAAGTTCTCCCCTGGAAAACGAAACCAAATGAAGTCATTATACATAACACCATGGGTCTTTTTTACAATTTCCCTAGGATTAAATGTCTCCAGTTCCAATCCCTTCAGCAACAAATCGCTATCCTGCCTGTCAGGATCCCAACAACGCGAAAGGAAAATTGTATTGAGCTGATGTCTGGTCATCTTATCCTTCGCAAAAATTTGTTTTACGGGATGTTTAATTAACCTTGTGACTCTTATTTCTTCCCCTCTCACATATACCCTAGAAGCAATTTCATTTTTCCAATACACTTCAAAAGTATAGTTTTCCTCTGACTGTTTGTCTTTCTCTTTCTGACGTTTCAACCGGTTTAGGCTCTTGGTAACGAAAGAAAGCATTTCTTCTTTTTCTTTCTTCTTCTCCTTCAGTTCCTTATATCGCTCGATTTTTGCTTCTATCTCTGCTATACTGCCAGGACTTACTCGTCCTAACGACTTATTCATCAAGTTGTTCCCTTCATACCACTGCCCATAATAGTACAGTCTTCCTTGAATTTTCTTTATAAATATATTGGTATACGTCACTTGCACACCTAGTTCCTGCAGTTCTATTTCGATCTCTTGAAGCCTTTGTTCCACTTCTGATTTTTTCATTAAATAATAATAGTAAAGTTCTCGACAGTTTTCCATCATATCCCCTCCAGATGTTCTAACTGATGCAATAAAACCTTTTGTTCAAAAGACGCCTCTTCCGTTAGCAGCCATTTCACTGCCTCTTCTATATTCAAATCGAATCCTTTTCCCAAGCAGGAATACGCCTTCTCAAAATCACCCGAAAATGGCCTCGCTATAACTTTCCTTACATTTTCTTCCATTGACATCTGCTGAGAAACACTTCGATTTGCTGTAAGCAAGGAGATTCCATTATCAAAAATAGGAGCCGGTCGAAAACCTTTCCCTCCATATATAAGTGCCAGGTTATTCACATGTCTATCTTCATTTAGAATAATTCGATCTAATGTAATTACCTTTCGCAAATAGTCACAAACATCCACCCCCGCAATTCTTTTCATTTCATCTATAGTGAAAGCTATGCGTTCTTCTGCCGTTCCGTATCTCGTGTATTTCTTCGAAAGATCTTCTCCCGTTTCATTAAAATATAATCTATAAAATGTAACTAATTCCTCATCTTCTGCCAGAAAATGTCTGCTTCTACATCCTTTCTTTCCATTAATCGTCCCCATTTCATACAGAATATACTCCGACGCCTGCAAAGAAGAGTACGTTAATAATTTAGATGAAAGGTATTCCGCCATCGCCTCATCGCCATGTTTATTTTCTTTATACCAGTAGCCATCTTTATAATACTTGTCCTGGCTCCCTTCACTGGTTCCAGATAATTGCATTTTGTAATCATTCGTTATAATTTCCGAAAACATACATTTCACCTCTTTTATCAGTATAACATTATTTCATTAAATATTATACATTTAGTGTTATGCAATATCATTGCGTCGCTGCATCCTCTTTCCCGCCGTCCAATATAAAAAAGGAGCAACCACATTAAATGATTGCTCCTTGTCTGTTTTTATCAATCGGTCATTACTGCGGGAATTTCCCATGTCTCAAAGTGACGACAGCCGCTTACATTACTTCTTATTGGTCTCAATGTTCTGCTTCATCATTGCTCTAACCTTCATGGGAAGACCAAAGAGGGTGATGAATCCAGATGCATCATGATGATCATAAAGGTCACCAGTAGTGAAGGAAGCAAGACTCTCAGAATATAAAGAATAAGGTGAGGTGGTTCCCTGCTTAATAATGTTGCCCTTATAAAGCTTCATCTTTACCTTACCAGTTACCGTTTCCTGGGTCTTATCTACGAAAGCAGACATGCTCTCACGAAGAGGAGTGAACCACTTTCCTTCATATACAAGATCAGCGAACTTAATAGCCATCATATTCTTGTATCCAAGGGTCTCTCTGTCAAGGCAGATTTCCTCAAGCTGCTTATGAGCCTCCATAAGAATAGTTCCACCAGGAGTTTCATATACGCCACGGCTCTTCATACCTACAACACGGTTCTCTACGATATCAATGATACCGATACCATGCTTGCCGCCAAGACGATTTAATTCTCTGATGATATCAGAAACCTTCATTCTCTTGCCATTTAATGCAACAGGTACGCCGGCTTCAAAATCAAGTTCTACATCTTCTGCTTCATCAGGTGCATTCTGAGGAGATACAGAAAGAACTAATAAGTCATCATAATTCGGTGCGCATGCAGGGTTCTCTAACTCTAAGCCTTCATGGCTGATATGCCAGATATTTCTATCTCGGCTGTAAGAGTGTGCGGTATCGAAAGGAAGATCAATTCCATGTGCCTTGCAGAAATCAATCTCATCTTCTCTAGACTGCATGGTCCACTCAGGCTGTCTCCAGGTAGCGATTACTTTGATGTCTGGAGCAAGAGCCTTAATAGAAAGCTCAAAACGAAGCTGATCATTACCCTTACCAGTTGCACCATGGCAGATGGCAACAGCACCTTCCTTACGAGCTACTTCTACAAGTTTCTTTGCAATTACGGGTCTTGCAAAGGAAGTACCAAGTAAGTACTTATTCTCATATACTGCACCAGCCTTTACGGTAGGCATAATATATTCATCACAAAGTTCATCAACAACATCTTCAATATATAATTTCTCAGCGCCAGAATACTTTGCTCTCTCGTCAAGTCCTTCCAATTCGCTTTCCTGTCCTACGTCTACGCAGCAACATACTACGTCATAACCGTAGGTTTCCTTTAACCAAGGAATGATTGCGGTAGTATCAAGACCACCAGAGTACGCAAGTACAACTTTTTCTTTTGCCATGATATCCTCCTGTGTTTTCGAAGAAAATTTTATCCGATAAATACTATACAACCCACACCCCTTTTATGCAAGTAAAATGGGCTTTTTTATATGTTTTTACATCTTAATATGGTACTATTTTAATAATACTAAAAAAGGAAAGATAAAGTTCCCTTCTTTGCTGGATTTTCTATCTTTCCTTATACATTAAAGGAGAATTTACCCATGCCCGTTTTTGATTTTAATAAGGACGAAGGCAACAAGGCCGACGCCATCTGCACCTATACTACTTTCAAGTCGTATGAAAACGAGACAAGTAAAGAACATCCTATCCTTATATTAGAGGATAAAAATGGAGCCCTGAAACACCATTCCAACGGTATGTTCATTAATCCCATTAAGCGGAGTTCTTTTGAATTTCATAATCCAGACAGTGATGAAAAGGTCTGGTTCGACATTCTTAAAATCGATTCAAGATTTACTAGCTTAATTAAATGGTTAGGCGAAAATCATATCAAGATTAAGCTGTCCGGCTATCCGACAGAAGAAGGATACGCAGTATATAAAATCAGAGAGTTGGCGCAAAGTAACAGCGGTAAGGTATCCTCTGAAAACGGGTTCCTTCAGTATATGATTGACCGTCTGCTTTCCAGCGATCCCCCAGTAGAGGAAGCTATTGACGAAGACAGCGACGATCGAGACATCGATGGCGACAGCATGAAGCTTACCAGTATCCAGTCTATCACTGACTTCATCTCCTGCGCAGGCAAGACTCTGCCCGAAAACATTCAGGTCTGGGCTCGCCGCAATTTAGCCGTAGCAAAGTCCAATGAAGTCTCCCCCGAGGAACGTCGCCATGCTCTTCGTGCTCTTTCCGTTATGATGGGCATTAATTGGAAGAGTAATTATTTCTCTGCTATTGATCCGGTGGAAGCAAGACGCATTTTAGACGAAGAACTCTATGGCATGGAGAAGGTAAAGCAGCGTGTCATCGAAACCATTATTCAGATCAATCGTACCCATACCCTTCCTGCCTATGGACTTTTAATTGTTGGTCCCGCTGGTACTGGTAAATCGCAGGTAGCTTACGCAGTCGCTAAAATTTTAAAGCTTGCATGGACTACACTGGATATGAGTTCTATCAATGACCCTGAGCAGCTCACCGGTTCTTCCCGTGTATATGCCAATGCCAAGCCAGGTATTATTATGGAAGCCTTCTCCCAAGCCGGGGAGTCCAAACTGGTATTCATCATTAACGAGTTGGATAAGGCAAACGAGGGCAAGGGCAACGGAAATCCTGCCGATGTTTTACTGACATTATTAGATAACTTAGGATTCACTGACAACTACATGGAATGTATGATTCCTACCGATGGCGTTTATCCTATTGCTACCGCCAATGATAAGAGCAAAATCAGCGCACCTATCATGTCCCGTTTTGCCGTCATTGAGATTCCGGACTATACCAAAGAGGAAAAGAAGGTTATCTTCAGTAAATTTGCTCTACCTAAGATTTTAAAGAGAATGGGCATGACCAATGATGAAATAGAAATTACCGATGATGGTCTGGAAGTCATTGTAGACCTTTGCTCCGGCACCTCCGGTATTCGTGATGTAGAGCAGGTTGCCGAACACATTGCAGCCAATGCCCTGTTCCAGATTGAAGTAAATAAAGTCACTAAAGTGGTATACGATGCCACAAAAATTCATGAACTAATTGAATAGTACCTTTCCCGGGGACGGTCCTTTTGGGCACAGGAGTGTCACTTTGATTTGCATCAGAGGGACACTCCTAATCCCAAAAGGACCGTCCCCAATGTAAACAGATGAGCAATAGTATTAAATGTATAATCCTTGTATTATTAACGATTTTCAGTCTTTTAATGTCTGTGGCCTCTTTTGTCATGATGACAGAAGGGGAAATCTATGGACAGGCAATGTTGGTGCTTTTTTTGCTTGTAACGGCAATTAATATTGGCGAGATTAATCGTGTAAGAAAAGGGAAAAAGTATATATTTCTGCCGATGATTGGAATGTACCTGGTTGCTGCTATGTCAGCACTATTATTCCAGTTTATCAAAGAAGTGGCGGGTGGCGATCATGAGGCAATTGGAGCCATGATTACCATTGCAATTTGCGAAACAATTACCATTCTTTCCATGTATGGATTTCATAAAGGAATGTCGATGAAAGCCATCCCAAAGGAGAATGTGTCTGAAAACGCTTCGTCGTGGAAGTTCTCATCCTTTAACGCAGAATGGAGCTGGGACGATACCTGGGATGAGTACAGGAATATTTTACTTGACCGTATGTCCGAGGAAGAGCGAAGTACTATCGATGATGTGGAAAGCTACTTTGATCAGTATTTAGAGAAGCATCCAGAAGCGATTGACGAGATTAATATTTATAGTTGTAATGAATTTGCATATTTGTTTTTATGGCTTCTGAGAAGAAACGGAATTAACGAGGAAGAATTTGTATCAGCCTTAGGCGGAGAAATGACTGAGACTTTCCGTGCCCTAGCCGACGGTGAAGAGAACCCCGCAGAGTTTATTTATTATCGGTTGGATGGAAAGGTGAGCAGGAATGATATTCTTCCTATATATGCTGAATTTTTAGACAACTATTACGAATCGTTATTCTTTAATCCGTCTACAAATAAGCGAGAACTCAGAGAAGTTTTCTACAGTAAGGATTATGGTGAAATTGTACTGCAATCCCTAGAGGGCACAGACGGGCCAATCTATTGCAGAGACTTCAATTATGAAAAGTATACTCTCTTTGAGAAACGGATTGACCAGCGGTTTGAGGAATTTATGAAAACTAGACCACTCCCAGGGACGGTCCTTTTGGGCAGTGGAGTGTCACTTTGATTTGCATCAGAGGGACACTCCTTATCCCATTAGGACCGTCCCCGATGTTTTTGTGAACGATTCCCGGTGTTCTTAACCACCAAATTATTTTACCTCCCAAAATTGAAAGCTACCATATTTTCCTTTTGTAACATTACCATTTCTATCAAAATACACCACAAATGTCTTATTGATATCTGAAACATACCATTCGACCATCACATAGAAGTGTTGTGCACCCGGTACATCTTTTGATAACTTAACGATTACTCCTTTATTTCCAAACAGTTCTTGGATTTCCTTATAATTCATCTTATCTAGACCAGCATCGTTATAAAATCCAGTAAAAGACTCATTACAGTATTCCGTAAGTAAATCAGAAGTAATAGCATACTGGTCATAATAATCCTGTTTTTGTCTTCGCATATTCTCAGCATTATACCTAAAAAAATCTAATGCTACTGACGTCACACCATGTGTATCAGAAAAAGCGAATCCATAAGGACCATATGTAGAATCCTCATATATGTATGAATGATCTTCTGATTCACCATATAGTTCTGCAATCTGGCTATAATCCGTAAATGTTAATACATCAATTGATTTAATCCAAGAATCAGCAATAGCGTCTGCTATAACATCTACTTCCTGCTCTTCTTCCAATGTTTCCTCAATTTGCACAGCTTCTTCATCCACAGAATCACTACTCGTTACTGCTGTTAAAGATGAAGCCTCACTCTCTTCGCCAGCACTTTCACTTTCTACCATATTCTCTTGATTTTGAACATTTCCTTTGCCACAACCAGCAAGAACAACAAATGCAGAACACGCACAAAATAGTACACATACCAGTTTCTTTTTCATATACCGCTTAACCTTTCATCAACAAAATAATAGTGCTGTGGGCACTGTCAAGGGGCCACAGCACTTGATAAGCGTAGTATATCAAGCCATTTCCCCAGCTTTCCTCAAACTTTTACCCTACAAAAAAGAGGCGCATTTTGCGCCTCCTGCGTACCTTCCCGGGGACGGTCCTAATGGGATAAGGAGTGTCCCTCTGATACAAATCAAAGGGACACTCCTGTGTCCAAATGGACCGCCTGATGTGGTCCATGTTGCCTAATGTCGATGTTTACTTTTTCAAGACCTTTTTAACTTGATTTCCACTCACATCATAAAGTCGCCCAGAAACCAAAAGATAACCATTTTCTAATATCCAACGATGATGATCCAGATTGGCATATTCGCTCACAAGGCTAGACTTATCATCCGTCACCTCATACACCTTTCCATCTATACCAACAATCGATGAATCCACAAGGAAATGTTCCTTACCTACAGGCTGTATGGAGCACATACCCCCTTCTTCACTAACCGCCAGTGGTTCTAAAACCACATTAAAATCCATATCATAAATGGTAACATAGCCCCGATAGTCAGCCCCCATAAATGTTACACCTAGATACTCTCCTGTGGATGCATAATCTAAATCCTGCATGTACTCATCAAAAGCAAAAATTACATTATCATTCATATCCAAAATATCGCTAGTTCCATTATCGTTATAATAATTTCCTACATAGTGCTTATCAGAAATATACTGGAAATTATATAAATCATTTGCATTAGCATTTACCAACGCATCAAACTCGTCCTTCGTTGAAATATTTTCCAAAGACTTTTTGTCAATTCGTGAATGTAAGTTTATACCAGCCACATCCACATAAATATAATTATCATCGGCCAGCTTAGCTTCATGATCAAATTGGAATGCAATATTTCTGTTAAAATCCAAATACCACCACATTAAAACATAGACACCTTCAGTAATTCTGTAGGCCTCGAGATTATTGTCATAACTGGTTTCAATTTCCAGGGAATCAACTGACTGATCCTTACTATGCAGTAAATATGTTTTACATGATGACGAAGAATAATCTGCTTCTGTTTTCGCATATATAATATTTCCGTCATCGTCACTGAGCACATAATCCACATCATCAGCAAAATATACTTCTTCACCTTTTGTATTCAGAACATGTAAATCATATACTTCTTTATAGTCATTTTCTTTCTCAACAGTATAATAGGTTATTCCATTTGCGATTTCTCCCACGTCGCGAATGTCCCCTGTAATACTACAAATATAGTCGCCCTCAACACTCATGAGTACGCGCCCCAATTCGTCTGCATAAGCCCAGCAAAAGCCATCTCCCATTCGACTCACACTAGATATTTCATATTCCTCTCCTGCATCAGGAATTTCTTCAACAACCTGTTCCTCTTCCTCAACCTCTTCTATCTCCGGTTCTTCCTGCTCCTGCTGCTTCTCTGGAATATTTTCTTCAACTACCTCCTCCTGCACCATTTCAGGAATTTCCGTTTTACCACAAGCGCTCATTGATGATCCCACAAATACGCAAGTAAGTAACAAAACAACATACTTCTTTTTCATACATATCCTCCACACATTTAATAAATACAACTAGGACTAGGCTCACCGTCAAGGTGGGGCTAGTCCTTGATAAACGTAGTATATCAAGCCATTTCCCCAATTTTCCTCAAACTTTTACCCTACAAAAAAGAGGCGCATTTTGCGCCTCCTGCGTACCTCCCCGGGGGACGGTCCTAATGGGATAAGGAGTGTCCCTCTGATACAAATCAAAGAGACACTCCTGTGCCAAAGAGTACCTAATTTTTACCAAGTGGTATACGATGCCGCAAAGATTCAAAAGCTGATTAAATAACCACCGCGCCTCACACTGCTCTTTTTTCAACGGATATCAATCATCGTGGTGCTTAACACTGCCATTGGAAATGGTGCACCAGTCCAGTGCATATTGTGGATCATTCGCCTCCGAGAAAGAAGAAAAGCTTAGTTCGGGAATAACATCCTTATACTGTATAATCTCTATTCGAAGAATACTCTTCTCATCCTCGACACTATATTTCGTCGCATACTCCTCAACCTTATCCAAATTAATTGCATCATAGGTTGCTATAATGATTGCAAACTTACCATTTTCATAAATCGATGCCAAATCTGAAAAGGGCTCGTGAATCATGTTTGTTCCATACTTCTCGTATATTTCACCATAAGACAAAAATGCATCTGCACAACTAATACCAAGCTGACGCTCAACATCATCGATTACTTCTGCCTTAATTAGTCCCGCTTCGTAGTTATCATAACCATAATACTTTGAACCATCATATATTAAGCAGACGTCAAACTGCTCGCTCCCCATTTCTACAACAAAATTATAACTTTCATCTGACTCAATACCGGTTGGCAACAAGCCTCCACCCGGTCCCGTAAAGTTATAATTCTTTTCCGATTTCACGATTTTTGCTTCTTGACCATATTTATCTTGCAAATATTCCTGCGCTGCTTTTTTTGCTTTGCCACTCACACTTCCACAGCCACATAAGCCAAATGAAATGAGTAACATCATTAGTAAAAATAATATTTTCTTATTATGTTGCACTGTCATTCTCCCTTTCCTCCTGGGGACGGTCCTAATGGGATAAGGAGTGTCCCTCTGCTACAACTCAAAGGGACACACCTGTGCCCAAAAGGACCGTCCCCGATATTCTACTCGATGTTCTATTGATTTATTCTATGTTTATCAATATCGGACAAGATAAACATTCTATCATTATCCGTAACAACATCCTTATACTGCCTAATACACTCACACAACTCGTCAACCCTAACTATTCTGTAGGGCAACGATATATTATTCTTTACGAACAGTTCTCTGTTACACAGTACAAGAATAGGATGTACTTCAAGCAGACAAGAGTCACTAATAATATTTGCCAAAAACTGTTGTTCAACCAGTATCTGCGCCGTTGGCGATTCAAGACTTCTGTTCACTTTATTTTTCCTAATAATCCACTTATCGCCATCATCAATAAATAAGGCCGCCTTGGTACTTCTCCCTTCTGTCATACCAAATGCTTTTGTTTCTAGGCAAAACACACCATTCGCACCAACAACAATGTGATCATACTCTTTACACTCTGCACCATTCTTAAGAACAGGACCGTTTATAACAGAGTATCCCATATTTTGAAGTTTGGTCAATTCGTTCCTAACAACTTGCTCGCCTATATTTCCCACTTCTTTTCTTTTGAACTCTTCTCCAGATTTATGATTCTTCAACTTGCTGTCTCTCGTTTCATAATCCGGCCTTCTATCTATACCAGTTACGCCAACATTTAATAGAAATTTTCTAAACTCTTCTTTCTGGCACACGCTGATATTGGGATTTGGAAACACTAAATTATAAAAAATTCCTTTGAGATCGCCTTTTTCTTTTCCTGTATAATCTTGAAATACAATCATCCCCGATTGACGACGAACGTATCCTCCTTTATATCCATTAAGAAAAGTAATAAATCTCTCAAACTCTCCTGCAGAAAAATTAGGTCGTAATGCTCTCTTAGCATTCTCAAAGTCGTTCCTTGAGACCCAGCCATCTTTTTTTCCTAGCAGTCCCGATAGTTTAAGAAAAACAAGTACAATAACTACTATGCCGGCTATAATGTATCCAATACTAGGCATTTTTTCTCCCCTTTTATAAAACTACAACTTCTTCTCATTGTATTTCTTCATTTTGGTATCCCGAATCAACGGCACTTAACACTTTAGTCTGAATGCGTATCATATTATTGTAATAACACGTGATTATACATTTTCGAAATATCCTGGTTCATATTTTCTGGATGCAGTGTTATATCCTGATGTTCCTTTGCAAACACAACAAATAGTTGATGTGCAAAAGCCTGTCCTATCCAGTCAACTCCATCAAAATCTAAAATAACTTCTTTAAATTTTTCTAATCTGTTACAAACTCGTTTTGCTTGTGAACGTGACACAGGCGAAGTTTCAAAGAAATTCTTCAAAGGGATCCTTGTCCTTATAAATCCTCCATCAACATTAGCATATAAATCAAATACTTCCTTCGCTTCCTTATTTGTGTAATTCGACAACTTCATCAACACAATTGTTCCCTTTGTATTTTCAGATGCCATATCAATAATTCTTGTGTTATCGAATTTATTTGTCGTAAAAATCTTACCACTCGATACAATAAAAAAGTCATCCATCATTTTAGAGCTAAAAAAAATCCCTTCACCGGAATGATTCTTCGCATCTGTTGTTAACTTCCCTTTAAACAGTTCACCAATTGCTTCTTCAAGTGTCTCAAAATTAAAGTACTCTTTTATTTTTTGAAATATACCGATACCGTCATCGACTATAATAGCCGTAGTTGAAAGATAATTCTGTTCCACTATGATGCTAACTTTTTCAGCATTTGCGTGGTCAATAACATTATTCATCATCTCACTAAATGTGTAATTCCAGATGTGCTGAACATTATTTCCAAATTCCTGAATCAACGGCGAGAGATATCGTGTATATGCAACGGTATCATCCACCATAGTTTTCTCCCCTTTGGTTATATTATATTCATGTACATTTGAGACTAGTTCATACTGTCCACGTTTTACTCTTCGGATTACGCCATCGTCTACTAATTGGTTAATATACCTATGAACCGTATTTTGGTTGATATCAAATGCTTCCATCACAGTTTTTGAGATAGATTCATGCTTCTGGTATATTTTTTCAAGCAAATAAATAATAATCTGTTTTTTTCTTTCTTCTGAAATTTTCATATGCTCACCTAACCTTTCCTAATAAAATAGTACATTATTCGTTTTAAGTCAATTTTTATTCGCTTTAATTATTTTTTTATTCGCTTTTAAATCATTTAAAGCGAATAACTCACTTTTCCATATAAAAAGGGGCGCATTTTGCGCCCCTGTGTTCCTTTCCTAGGACGGTCCTAATGGGATAAGGAGTGTCCCTGATGTTTGTTTATACGGTTCCAGCAGTCTGCTCTTCCATCTGCTTCTTGTAATCATCGAACTTCTGGTAAACAGCTTCTGCGGTTCTCTGGCTGATATCAGGAAGATCAGCTCCCCAGGTACCAGTTGCCTGCTTGAATCCCTTGGTGAATGCATCACGCATCTGTTCCATCTTGTCGGGATCACCACCGGACAGTGCCATAGCGAAATCAAAGATTCTGGAAGAGGTCTGATCTACGCCCCAGTATCCATCATCTGCAATGTCTTTCTCAGCCTGCGCACGAGTTGCCTCATCCACTTCAAGATTCTCAAAAAGACTCTTTAACCCATTAGCTGCATTATAGGTTCCGGCCTGCTTGGTTAACAGCTTATTTACAATATCCTGCAGCTGGCTGGTTCTTGCCTCTGCATCTGCCTTCAGCTTTGCCACCATATCCGTGTTAGGGGTATAGGTCTTTGCAGGTGCTGCTGCCTCGCTTTTCTCAAAAACTGCCGCTTCTTCGCTAAAAGAAGTGGAAGTCTTTTCAGCCTGTGCCTCTACAGCTGCTGTCTCTGTCTTGCTTCCTGCCTGCACCATATTACTGCTTGCTACACTTGTAACTCCATTTACATCCATGTTTTTCGTCTCCTTTCTATGGTTGTAGCTATACTTGGTAAGTATTGTATCGGATAGAATCGTTCCATACTTAACCCTTATTTTCAAAAAATATTGGATTCTCGTCAAAAAGAGGTGGCTGAAACAATCTAAGTTTTCTAGAGAAGCAGAATCTGATGCCTCTCTGAGGGAATATTCTTTTCTGACCGAAGAGAGGCTCAGATTCGCTTCTTCCCACAGTCAAAACTTACCAAACGACTCTACTACTGATTCACTGCACCAATCAGTTCCTTGATATCCTGTACATCATACTTACGCATATACTCTTCAATACCTTGAACAACCTTTTCCGTAGTCCTGGGGTCCACAAAGTTCATCGTTCCTACAGATACTGCTGTGGCACCGGCCAAAATGAATTCTATTGCATCTTCTGCATTTGCAATACCACCCATACCAATAATAGGAATCTGTACTGCCTGCGCTACTTCATACACCATACGAACCGCTACCGGCTTCACTGCTGGGCCAGAGAAGCCACCAGTCTTGTTCGCAAGTACAAACTTACGACGATTGATATCAATCTTCATACCAATGAGCGTATTAATAAGAGATACTGCATCCGCACCAGCAGATTCTGCTGCTCTTGCCATATCTCCAATATTGGACACATTAGGACTGAGTTTAATAATCATTGGTTTCTTACAAACCATACGTAACGCTGAGGTAACCCCAGCAAGTACCTTTGCATCCTGTCCAAAAGCAAGGGCCCCCGCCTTAACATTGGGACAGGAAAGGTTAATCTCCATCATATCGATGGGTTCCTCATTTAATCGCTCTACTACAGCAATATAATCTTCTACCGTCTTACCACAGACATTCACAATTACCTTTGTATCAAACTGCTGCAAGAAAGGAATGTCTCTGGAAGCAAATACATCCACACCAGGATTCTGTAACCCGATAGCATTTAACATACCACCATATACCTCTGCCACGCGAGGGGTAGGATTGCCCGGCCAAGGCACTGCGGAAACACCCTTCGTTACCACTGCACCCAGTTTATTTAAATCAACAAACTCGCTGTATTCTGCACCAGAACCAAAGGTTCCAGACGCTGTCATAACAGGATTCTTTAGTTCCACACCAGCGATATTAACACTTGTATTCATAATCATTACCATGCCCTTTCACATCATGCAAAATGCATCTATGCATGATTCTTTTATGGAATGCCTTAACGGCCTACGCTCCAAAACAACGCATCTACTATATTTTATAAAGCCTGCTTATATATTCACATCCTCTGCATTAAATACAGGACCATCCAAGCAGATTCTAGCATTCTCTACATTGGTATGATGATGTACCTCTGTGGTTTTGGTTACACAGCCAAGACATGCGCCCACGCCGCAGGCCATACGTTCTTCCAATGAAATAAATGCCATCATACCATTTCCTTTTGCGTATTCTTTCACCGCACGAAGCATAGGCATCGGACCACAAGCCAGAATCACATCTCCTGTAATTCCTTCTGCTTTAATGGCATCAATGACCGTTCCCTTCGTACCTGCAGAGCCATCCATCGTCGCTACATAGGTGGTGCACTCTTTATCAAATTCTTCCTTTAAGAATAGGTCTCCACCATTATAACCAAGCACAGCCACCTTCTCTCCAGCAAACTGCTTTGCCGTCATAAGCATAGGCGGAATACCAATACCACCACCGATTACGATGACTTTCTTTCCTGCAAATATAGATAAGTCATAGCCATTACCTAAAATCCCAAGAACATCTACCGTATTGCCAGACTGTAGTGCAGAAAACTCTGCCGTTCCATTTCCTGCCACACGGTAAACCAAACGAAGGGTTTCTGCCGCAGGATCTGCATCACAGATACTGATGGGACGACCCAAAAGATGACTCTTATCCTTTGGGAACACTGCCACGAACTGACCTGGGCGCGCCTGCCCTGCCATAGGTGCCTTGATGACAAGAGAGTAAACTCCCTCTGTTAATTTTTCCTGTTTCACTACGACTGCTGTCTGTTTTTCTTTTGCCATAAAATGACCTCATTTCATGTTTTATTGTGTTTTATTGTGTATAATTTGATACATCATAATTTCTTAACAACCACAGGAGAATCCCTATGCAAAATGTCGAAATCGAACGCAAATATCTCGTAAGAACACTACCCGATGTAAGCCGCTATGCCTTTCATAAGTTAGAACAGGCTTACCTTTGCACCTCTCCCGTCGTTCGGGTGCGCAAAGAGGATGACCACTATTATATGACTTATAAAGGAAAGGGCTTTGCTGTTCGTGAAGAATACAATCTCCCACTGACAGAGGAAGCTTATCTGCATTTAAAAGCCAAAACAGATGGTAATATCATCAGCAAGACACGTTATCTCATTCCTGATGAAGACGGCAAGCACACCATCGAACTAGATGTCTTCGATGCCCCCTTCGCGCCTCTTATCCTTGCAGAAGTAGAGTTTGATAGCGAAGAAGATATGCTGCGTTACCAGAAACCCTCCTGGCTTGGCGAGGATGTTACAGAAGATCGCCAGTATGCCAACAGCAATATGAGCAAGCAAATCTTTTCTTAGGAAAGTCCCAGCCCCGTCCCCAAATGGCGGGGTTTTCTTTTATCCTCTATAGACAATCTCTCCATCACAAATGGTATACTTCACTACGCCAGGTAATTCCTCACCCGTAAAGGGGGTATTCTCTGCTTTTGATGCATAATCTCCAGCCACTTTTGTCGCTTTAGGATCAAAGATCACTAGGTCCGCAGGCTCTCCAACCTGCAATACACCGGCAGGAAGTTTGTATAAGGAAGCCGTTCCTAGGCTCATTCGATCCATCAAATCCATCATGGATAATGCCCCTGACTGCACGAGATTCTTGATTCCTAAAGACAGGGATGTCTCAAGGCCTATGATTCCACTGGGTGCTTTTCCAAATTCACTGGCAGCCTTTTCCTCTTTTGTATGTGGCGCATGATCCGTTGCAATCATAGAAATCGTACCATCCTTAAGGCCCTCTATCACGGCCAATCGGTCTTCCTCCTCACGGAGGGGTGGATTCATCTTTGCATAGGTTCCATGCTTCCGCACCGCCTCATGGGTTAACGAAAAATGGTGGGGTGTAGCTTCCGCATAAATGGAAGCCCCTTTCTTCTTGTATGTACGAACCAGTTCTACACCTTCCTTTGAACTGATATGCTGAATGACAACTTTTGCGCCTGTCTTTATTGCAATCTCGCAATCTCTGGCAATCATGGTAATCTCTGCTTCTCTAGGGGAGCCGGGAATACCAAGTTCCTCGGAAACCGTTCCTTCATGAATACCATTGGTCTTAATATAAGCAGGATCTTCCTCATGGAAACTAATGGGTACGTCGCTTTCTTTGGCAAGTAGCATTGCTTTCTCTACTAACGCCTCGTCTAAGATGGGCTTCCCATCATCCGTGAAGCATACTGCTCCTGCCTGATGTAACGTTTTTAACGGAGACAGTTCTTTTCCTTCCATCCCCTTTGTTACTGTACAGGCACTATATACATGAATCCCAGTCTCCTTGCCTTTATTCAAGCAATACTGCAACGTCTCCACACTATCAATGGCCGGCTTTGTATTCGCCATCATAATAACGGAAGTAAATCCGCCTGCTGCAGCTGCCTTTGCACCAGTATAAATATCTTCCTTTGCTGTGAATCCAGGATCTCTAAAATGTACGTGGGCATCCACAAATCCAGGTGCTGCAATACATCCGCTACCATCAATAACTGTGGCACCCTCTGGTGCTTCACATGCGCCTAAGGATACAATCTTTCCATTCTCGCAAAGAATATTTCCATCATATTCCTCTCTAGAGGCCGGATCCATAATATGTACATTTTTAATCAGTAGCTGCTGCATGTATATCTCCTTGCGGGGTTAACTACTTCCCCTGCTTAGCACTTTCTTTTCTTTCCTGATCATTACGAACATAGCAATCCCACATACATTTGTGAACCATATCCGTTAGACCTTTACGCTGTGCCTTATCCATGGCCCCCACATCAATGGGAGGAAGGTACTCAACAAGCACCTTCGTAGGACGAATCTTCGGGAACTGCTTTTCCCAAACCTCGTCGGTACCATTGCATACCACTGGAACAATCTTGCATCCCGCTTTTTCTGCAATCTTTAACGCACCGCCCTTAAACTCCATCAAAGGATCATTTGTCTTATTTCTGGTACCTTCCGGACAAATGGTAATGGAGAATCCATTTTTAATCTTCTCCGCACTTTCATTTATGGTCTGCAGACCTTTTTTAATGTCTTTTCGGTCCATAAACCCGCAGCCCAAAAGACGCATCCACCAGGACAGGGAAGGTACTTTCGCCAGTCCATCCTTGGATATGTATCCCGTTGGGCGTTTTGCCTTCGGATAGGTGGTAATGATATCAAAGTAACTTCTATGGTTCATAACATACAGAACCGCTTCGTCCTTCGGTACATTCTCTAGTCCCCGGTAAGTAACTTTGGTGCCGGCAATAAATTTCAGCAGATGAAAAGCACCACTTACTATGGTTAATGATGCACAGGCACTGGCTCTCTTAGAGAACAGCCTTACAATCAGCATAATCAATTGTATCGGAATGGTTACCAGAAGAAAAAGCACCAGTCCAATCATAATCAGAATAAAGCGAAACATTTTCTACTTTTCTCCCGCAATATATCTTGCTACATGCACACCGCTGGCAGAAGCATGAGACAACGAGTGGGTAATTCCAGAGCAGTCACCGATGATGAAGAGCCCTTTGTGGGGTGTCTCCAGATTTTCATCAATTTCCACTTCCATGTTATAAAACTTCACTTCCACGCCATATAATAGTGTATCCACATTGGCCGTACCAGGTGCAATCTTGTCCAGCTTATAAATCATTTCGATAATGCCATCTAGGATACGCTTCGGCATAACAAGGCTTAAATCTCCGGGAGTTGCTGCTAAGGTCGGTGTAATAAACGCTTCCTGAATACGGCTCTCGGTACTGCGCTTTCCTGCGATAAGGTCACCAAACCTTTGTACAATAACACCACCGCCAAGCATATTGGAGAGACGGGCGATACTTTCACCATAACCATTACTATCCTTAAAGGGTGCAGAAAAGTGCTTTGCCACTAGTAATGCAAAATTTGTATTTTCCGTCTGTTTCGCAGGATCTTCGTAGCTGTGACCATTTACGGTAACAATGCCATTGGTATTTTCATTTACTACAGCACCCTTGGGATTCATACAGAAGGTACGAACCAAATCACCATACTTCTCCGTTCTGTAGATAATCTTGGATTCATAAAGTTCATCTGTCAGATGAGAAAATACTTCTGCAGGAAGTTCCACACGCACACCGATATCTACACGGTTACTCTTTGTAGGAATCGCTAGATCCTTACATACCGTCTCCATCCATTTGGAACCACTACGGCCTGCAGAGATGATGCACTTCTCCCCTTCAAACACCTCTCCCTTTTCCGTAATGGCACGATACCCATTCTCCAGCTTTTCAACTTTAGAAACTGGCATGTTAAATTTAAACTCTACCTGATCCTTCAGTTCGTTATAGATATTCTCTAGTACCACGTAATTGATATCCGTTCCCAGATGTCTTACAGATGCATCTAGCAGATGTAATCCATTCTGTAGGCACAGTTTCTTAATATCGGAATTTGCGGTAGAGTACAGTTTTGTACCTTCTCCGCCATGCTTCAAATTGATTTCATCTACATACTTCATTAAATCGATGGCACGATTCTTACCAATATACTCATACAAAGTACCGCCAAACTGATTGGTAATATTGTACTTACCATCAGAAAAGGCTCCGGCTCCACCAAATCCATTCATAATGGAGCAAGGCTTACAACCTACGCAGGATTTAATCTTCTCCCCATCGATGGGACACTTTCTCTTATCAAGCGGATTACCAGCTTCTAACACAGTAATCTTCATACCGGGATTTAATTTCACTAATTCGTAGGCAGAAAAAATCCCTCCCGGACCTGCCCCAATAATAATCACATCTGTCATTTACGTTTCCTCCTAACCCCTACTTATAAATCTCATTTAATGTTCGTAACCTTTCTTTGGTTACCACAATCACTCTGTCCCCTGGTTCAATGGTTGTCTGTCCATCTGGAATCATTAACTTCTTATCACGAATAATCGCACCAATCAGAACATCCTTCTTGAACTGCTTTGCCAGATCCTTTAAGGGAGTATGTAATCCCTTGGATGTATCATAGGCAATGAATTCGATGGTCTCTGCCGCACCACCTGCGATGGGATAAATCTGATTAATATCATTTCCCTGATCGTTGTATACTTCCACATTGCGGATAAAGGTCACAAAATTATTGCCACAAAGTGATGCTGGTGAGAATGCAAGCGCCAGGTTCGCTTTGTTAAAAATGGTTTCATAGGTCGGCATGTCGATCTTCGTTAATATGGAAGATACGGATAATGACCAAGCAAACATGGTAATAACCAGATTGACGTCATCCGCACCTGTCAGTAATACGACCGCATCATGTCTGTGAATCTGCAGTGCCTTTAGTTCCTCTGCATCCAGCCTTTCTACATAGTTAACCTCTACCGAGGGAGGCATGGTTTCCCGAAGCTTGATACATTTTTCGTGATCCACATCCACAATGGTCACACCAATTTTCTCTTCTAACAGTTTTTCTACAAGATAGGAACCCACGCTGCCACAGCCAACCAAAAATACTTTCTTTACTGGTTTCTGCAGACACTTCAGTTTTACAGCCACTTCTCGGATAATATCATTACCAGTCAGGATACTGATTTCATCTCCTGCTTCTAAAACAAATTCTCCGTGGGGTACAGTGACATGCTCTTTACGGCATACAGCCGCCACTAGAATTTTCTCATTCAAAAACTCTTTTGCCTTCTGTACCGTCAATTTGCAAAGCGGAGAATCCTCACCAATGACGAAACGAATAATGGTTGCGGCCTGTTCAAAATATCCATCAGCCCGGACCTTCGCAGGAAGACCTAGCTGTCTTACCATAGCCTCTGCAATAGCATTTCTAGGATTTGCAAAGAAATCCACCTGATAGATTTTTGCAAGTTCTTCTCTTTCAGCATATACAGCAGGGTCCATCAGCATAACCGCCGCATAGGAACAGCCCATTTTCTTTGCCATTAGGGCAATATGTAGATTGGTCTCATCTGATTCTGTGAGACATACAATAACATCCGATGTAGGAACACCGGCACGGGTCAATATCTCCTTAGAAGATGCATTACCGCAAACCGCATTTACGCTATAGCGATCTGTGATGCTCTTACACATTTTTTCTTCTTTGCTAATCACCGTAACATCATGATGCTCTTCCGCTAATAAGCTTGCCAAATGATTTCCAGTGACCGTTAATCCAACAATTACAATCTTCATTACCTAGCCCTCTATTCTAAAACCCTGTCTCTACTGCTTGCCTGTGGGATTACACCGGCTGCTATTTCGAAGTCTGATTGCTTTCTTTTTCTCAATAACTGTATACACCTTCTTTGTGGTTAATCCCTGCACGATTACCGTAAAGAAGATGGAAATATAAACAACATTCATCACTACCAGATATATATTTTCCGGCAAAAACTCTCTGGTGCTCATAGCAAGCGCTAAAGATAATCCACCACGTAGCGCACTCCAAGTCATAAGAGACACAAATTCCATTCTGGAATATCCGCCGGGCATCTTTTTATTGCCAATAATCATACTGGAAGTAAATACACCCGCAAATCGACCAATCAAGCCAATACAGATTGCCATAGGAATCAGATACAAAATGATGGGACTCATCTCAAAGTCCAGAATGGTGATTCCAATCATGGCAAATAAAATAGCATTTAAAATGCTTTCTAATGTTTCCCAAAAGTCCCCATACATATTCTCTGGGTCTTCTACCTTTAATCTGGGTGCCATCCGTCTTCTTGCAGTACCAAAAATCATACCGCATAAAACGGAAGCAATCACTCCGGAGAATCCAAAGTGTTCACAAAGCATGTAGGTTAAGGAAACTGCCAGCAGGCTAATGATAATCTGTCTGATTGGTTCTCTGGTTAATCTAAATAAAAGAAGCATAATGGCGGACACTACGGTTGCCACCAGCACGGCACCAAAAATTTCTTTCAACATAATCACCAAAAAGTTACTGCCGCCGCTGCGAGACACTAAGCTCTTAAAGAAAACGAATAAAGCTACACCTGTACCATCGTTAAAGAGGGATTCACTCTCAATAACAACCATAACGTTCTTCGATAGTCCAAGTTTGCTTAGGATTCCTGTAGCTGCAATAGGGTCCGTGGGAGATACGATACATCCAAGTAAAATGCAGGTAACAACATCCATGTGGATGGGTAAGAGCTGTGATACGCCCCAGAAAAGCAGGCCATACATCACCGAAGATATCACGGTAGACAAAAGTGCTAAAAGGCTGATGGACTTAAGATTCTGCCCAAACTTTAGCATATTTACTTTGCTGGCTCCGGCAAAAATCATGAAGCAAAGTACTGTATCGATGAGGTACTCTTCAAAGTTAAAGGAACCAATCACCTTCAGATTCGCCTTTAAATTCTCCATCCCTGGAATCTGACTGATGGCAAAAAGCCCGCCACAAATAACGAAAGAAAATAGAATCAGGGCAATGTCTCCCTGCATCTTTAGCACACGCTCGTTGAAAACACCAACAAGCACGATGATGAACATTAAGATAATAAATAGAACGATTCCACTCACTATATTTCACCCTGTGGTATGTAAGATTTACGCTCCTAAAAATATAAGCGCACACACCTTTTATTATACCATAAAAAAGCCCCTCGCCATAGGACGAGGGGCTTTCAATATACCCTGTTTTATGAATTAGTGGAAGTACTGCAGAAGCTCACTTAAGCGGGTTGCTTTCTCGGAGAGATTGGTTGCTTCATCAGCACAGTGATCAATGTTATTCTGTAACATTTCAACACTAGCTGCAGTTTCTTCTGTAGAAGCCGCGTTCTCTTCAGAGATTGCTGAAAGGTTGCTTACTGCCTCTAAAACATCCATCTTTCTCTGGTTTAAGTCAACCGTTTCACGATCTACATCATTGACTGCGGAGATTGCAGTTCCTAACTGGGTAGACATGTTCTCAAAGCTCTCTACTACCTTGTCTAAGGTTACCTGTTCTTCTGCAATAGAGGTAGTGATTAAGGATGCAAGTTCTGCGTTGTTGCTTGCCTGCGTGGTTACCTCGCTGACAATGCGGTTAATCTCTGTAGCATGCTGTGCAGACTGTTCTGCTAATCCCTTGATCTCCTCTGCTACTACTGCGAATCCTCTACCAGCCTCACCTGCTCTTGCAGCTTCGATAGAAGCATTTAAGGAAAGTAAGTTTGTCTGGGATGCAATACCATCGATTAAGGCAGTTGCACGCTGTACATCTTCGATAACATGTGCAATTTTGTTAATACCATCTGCAACAGCATCTGCATTCTTGGAAGATTCCTGAGATGCCTTAATCAGCTGACGAAGCATTTCCTTGCTGTCGCTAGCCATACGATCCACTTCCTGAGAAAGGGATCTGGAAGAATCGGTACCGGTAGCAATGGCGTTGATACCATCTCCGATGGCACCCATATCGTTTGCGGTAGACTCAGTGTTGTGTGCCATATCAGTTGCACCCTGTGCGATTTCATCTACAGCAACGGTAATATCGTTGGAAGATGCCTTACACTGTGCAAGAATTTCTGTCATGGAGCCTGCGGTTGTCGTTACGTCTCCTGCAGTTTCCTTTACTTCCTTTACGATTTCTAACAACTTCTGACGAAGTTTTTCGGAGCTGTCAGCTACCTGAGAGAACTCATCAATAACCTGATTATTAGCAATTTCAATATTTACATATCCATCTGCTAAATCAGCAAGGCTCATGTTGATAAGTCTTGCCTTCTTGGAGATCCTTCCACCAACAACGACAAAGACAATAATCATAACGATTAATACAACAATACCACCTACCAAAATAATCATGGTAGAGCTGTTAACTTCCTTGTTAACATCGGTCATAGGATAACCAGCAAATACCATACCAATGATTTCATTTCCATTTCTTAATGGAGTATAGTATGCACAATAAGGTTCTCCACCGATTTCAATACCAACAGCGGGATATTCCTGACCACCCTTTAAGCACTTATGCTCTACTTCATCGGAACAGTCGGTTCCAACAACACCGGAGATCGTGGAATAGATACGTGTCTTACCATAGAACAGAGTGAAGTCGATATTAGAAGTCTTCTTTACTCTCGTCATAACCTCAACTTCAGATAAATTGGTATCACCTTTATAGAGCGTTCCTGCCTGTCCTTCACTTGCAACAAAGTTAAACTCACCTTCAAAATTTTCCACCAAGGCATTTAACATCTCACAGGAAGCCTTTAACTCGTTAACTACTTCTTCCTCAACAATTTCCTTAGTTTTCATGCGAGAAACAACGAGGGCTGTTACTTCTGTTAAAATTACGGATATTAAACAACCAATAATAATAACAATCGATAGGGGTAACGTTTTCTTCTTTTTCATTGGTAACCTCTCTTCTTTTTGTTAATAGCGCCCTTTATGCGCATATTTGTAAAATTTTACCACATAAATCCTTTTTTTCACAATATTTTTTGTACACTTTTTTCATTATGTTAACTCATAGGACTATTTTTCACACTTCTTTCACAATTTGTCCCTGTTCAACACGATATATATGATCACAACTTGCTAAGGTTTCCCTGCGATGTGCAATAATAATCATGGTTTTCTTTCCCTGCAGATGGTTCATCGCTTCCATAACAGCGCGCTCCGTTTCCCCATCGAGAGAAGAAGTTGCTTCATCTAATATAAGCACTTCCGGTTCTCCATATAGTGCCCTTGCAATTCCTATTCTCTGACGCTGTCCACCTGACAGCCGGATTCCTCTTTCACCAATATTTTCATGTAATCCTCCGGGCAGGCCTTCCACAAAAGCAAGCAGGCTAGCTTCCTCTAGCGCCTTCTTCACCTGCTCCTCACTAGTTTCTTCCTTCGGTACCCCAAAAGCCACATTCCGAACTATATCATCGTTCAAAAGACCAATCATCTGCGGGATATATCCCACATTCTTTAGAAAGGATGGATAATTCCCCTGAATATCTTCCCCATCTACACAGATGCATCCCGCTTCCGGCTTTAATAGGCCAAGCAAAATGTCTACCAACGTCGTTTTTCCTGCGCCAGATTCTCCAATGATACCAATGGACTCCCCAACCGGAATGGTTAGCGATACATTATTCAGCACCGCCTTCTCCGTTCCCGGATAGCGGTACGTAATATTCTCCAGTCGAATTTCCTGTTTAACGGGCATTCTTCCACCCGCATCTTTATTATGTTCTACATCCTGGCTGCCTGCTTCCACATCCTTCAGCAGATTGTCGCTGACATTTCTAAAGAAGGGCTCGCAGAAAGCAATCTGCGTGATTTGATTATTAATTCTGGAGGCAGAAGGCATGAGTCTTACAGCAGCCAGCGCAAATGCCGATATGGCCGGAATCATAACGGAAACATCATTGCCTCGAAGCACCTGAATCATCATATATAGAAGCATTCCTGTCACACATACTGCTTCAATGAATAGTTTTGGAGTATTGGCAAACATGCAATAGTTCTCCATAGCCTTCACATAGCCTTCGCCCCACTGCATATATTCCCTCGTAAAATACGCTTCTTTTCCGCCTACCTTAACTTCCTTAATGCTACTTACGGTCTGGCTAATCCAGCTGTTCATTTTGGCACCATAGTCCTGGTTTGCCCGACCATTTTTATTCATAATAGGTTTAATGACATTCTTAATAATAAGAAGAGTCACTGCCAAAAGCACCACTAAGACTAGTGTCATCCAGGGATCTACCAGAAGCAGGGCAATTCCCAGACAGACAAAAACGATTAATTCTGATGCCATCTGCAGATAGGCCAGCACCATGGCATACATGTGCACAATATCCACGGTAATGCAGCGCTGTATCACCGCTGTGTCCGCATGCAAATAGTATTCATAATCTTTCTGCACATAGTTCTGCAGCAGTTTCCCTGCCGTATCAAATTGATTGGTATACACGAATCGATAAATTCGCTTATGCTGCCAGAACAAAAATACATCCTTCAGAATGAACATGATGATGAGTCCCAACAGGGAAACCACGATGAACGTGGTTCGGCTTTCGATATGAAGAAAGGCCGCTATCTTTGCAAAGATGCCTTCCCCCTCCAGAATACTCGGTTGCATAATGGCACTAACCAAAGGAAGCATGAGGGAAACACTGACTGTTTCTAGAACAGCGCCAAAAAACATGATAACAACAAGCCCCGTCATATGGCGCTTCTGTTTTTTACTCATGATTTTTTTCAGTTTCTTTAAATTCTGAAACATTTTAAAATGCTTTCTTTCTAAGTCTTCTTTCTTCTTTCGGCATGTGACGCCTCGTGTAGTCTAATCCTTCCCCTGGCCACAGTCTGGGGGCTCTAGATAACGGTCCTTTCTCTGGAATCTCTTCATAGCCTGAATTCATCCATTTCACTAATACGCTGGCTGCATATTCTGGATTCCAATATTTCCGCATGGTCCTATATGCCTTCTCTCCCATCTCTCTACGGGCAGCTACATCCGACCACACCTTGGAAGTCACTAACACTAGGGACATGGTGTCCGGTTTCTTTCCATCATATACAATCCCTGTAATCTGATCATGAATTAGGTAGGGGACAGCACCAACCGTACTTCCGCCTACCGTAACACATCCGCTGTTCATCGCTTCATTAACTACAGCGCCCCAGCCTTCCCTTGCGTCACTGGTCATAAAGTAAAAATCTGCGGCTAACATTAACCTTCGCACTTCTTCTGGTTTCATAAAAGGAAGAAAGGTAACCTGTTTTTCCAATTTTTCCTTTTCCGCAAAATGCAGAAGTTTCTCGTGTTCTTCTCCATCTCCTACCATAATTAAATGAAATGGTACCTCATCATCCCGCAGCATACTGGCAAGATATAACACCTGCTCTGGATGCTTCCAATCAATCTGCCGCCCCGTCCATAAAAGCAGTGGCTGCTCTTTCGATAGCGCAATCCCATATTCCTGTAGGACCGCTTCCCTGTTTTTTTGCTTTTCTGCCCATAGGTCGTCATAATGGATGACTTCTGGAAAATACCCCCATTTAAACTTTTTCCCAGGATAGGCACGCACCAAAGAATAATCCCCTGCCACAAATGCGCCTGCACATAAAAGATATGCCGGGTTCTTTCGGAAGCGTCCATGATCGTGATACTTTTGTTTTAGTCCCTTGGGGGAAATAAACTTCCACTGTCCCTCTTTATATAATCTTTCCGAATAGCGAATGGTTGGTTTTCCAGCAAGAAGTCTTGGCTGAATCATCTCCTCATCTTCAGCACCGCCAAAAATAACATGCTCTGCTTCCATGAGAAGTCTGTCGCACTCCGCCTTCTCTGTCTGGTACTGCTTCACAAAAGAAAGGGGCTCCGTTACGCCCCACCCCATCTTTGCTCGCTCCTCTGAAAGTTTCTCCGTTTCCACGAAAACAAAATCGCCACCGGTTTCTTGGAGCATAGCCTTACAAAAAGGAAGCTGATGATGATTGATATAATTGGATACAAATACAACCATTATTCCTTTTCCACCCACATTCCTTCGAATCGTTTTGTCATCTTTAAGTTTTCTGCTCTAGACATAGGACCACCAGAATAATAGCGTTCCTCTCCTTTCAGGAGTCCCTCGCAAAAGTCAATCATGCGAAGGGATGCTTCCTCTGCATTCCAGTATGCCGCAATACTTTCATAAGCACGTTCTGCCATATTCTTTCTTTTATCACCTTCCAGAAGCAAATCGTAGATAGCGTTGGTGAGTTCTCCGATTTCTCTGGAGGAATAGACATAGCCATTTAATCCATCGTCCGGAATCAAATAGGGCGTTGCCCCAGCCATATGAGAAGCAACCACAGCGCATCCACTGTTCATTGCCTCATTCATAACTGCGCCCCAGCCTTCCTGCCTATCGCTGGTCATGAGATAAATCTCACTCCTCTTCATATATTCCCTTACTTCCTTCGGCTTCATAAACGGAAGAAGCGTTACACAATCCTCTAAGCCATGCTCTTTAATCAATTTCTCAACAAGAGGACGCTGCTCGCCTTCCCCAATCATGGTTAGATGAATCCCTTCAATATGGTCCTTCAGAAGCATCATGGCATAAACCGCTTCCTCCGGATGCTTCCAGGAAAGCATTCTTCCCGTCCACAAAATGGAGCCTGGCTGCTTCATCTCCATGAGCTCGGCCAAGGGCGTTTTATCAAAATAAGGGAAATAGCCCCACTTGATGGTCTTCCCTTTATAAGCGCCAAATTTTGCAAAATCATCCGGCACATATCCACCAGCGCATAATAAATATACTGGTGCATCTTTATAAACACCATGCTGCGCTTTATAACGCATTCGGGTCTTAGGATTTACAACACGCCATAAATCTTTCTTAAAAAGCCTCTCGTAATACCGAAGCGTTGGTTTGCCAGCTTTTAGCCGTTTCTCAAAAAGGCGATAAGGAGCATCTCCACAGATAGCTACATCTGCCTCCATCAATAGATTTTCTGCTTTTTCAGGATCTTCATCATATTCATGAAAATAAGATAGCCCCTGGAGTTTTAGCCCCCAGCCCATATTTTTTCTTTCTTCTTCCATTTTCATGGATGCAATAAAAGAAAAATCATCCCCTAATTGTTTCACCATAGTCTCACAGAAAGGTGCCTGATGCGGCGTAAGATAATTGGAAATAAAAGCAATTTTCATAAAGCCTCTTATATACGTTTATTATATAATATTCAAAATTATGTAAACTAAACTGTATGTTTTTATATATTTTGTTATACGTAAAGCATCTTACAAGTCACTCATAATACTTTCATAAATCCAGTGCAGCATCTTATAATTCGCCATAGCATCATGGGTGCGCATGGCCCTGCTTCTGGCATTTCTGCCACGCTCATCCGCTTCCTCTGGATTCGCAAATAATATACGAATTTTATCTGCTATTGCCTGTGCATTTTCTTTCTCACAGAGAAGAACTTCTTTCTCATCCTCCGCTAAAGAAGGAACGCCGCCTACATTTGTTGAGACAATAGGCATTCCGAGAATCATAGCTTCGCCCAAGGAATTCGGAGAATTCTCCAAAACAGAGGTAAGGACAAATGCCTCTGATGACAGGTATTCTTGTAGCATTTTCTTGCCATTGATATTCCCGGTAAAGGTAACTGCCTCTTCTAAATGATTCTTCACAATCAGTTCCCTTAAATACTTTCCATAGGACGAAATCTTGAGTTTTTCTTTCAGTGTGCCATAAGCCGTGATCTTATCCCCGGCAATGGTTAGGGTAGCATCTGGATACGATTGTAATATCATTGGCATAGCTTCCAGAAGGAAATGAACCCCTTTCAGCGGATAATTTCCCTGGGATGCGAAGATTCGATGCTTCACTGCATTTTCCCGCTTCCAGACCGGTCCATAGAAGGTAGGGCGAAGGGTTTCATTCAGCATATAGTACACAGCATCTGGATTTACACTTTCCACATACTGCTTGTCAAACTCCGTTCTGCCAGCAACATACATAGCAAGCTTTAAGGCTGCTGTTTCATTCTTTCCTCTGGCCCGAAACTTCTCTTTCTGCTGCCAAATAGCATCCCTTTTTAGGACATCCCGAAACGTTGCCCGCTCCACCACTTCCTTCGGCAGGCCTGCTTCATATACCTCCGTACAGGGAATCATTAACCCCTGCAGGTGTACCAACGTCCTTTTTCTCCACTCTTTTTGTTTTAACAATGCTAATGTATGGGGATACTCGGTACCAAACACATGAATCACATCCGGCGAAAAATTCTCGCAGATATATCCCAGCTCCGCCTCCAGATTCTGGTCATATACATCAGCCTTCATATTATCTTCGTGAAATCCATAGTAAAAGATTCCATCCCGCTGTCCTGAAAGGTTCGTTTCCTTGCTTACTGGAAAGGTCACACCAAGAGTTACCTCTTCCTCCCGAAGCAGCGTACTCATCATGCCGGTAACCCAGCCTTCTTTGTTTCCTGCTTTTAGAGAAAGACTCTGCGCCAAAATCGGTGGTATGAAATTGCAAACCCACAATACCCGCATTCGTTACTCCTTGCTTTACTTTTGTACAGTACCTTTTAATTTCTGGTAGGTCTTAGAAAAATGTTTACTGCCTGCTATCTTTGCCCGTAGTGGCTGCAGGGTTAAAATCATAATCAGTCGATACTTCCCTGCTTTTTTCCCAAGATACTT
Source organism: Lachnospiraceae bacterium (assembly GCA_024403455.1). Classification (GTDB taxonomy): domain Bacteria; phylum Bacillota; class Clostridia; order Lachnospirales; family Lachnospiraceae; genus NK4A136. The sequence goes on along the minus strand of JAKSRR010000012.1, from coordinate 29,699 downwards.
TTTGGTTATCGCTTTGTGTTCCTTTGCAGACTGTTTCATCTGCTCCTTATTTTCTGAAAAACCGCCGCCCTCATATTTACTGATAATTTCCGGCAGATAATAAAACTTTGCATTTTTCTTATACTTACAATACAGGAAATGTTCGTAATCAGCCCGTACTGGATAATTTATATCGTATGCTCTCTCAGCAAACATACTGCGCTTATAAAAACAAACCTGATGGCAGGGAATGTTTCTATAGCATACAAAATCTGTGATTTCCGAAGGTGCTGTAATCCGTCCCGGTACATCTCTTCTTTCCAAATCCCCATATAGGATATCTACCCCTTTGCCATCTACTGCTGCCGCCACCTTATGAAGTACCGTCTCATCATACAAAAGATCACCGCAGTTCAAAAACAGGAAGTACTCTCCCTTCGCCGCTTCCACTGCCTGATTCATAGCGTCGTAGATGGAAGTATCTTTCTGCTTCAGAATCCTAATCCGATCATCTGCTGGAATTTGTTCAAGACAACCATCCGTAGATAAGCCATCTTTAATCAAAATCTCATAATCCCCAAAACTTTGACACAGCACAGACTCTACGGTTTCTTTCAGTTTTATACCGGGGTTTAATGAAACCACCAAAATGGAAAACAACATCCCTTTGTCTCGCCTTATACTTTTCCTTTTTTCAGGGCTCTGCCTTCTCTAATTCCCTTTTTCATAAGCTTTAATGCTTTTTGCGGAGCCACTTCCTGACACATTTTCTGTTTCTTTTTCAGGATAAACCGAATGGAAAGGGGCCATGCCAATTTTCCATAAAGAAAGGCATATAAAACACCCCTGTCAAAGAAGAATTTTTCGGTATATCCCTTAAACCAGGTAGATTCCCGAACCACCTCTTCTCCTAACGTCACGGGTACTGCTACCATTTTGAGGCCTTTCTTTGCACAGTCCATAAAAAATAGGCTGTCTTCCCCGGCACTATAAGGTGCACCGCCGCCAAAGTATAAAGAAAACTGAATCCCCGCTTTACGAATGGATGCAATTCTGGCAGCTGCCACGGTTGCCCCGTAGCGGCCACAATTCCGCTTTCCTACTTTTTCTTCTTTCTCAATGTGAAATGTCGCCCGGCTTTCCTCAATTCTAAAATTAAAAAAAATGACATCTGCTTCCGGGTGACTTTCAAAAGCCTGCAGGACTTTCTCCTGATACCCTGCATCATAAGCGATGTCATCGTCTGCAAAAAGAACGATATCCGCCGTAGCTCGCACCATTGCTGCATTCCTGGATAACCCAATACCTCTTGCATCATAATCATATACTTTTACCGTATACTCACCAAGGGCAATCTCGCGATAATCATTACGACCGCACTGGTTGATTAAAACAGCATCCGAAGCTACCTTCATCCGTTTCAGAAGTTCTTCCGGCTCTGCATTTAAAGCGGAAATTAGTAATTCCATCCGTTCTTTTGCCATTATCCCTGTTCCTTCTCTTCTGCCTCTTCTACAAGGGCCGTGGTCTGGTTCTCTGAAACACCTTCTGTACTTTCTGGCGTCAGAACCGTCTTAAAGGTTAACAGCATGAGTTTTAAATCTAGCCATACAGAGTAGTTCTCAATATAGGTAAGATCCAGTTTAAGCTTATCATAGGGTGTCGTATTGTACTTGCCATACACCTGGGCATAACCGCAAAGACCTGCCTTTACCTTGGTTCTAAAGGCAAACTCTGGCATGTTTTCTTCATACTGCTTAATGATTTCCGGGCGCTCTGGTCTGGGACCTACGAAGCTCATTTCCCCCTTCAGAATATTTAACAGCTGTGGAAGTTCATCAATACGGCAGGCACGGATGAACTTACCAATGGGCGTAATTCGACTGTCGTTTTTGCTGGCAAGTCTGGCTTTTCCGTCCTTCTCCGCATCCACACGCATACTTCTGAACTTCATAATCTTAAACTCTTTATTCCCTCTGGTAACTCGTACCTGCTTATAAAGTACGGGGCCTTTGTCGTAAAGCTTAATCAGAAGCGCAGTGATCAGCATAAACGGAGACGCAATCACCAAAAGAAGAATGCTGCAAATAATATCGATACAGCGTTTAATCATTCTCTCTTCAAAGGTAAGGGCTGTCTCCCGCACCAAATACATGGGCGTATCAAAAATATGCATTTCCTCCGCACCCTTGGTTAATACATCGTGAATTTTGGGCATCAGATACACACGAATAGACTGCCCATAGCAGAACTTTAATAGTTTGTTACGGTCCTTAGCACTGATATCCCAAAGAATAACGCCATCATACGCCTGCAGGATTTCCTGGCATATGACATCATATCCTTCCTCCATACGCATGGTTTTCTGGATATTATACTTATCGGGACGAGAGGCAAACTTTCCTAAAATATCCTCTGGAGAACGCTTGCCCGTAACTAGTAAAAGCTTTCTGGCGGAGAAAAACTTTGCATACAGACCATTGGCAATCACCACCCATAAAGCAATCCATGCAAGATCCGCTACGCTCATTAATAAAATATACGGCGCCGGCACTAACTTTGCACTCATCAGAGAAATAACGGCATAAATCAGAAGATTACCACCTAACGTAGAGATGGTTTGGGAAAAGAAAACTTCCCAAGCTTTTAGATAACCAATCCGCATACCGCCATACATTCGTGAGAAGAAAAAGAGTAGAACAAAATAAATCGCAATGATTAAGATGTCACCCTTAATCCAGAAGATACCATTCACCATAGGTTTATAATATTTGAACCAGACAAAGCCAAAAAAACCGGCCTGCAAAAGCAGGCTGATGGTAGACATGATTAAGATGAATACGCGTCTAGCGACGTCTTTATGCTTCATAATTACTACTGTTTTTCAGGCATTCCCTGTTGGTTGACATAATTTGTTTCATTATACCATTGCTACATTCTTCTTACAACGGCGCGAAGCGCCCAGCCGCAGAAGTAAAAAGCCTTTTGAAAGAAGTTTAAATCCCCCTGCATCCCGTACAGCGCCCAAATTCTTTTCGCCGCATTTGACTTATTGGAAGAGAGACTGGTTCCACCAGTACGATAACGCACCAGATTCTCATCGAGGCCGCAGGCAATTTCTCCCTGCTTTAGTATTTTCCACCATAGGGCGGTATCCTCACTTTTTACATCCGGCATCATGATTTCTTCTTTCCCAAGCTTTGTAAGATCAAAAATCACTGTGGAAGTAAATATAATGGTTCGGGATAACGCCTTCTTGTAAGGAAGCTTCTCCGGAACATGAACAATCTTTCCCAGTCCCTTTCCCTCTACATCTGCAAACTCATAGGCTGTAAAGGCAAAGCCGCAATCCTTCTCTTCCATGAAATGCAGCGTTTTTTCCAGTTTCTCCGGCAACCATGCGTCATCACTATCCAGGTAGGCTATATAACGTCCTCTGGCCTCCTGTACGCCCTTATTCCGTGCCCTGGCAGCACTGCCGCCATCTCCCTCTATAATCCGGACACGCTCATCTGCAATCCCTTCCATAACCTGCAGACTGTCATCGGTGGAGTGATCGTTTACCAGGAGGATTTCAAAGTCCTGCATCGTTTGGGCCAGTACCGTACCAACGGTATCCTTTATGTACTTTTCTGCGTTGTATACAGGAATGACCACACTGACTAATGGGTCCTTCTTCTCCTTGCTATCTGACATACACCAGATACTCCTTTGTCTCCCGATATAACGTATATACCCCTTCCAAATCCTCTGGAATCGTTTCTAAATCTGCAAAAGCTTCTCTCTGGAATATGAGTGCATCACAGTGGCGATTTATTGCATTAACTACAATCTGCACCTTAAAATCTGCCGGGGCACTCATCATATGCCATAATGTGTAGGCATCCTCTTCGTAAATCTGCACCAGTTCCTGGTCTGCTCTGCCTTCCCATAAATCTCTTCCATAGAGCGTATAGAATCTTCCATCCACCATGCGGGCATGTGCCATAATCGCATCATCTCCCCAAAGCAGGATATTCTTCTCCCTGGTTTCTTCGAGATAATCCGACAGTGCCTCATAAACCTCATTCTCTTCTGCCGTCACGTAGGCGTCATTCTGCACCGATGGATGTTCGCTAGGTGCATAGGAAGTAATCGCCGCCAAAAGCAATAACGCTCCTGCTCCTAGGAGAAAATAGAGTCTATGCAACCAGTTCTTTACGTAATCCAGGTTTACAACTGCTACATATACAATAACCGGCGCCGTGGGTACAATCCATAAATAATAATTATCTACCCCCAACTTCTGAAAGTTCTTTGCCACCACAGAAAGGGTAAGGGGGTTAATCATGAGCACCGTCATAAAGATGGCATACCAGAACAGGTATCCCGCTTCCTTTTTTGAGGAATACTTCGTATACCATAAAGCTATAATGCCAGCCAAATAAAGGCCCGAGAACCCAACGGACCCACCCGCCATCTGAAATGCATTTTGTAGGGAATCAACTACGTTTTGCACCAATACGCCTCCGAATGTGATATGCGCCGATAATTGCAAAACCTGCTACCATAGAAAGTCCTAGCATCATTAGTCCCTTCGTAATATCCACTACAACAAGGCTTGTCAGGAGCAAAATACCAAGAAGAATGAACTTACTTTTATCCTTTCCAGCCCCCAACTTCACCATGGCGTATAACTGTATCGGAAGCAGAACCGCCGTCAAAAATGTTTCTCCAGCAAATCCCTTTCGCATGCTGTAGAAAAAGCTACAGTTTCTGGAGAAAACGCCAAACAAATTCAAAATGCCCATGCCAATCACAAAATAGAGGGGCTGCTTTTCTTTAGAAGGGAACATCACCTTCCCCAAAAGCCCAAAGGCAATCATACTCAGTAGTAACACCCAAATGGGAACCATACGAAAAACAGTAACCGTCGCCTTTAATCCTGTTGCTCTGGCCAGAAAGGCATAAAACAGCGGTAAGGTCACCACCTTTCCACGGAAGGTAATACCGTGCACAAAGGTATCTCCCATATAGGGGTTATTCTCATAAATCAGGTCTGACTCTAGGGTGGTATTGACGGTTTCTGCCGTATAGTCCGTTGCTATATCCGGATATACATTCAGCACATAGGCGCACTGTACCGCAAACAGCACAATCAGTATGATGGCCGGCACTAGGAGCTGCAGGTTCTTAAACACAATATCCTTCACCAAGTCCTTGCGGCAAACAATGATGCTAATCATCACAAGAATCAGCAATATTCCTGCATAAAATCTGCACAGAAGATCAAAGGACGCAAGCATTTTTATCCCTGGAAGCATGATGCATTCCCATAATAACAACATAAAAAGCGTGCCGATTAAGCTCCGCTCTCCGGGACCGCAATCCCCACGAGTAAGAAGTTTCATCGGCAGACTTCCAATAATATACGCAATTGTAATCAGTAATACAGGCGCGATAAAAACCATGGCCCGATTATCTTGCCTCCATACGTGCAGAGTCTATGTTTTCTTTAAACCAGTCGTAAGCTAACTGTACACCTTCCTCTAAATCCACCTTGTGCATAAAGCCCATCTCATGCAATTTGGTTACATCCGTCAGCTTTCTAGGTGTTCCATCTGGCATGGAACTATTCCATACGATTTCTCCTTCAAAGCCTACCGTCTTCTTAATTAACATAGCCAGTTCTTTAATGGTAACCTCTTTACCAGTACCAATATTCACATGCTGCTCTCCATCATAATTCTCTAACAGGAATACACAAGCATCTGCCATATCATCTACATACAAAAACTCACGAAGGGGAGATCCAGTACCCCAAAGCTCTACGGTAGGTGCATTCTGTAACTTTGCTTCATGGAACTTTCTAATCATTGCAGGAAGCACATGGGATCCCTGTAATTCATAGTTATCATGTGGTCCATATAAGTTGGTAGGCATACAGCTAATGAAATTATCTCCGTACTGACGCTTGAAGAACTTGCACATCTCTAAACCAGAAATCTTAGCAATGGCATAAGCCTCATTGGTAACTTCTAAGGGGCCTGTTAATAAAGCATCCTCCGGGATTGGCTGAGGTGCCATCTTGGGATAAATACAGGTACTACCTAAGAACAAAAGCTTCTTCACTTTATAATCATGGCAAGCCTTAATCACATTGCACTGAATCTGCATATTGTCATATGCGAAGTCTGCAGGAGCAGTATTATTCGCATTAATACCACCAACCTTTGCTGCCGCAAGAACGACTACATCCGGCTTCTCTTTCACAAAGAAATCTCTAACATCCTGCTGGTTTAACAGATCCAGTTCTTTATGGGTACGACCAATCACATTCGTATATCCTTTTCTTTCAAGACTACGGCAGATGGCGCTACCAACTAATCCTCTATGACCGGCTACATAAATCTTATCTGTCTTTTCCATATGACTAGGCTCCTTTATTTCACTTCTTTGGAAAGCACTATAATCGCATTCCGTAACCCTTTCATTATACACCATTTCCCTCTTTTCTTGCCATTTTTAGGGCTTAAAAGGTATAATAAAAAGGCGGTTTTTTCACCGATTTTATGTGAGGAGCAACCTATGAGTTATATTATTGGATGGCTCACCAACGAGATGATTGTTTCTGCAGCCACTGGTTGGATTTCAGCCCAAATTATTAAAACCATTATTCACCTGATTAAGACAAAGGATTTCAATCCTGAACGTCTCTACGGAACCGGTGGCATGCCCAGCAGCCACTCTGCAACCGTCGCTGGCCTTGGGTTCTCTATTGCTATTAACTATGGCACCAATGGCCCTGAATTTGCCTTAGCGTTCATTCTCGCTGTAGTTGTCTGCTATGATGCCCTGGGAATTCGCAGGCAAGCCGGCTATCATGCCATTGTCCTGAATCAAATGGTGGAAGAGTTCAAAAAGGAAGGCAAGGAGTTCACTCCTCCTAAGCCCATGAAGACCACGTTAGGACACAGCTTTATTCAGGTTCTGGCAGGTATTATCCTAGGCGCAGGCATTGCCTTTTTACTTCACTTTACTGTATTTGCGAAGTAAACACAGGGCTTATCCGATGAAACAAGCCTCACCTTACGCTAAATATTTATCACAATTAGAAACTTGTTAACAAAAAAGCCCCTGCACACGCAGGGGCTAAACTTTTTTTTGTGGCACTTTTTATTTGTCTGCCAGACCGGATTCCATATATTCCTTAATGGCATCCTTCCAGTCCTTGAACATAAAGTTTGTCGTCAGTTTAAACATTTTGTTTTCCAGCACAGAATATGCAGGACGCTTCGCAGGGGTCGGAAATTCATCCGTAGAAATATGCTCTACCTTCGTGGAAAGACCAGCCAGTCTGTAGAATTCCTCTGTAAAATCTGCCCAGCTGCATACACCTTCACAGGTTGCATGGAAGGTTCCATAGTTCTCTGTGGGAAGAAGTGCATCGATAGCCTTTGCAAGCTCAGATGCGCTGGTAGGGGATCCTACCTGGTCACATACAACACGCACTGTATCATTCTTCTTTGCAGCACCAAGCATCGTCTTTACAAAGTTCTTACCATCGCCGTATAGCCACGCTGTACGCAATATAAAGAAGTGATTCGATACTTCCTTTACGAAGTTCTCACCCGCAAGTTTCGTACGGCCATAAGCGCTCACTGGTCCCGTAGGATCTGTTTCCACATAGGGGGTAGTTCCATCACCGGCAAAAACATAGTCTGTAGAGATTTGTACCATCTTCGCGCCTACTTTTTCTGCCGCAATAGCAAGGTTTCTAGGGCCAATGGCATTAATTCTAAAAGCTAAGTCTTCCTCTGTTTCACAGCCATTTACATTGGTATAAGCCGCACAGTTGATAATGGCATAGGGCTGTTCTTTCTCTACTAGAGCCACCACTTCTTCCAAATTTGTGATATCTAGCGGCTGGATATTATCCCCAGCCACATCGGTATTCACTAATGTGTACTCTGTGCTGTTCTGATAAAGCACATTCACTGCGCGTCCCAGCTGTCCATTACAACCGGTAATGATTAGTTTCTTCATAAGTAAACCCCTTTAGTTCAAATGCATCGCTTTTTAGTATTCAGAAAAATTCATCATAACGTTCATTACTACACCTAAAAGATCAGCATTTAGGGTGTTCATAAGCTGCATTTCATTAAGGCTAGTTAAGTCTGTTGCATTCTTGGTATCTAAGGTAAGTGCTGCTTCGCTGGGAGCAATGCTTGCAGTAAAGCTAACAGTAATGGTATTGCCGTCCTGTTCCATGCTGATATCACTTCCGGAAACGGAGAAGGATGCAAGACTAAAGTCAGCTGCAGAAATCTTAACCTCTAAAGAGCACTGCTTAAGAAGATCTTCTACCTCAGCATCGATTTCCTGGGATTCTTCAGACGTAGCCTTCATCTCTGCGATCATAGCATCGTTAATAGGCATTTCTACCACATAATAATCCGTTACATTGCTAAAGTCACAGGTACCATACTTTGTCATCATCTCGCAGATGGAGGTGGTATCTGTAGGCTCTAAGGTAGGAATTTCTGCCTCATATTCCTGCGGAGCTTCGATATGGTATACCATCTCGCCATCGCTAAATAAGGTAGGTGATGCAATATAAACATCACTTCTGGTAGGCAAATACATCTTAACCTGTGCAGTATTCAAAAGTCTCTTAATATCTGCATATCCAGGAATGTTAGCCTCAAGCTCTAAAGCTGCGGTTCCGCCAATATTAAGGTTGCTGTTGCTAAGATCTACATACATTTCACCAGCATCACCAATAGATGCCTCAACAGAGACAGTATCACCAAAGGTAAGTGTCTCCCCTTCGATTTCTGCATCAACATCAAGATCAACCGTTGCCTTGTAGGAATGATAGGTTACTTCACCCTTCTCGGTCATTGCTGCGGTTAATTCTTCCATGGTCTGAGGGGTAGCCTTCTTGCCGCCACATCCAACAAAACATGCTGCGCTTAAAACCCCAAGGGTAGTAAGCAAAAGTACTCTCTTTTTCATAATTTATCTCCTCTTCTATCTTACATACCTGGCAGCTGCCCTATTGCAGTCTCACCTGGTTCTGTAACTATTTAGTTTCGCAGTTCTACGCGCTGCGATGACTTCCTATTCTCCTAATCCCAGTCTGTTTAATGCGGAGAATACAGCTCTTACAGATGCTCTTGTAATATTGGAGCTTACACCAACACCATAAGTAACCTTACCACTATTTACATCCAACATGTGAATATAAGCAGCTGCCTGGGAATTGGATCCGCTCTGCAATGCGTGCTCTTCATAATCAAGAATCTTAATCTTAATATCAAAAGCTTCCATCAATCCACGCTGTACAGCATCCAAAGGACCATTACCGACAGCCACAAACGTCTTCTCTTTATCGCGGTTTGTATAGGTTAATGTAACCTTTGTATCAAACTCGGACTCGGTCTCTTCTGATAAGTCATCCACTTTCAGTTTTCTAAAGTGGATAGGCTCCTTCTTCATAAGGTATTCCTCACGGAATTTATCCATAATGGTTTCCGGTGCCACTTCACCCTGTCTTTCAGAAATTTCCTGAATAACATCTGCAAACTCTCTCTGCATACCCTTGGGAAGTTTGAATCCAAAATAGGTATCCATTACGAAAGCAACGCCGCCCTTACCAGACTGAGAGTTAATACGCACAATGGGTTCATACTCTCTACCGATATCCGCAGGATCAATGGGCAGATAAGGCACCTGCCAGATTTCGCTATTCCTGTCACGCATTGCCTTCACGCCCTTATTAATAGCATCCTGATGAGATCCGGAGAAAGCAGTAAATACTAACTTTCCGGCATAAGGATGACGGGGGTGAATCGGAATCTTGCAGCAACGTTCGTACAGCTCTACAATCTCATTGACATTGGATAAATCAAGTTCACAATCAATGCCCTGAGAGAACATATTGTAAGCAATGTTGCAGATATCAACATTACCAGTACGCTCGCCATTACCAAATAAGGTACCCTCAACTCTATCAGCGCCAGCAAGTAATGCAAGCTCGGCGGTAGCCACACCAGTACCTCTGTCATTGTGAGGATGTACGGAAACAATCACACGTTCACGGTCCTTAAAGTTCTTAATGGTCCACTCAATACGATCTGCAAATACATTAGGCGTAGTCATTTCTACGGTGGAAGGCAGGTTAATAATTACAGGATTTTCCTTGGTTGCTCCCCACTCATCCATAACCGCTTCGCAAACCTTTAATGCATAATCGGTCTCTGTACCTGTATAACTCTCTGGAGAATATTCCAGAATAATCTTTCCAGGGAAGGATGCTGCTCTTTCCTTTACCATCTTGGTGCCGGCAATGGCAATTTCTAAAATCTCATCCTGGTTTTTGCCAAATACAACATCTCTCTGCAAAGTGGATGTAGAGTTGTAAATATGGACAATTGCCTGCTTGCAGCCCTGAATAGATTCAAAGGTACGATCAATTAACTCTTCACGGCACTGGGTAAGTACCTGTACACGCACGTCATCTGGAATCAGTTTTCTGTCAATCAGCTGGCGTAAGAAATCAAACTCAATCTGGCTAGCTGCAGGGAATCCAACCTCGATTTCTTTAAAGCCAAGCTTTACCAGATACTGAAACATCTCAATCTTTTCAGACACCACCATGGGGTCAATCAGCGCCTGGTTACCATCACGAAGATCTACACTACACCAAATGGGTGCCTTCTGAATCTCATTATTCGGCCAAGTTCTTTCTGGGAAATTCTCTACAGGATTTCTCTGATATCTCTTAAAATTCAACATTGCTGTCTCCTCCAAATCTTTCCTTCCGTATATAACAGTATAAAAGCCCACCTGTAAGGTGAGCTTTCTGTACCCACCTCTCTGTGGGCGGTAAAATCTTTAGAAATGCTTTTACTCTTCTCCTAAACCGCTTTCTATATAAGCCGTAAGGGCATCGAGAGCTTCCTGTTCATCCTCCCCCTCACAGGAGAGTAGGATTTCATCGCCACATCGCACACACGCACCTAGGACGCTTAGGACGCTCTTAGCGTTTGCATGCGTATCTTTGTACTGAAACGTAATGAGGGATTTATACTTCATCGCCTCTTTGCATAGGTTGCCAACTGGCTGTAAATGTAACCCTGTGGGATTTATAATGGTAACGTTCTTACTAACCATACAAAATCTCCTTTCTGATATGTCTTCCATATCCCCCTGTCTCACTTTTGCATACTCACCTTCTCATCAACGTATGCATCCCCTTCGCCTGTTCTCTCAGGCCTTTTTAATTCTATGAATTATATCACAATTCACCCTATCAAACAACGCATATTCCTATTCTCTGCGCAGAATCACGGTCACTTTACTATCTTCCGCAAGGGTAATTCCATCCGGCAAAAGCAGTTCCACCGGTACCACATACTCCCCGTCTTTCCATTCTTCCTCTTCTGGCATCGATGCAGCAAAATTCTGCAAGTCAACGATTCCTGCCAAATCAGTAAGATTTGCTTCCTCTAGTACCGCGGTAAGTCCTTCTACCTGCAATGTAACTTCTCCGGTTTCTTCCTCCCCCTGAATTTCCGCCGTAAAGCCTTGGGGAACACCATGAATCACAATCTTATCAACAGCTACCTGTACAGATCTTCTCTCTGTCTTTTCTATAGGAACGCGCACGGTTACGTTTCCAAGGAAGTTTTCATCAGCAAAAATAACACCTTCCGGCAAATAATCGTAGAGGTTCAGTTTCTTTACAACTTCTTCCTTTGCTCCATCAACATTTACAACGAAACTAGGCACTTCCACTGAGCCTACTCCTGCCAGTACTTCGGCACTTCCTGCCAGGTAGATTGCATTACGATCTGAAATGATAGGACCACCCACTACAAAGCCTGCTGCCGGTGTTCCTTCATAGCCATAGTGAACTTCCACAGCCTTGGTTGCTAACACTTCCACGCTGACACTGACATTCGATGCGCTAATGGCAATGCCTGCATGCTCAATAATTTTGCCATTTTCATCATAGCAACGCAATGCCGATGTTGTGGTCATATCGCTGCTTCGTCCAGCAACCGATACGCCACCTTTCACGCTGGCAATCTTACTAATCACAGAAGCTGGTCCTGACACAGACACGGTATTGATACTACTAGTAACACTGCCGACAATAAAACCATCCTCCGGTTCCCCACTTACATCAACAGAAACCGAGAAATGTTTTGTCATCAAGTCTTCAATCGACAACTGCAACGCTGCCGTATCACTCTTCATGCCTTCAATCTGGTTGAAATTTTTATTGGTAGCTAAATTGATTGCTACCGTATCCATCAGCGTCAAATCTTTAAGATCTGCTGTAGCCCTAATATTTTCCTTGGAAATAGAGTCTAAAATGGAACGTTTTCCTGTTACCGTCACAGAGATGGTATCCGTTCCATTCAACACTTCATATACCTTTCCCTGATCTGTGAGGCTCTCTACATTCAAAACCTCTACAGAAATGCCACTATAGGTATTGGTAATCACAGGGTCATCAATATTCACAACCACAAGCCATAGCGCAACTGCCACCACAAATGCCAGAAGTTTTAGGCCAAGGTTATTTGTCAGCTTTTTTTTCATTGGCCTTCCTTTCTGACTTCCATCTAAAGCCTCGTTTCGGTGCATCCTCTACAGGCTTGTCCTGGATCATCTCCATTTTTTCGCGCAGAGCTTCTGGTGTCAGTCCCGGGAAGAGTTCTCCGCCATAAGCAACAGAAACCTTTCCATTTTCTTCGGATACGATAATTGTCAGGGAATCTGTTTCCTCAGAAATACCAACTGCTGCTCTATGTCTGGTTCCTAATGCTTTACTAAGAGAAGCATTCTTAGACAATGGCAGATAGCAGGTGGCAGAAATTAACTTATTATCTCTGAACATAACAGCACCATCATGGAGCGGTGTATTGTGTTCAAAGGTATTGATGATTAACTGGCTGGAAATTTCAGCATTAATCATAATGCCACTGGTTTCAATATCTGTCAGCACATCATTTCGCTCAAATACCATCAGCGCGCCGGTACGAACCTTTCCCATAGCAAAGGAAGCCTTTACTACCTCATCAATCGTATGATCAGAAAAACGTCCTTCACTACGATTCTGCTCACCCATAATGATATTGGAAAGGACATTCTTCTTTCCTAACTGCTCTAATGCTCGTCTTAACTCTGGTTGCAATACAACGACCACTGCAATAACAAAGATAGAGAACAGATTCTTCGCAATCCACAAAATCGTCGTCATATTAAAAATGGCTGCGATTAACAAAAAGGCTAAAATTACAAAAAGTCCCTTTAAAAGGGCCCAGGCCTTCGTGTTTCGCACCCATACAATAATTTGATATACGCAAAAGGCAATAATCAAAATCTCGAAAATATCCGTAATACGAATATTAGGCAAATGAATGATGGATAAATATTTTTCAAAAAAACCGTTAATTCTATCAATCATGATTCTGATTACTTCCGTCTACTTCTTTATGATCTGTTTCTGCGGGCCTCCTTTGCCTTCTGGGCTGCTTCCCTTTCAATAGCAGTCAGTCCTGCAGAATCTTTACGAGTAGCATGTCTTTCTACATCGAACTCGTTGTCTTTCGGTAATATAATGCGCTTCGTTGCACTTTTATTGCCTGCACCGGATCCACCGGCACGTTTTACTTTATATTCTGGAACATCGTCGATTTCTTCGTATTCCTCTTCTTCCATGGTGGATGCCTTGATGGTACGCACCTTCTTCTCTGGAATGGTCACAGTATTCTTCGGTACCGCTTTTACAAAATATACATACTCATCATCTTCAAACTGCACATGTTCTGTGCGGCCGTAATCCACGTTGAAGATGAAGAACTTAATCACAATCACCACCAGAACAGCCACAAAACTTCCTAAAATCAGTCCCGGAATAGAAATATAAGTTCCAAACTTCAAATCTCCTGCCAGAACTACCACGATATCTACCAGTGCGCCGGCAATGATCGCTACCGTCCATGCATGGTCTGCTGGCAATCTGCGAATAATATTTACAATGATAATAGTAACCGCAAACGCAACCACAAGTACCATCATTTCTTTGTTCTTGATTACCACGTCCAGAAGTACACGGAACTTCTCAATCATCTGGTCGCTGGCCATTGCCTTGATGGTTTCTGTATTCTTGCTGATGTAGTCAAGCACACAGAAAATAATCGTGCTACAGCAAATGGACACTGCCGAACCAATACCGGATACTAGTCCTGCAGAAAGTGCTGCCACATAGGGAATCCCCATGATATGTAATAGGGGCGTCAGCAGAAATAGTATGGTGTCCTTCGGTGAAAATCTAAAATACAGTAAGAACATGATTAGCAGAAGACAACCCACTACAATCACGCACTCTAACGATATTGCGTAAAGGTGCAGCAAAATCATCACCGCATCCAGAATAATAATAAAATTGGTTGGAAGGAAGGAACAAATAATTGCTAGAATCAAAACAATCGGTGCCTTCATAAGAACAGGCACATGACCGATGGCACCATTAATCATCAAAAATGTGGTTAGTGCCAAAAGAGCCTTTGCTACTGGATATACAAAGGTATCAAATTTATTTACGAAATTCTTGATCTGTTCCCGGATCATTAACAAACGGGTCATGCTATACTATCCCTTCGTCTTTACTTAATCCCTTCCCAGGGCTTCATCTTCCTTGCGGTACATCTGATGCAGACGTCTTAAGTTATTATAATATCTGCGAAGATTCCGTCTTGCTCTGGTATAACGCAGCGAATAAATAACAAATGTAATCACGCCATAGATCATAACCAAAAGGAAGTAGTCGAACAGCACCTTCTTGCCAAAGGCCATGAGATCCATACTATAGATATCCTCCATAATGAACTCAAAGTCATAGCAGATGTAAAGTGCTATCACGATAAAGAAAGTCAGTGTGGCATAAATCACTGACTTAATGATTTCTTTCCAGATATAATCCGACTTAAAGTAAGTACCAATCGCGGTACTTTTCTTGCCTTCGGACTGCTCAAAGGAAGCAAGTCTGGTCATAAGTTTTACTCTGGCTTCATTAATCATTTTAATTCTTAAAGGTGTGCATACGAACACCGCTGGCCTTGCTTGCCACGTCTAACGTCGGCGCTGCTTTCCTCTGGAAAGCATTACCAAATACATCAGCCTGGGCCTTCTTGCACTTTTCGCAGAATCTGCCTGTGTTAATCACAGCGCCGCAATGCTCGCAGTTAAATTTAATCTGGGAATTATCAGCGAAAATCAGTCTCTCCTCGCGAACCCACTGCTGCACCTGCTTCTGATCCACTTCGCAATCCTCGCAAATCTGGGTCATAGTTGCAACCTTGTGCTCATCCACATACCTCTTAACTTCCTGATACTTCTCTTCTAATGCATCTTTACATGCCTGGCAGATCTTCTGATCTCCAAATGGACTGAACATCTTACCACACTTTTTACAATTTATAATTGCCATGAATACTCCCTCCTGCGCTTATACACCATCTCCAATGGCTAACGCAACAAAGTAAACTTTTTCTATGCCCTGCGTTTTTAGAACAAGGCTGCAGGCATCTATCGTAGCCCCCGTTGTATAGATATCATCTACCAACAATATGCTCTTTAATTTTACATCATTTGACCTTATCTGAAAAGCATTTCGAAGATTTAATTGCCTTTCTGACGGCCCTAATTCTTTCATTGGTTTTGTCTTTTTTACACGGCGCAAAAGACGCGGATTCCAGGGAATCTCCAGTTCCTTAGAAAGATATTTTGCTAGTTCCTTCGCCTGGTTATAGCCCCTGCTTCGTTCCTTCCTCGCATACATGGGAACCGGCAGAATACAATCAACAGAAAGCGTATGCAAAATCGTCATACGCCTAGCCATATCCTTTGCATAATGTGCCGCATACCCTGGTCTGTCGTGGTACTTAAAACGATACAGTGAGTTCTTAATGCTCTCATACTGATACAGCGCCCATCCCCGGTCGTAATGATGCTTCACCCGCAGACAATCTCTGCAGTATTCTGCGGTATCCTTGGAAAGCGATTTCCCACACTGATAACACACAGATCCCCTAACATACCGAATCTTCTTCTGACATTCTTTGCAGGAAATACTGCCCAACGCAATCACTCTGTCGCAAAAGGGACAGCGGGGTGGAAAGAACAGTGCAGCCAAAAAGGAGACTACTTTCCTAACAACATTATTTTTCACACGAATCCTTTCCTACGGTTCCGGGCGTACGAAAGTTCGCTTCTGCTGCTCTTTTTAAAGGGCATCCATCTCACAGATTTTTTCTTTGAGGGTAGTATAACGTCTGCTGCCTTCGCCAGCTAACACCATACTGTTAAATGCCTCGCCGCTTCCTAACAGTACAACACAATTCTTGGCTCTGGTAACACCTGTATAAAACAGGTTCTGGTTTAGGAATGCCGCCCTGTCAGGTCCTTGCCGACCTGCGTTTTCCAATAGTGGGATGATGACCGCTGCATACTGTCCACCCTGGGACTTATGAATCGTCATGGCGTAGGCAAGCTCTAACTCTGCAAGCCCTTCTAAGGAATACTCTGCAACGCGTTCATCATCAAACTTCACCACAGTGGTCTTTAGAAACGTGTTAATCTCCTTAATTACTCCAAGATCTCCATTAAAAATCCCTTCTCCCTGGTCAATGGGAATTCCCTTCTTTCCATACACTTCCCAAGGGATATTGTAGTTATTTTTAATTTGCATCACCCTGTCCCCTACCCGGAAGGTCTTTTCCCCATAGGTGATTTCTCTCTTTTTCTCCGTCGCCGGATTAAGATTCTTCTGCAGAATCTCATTGAGGGTTTCCACGCCAAGGGGGCCCTTTCGTTTCGGTGCAAGGACACAGGTATCAAGCATCTCTACACCAAACCGGGAAGGAATCAGTCGCCTTTGCAGTTCAACAATATATCCATAGATTTCTTCCGGGGAATGTTTCTCTAACAGGAAGAAATCTTCGTACTTCTTCGTAAAGTCCAGAACTTCCCCATGATTAATCTTGTGCGCATTTTCGACAATATGCTGACTTTCTCCACCCTGACGGTAGATTCTCTCCAGAATACATTTCTCGAAAGCCCCGCTTTCTAAAATGTCTGCTAAAATCTGTCCCGGTCCCACACTGGATAACTGATCCTTGTCCCCAATGAGCACCAGCTTCATGCCCGGCTGCATGGCCTTTAGCAGGGCAAATAAAAGGTGTATATCCACCATACTGGCTTCATCCACAATGACTGCATCACACTCCAAGGGATTGTCCTCGTCTCTTGCAAAGCCAAAGGAATTGTCTTCACCCCCCTGCAGTTCTAATAGTCTGTGAATTGTGCTGGCCTCATAGCCCGTAGCTTCCGTCATACGCTTCGCTGCTCGCCCTGTGGGGGCTGCCAGAACAAACCGTAGCGACAGCATTTCGAAGAACGATAAAATCGTGGCAATGGTTGTTGTCTTTCCTGTGCCAGGCCCTCCCGACAAAATAAATACACCACTGTTTAGGCATCTCTGCACCGCATCCTGCTGCAAGGGATCTAATACAATCCCATTATTTTTCTCCACTTCTTTGAGTCTTTCCTCAAAAAATCCTGGCAGCTGTAGTGCCTCTACCGGATCATAGGACTCTTTCAGTTCCACCAGCCGCTTAGCACAATACATCTCCTCATAATAAAAGACAGGAAGAAATACCAAATCCTTTGCAATCTTTAGCCTTGGCCGCTCTTCCATAGAAAGGTACAGCAGTTGGTTTTCAATATAATCAGCAGGGAGTTCTAATAACGCTGCCGTTTTTGTCAGAAGCAGTTCCTTAGGCAGACAGCAATGTCCCTCCTGGGACATTTCCCGTAGCGTATATAAAAGACCACATCTTACCCGATACTCGGAGTCCATCGGGATTTCGCTTAATCTGGCAATCTCATCGGCCCGCTTAAAACCCATTCCGTCGATTTCTTCTGCCAAGCGGTAGGGGTTAACCTTTAGTACTTCCTCCACATCTCCGTGAAACTTCTCAATAATTTTGGCAGACATTTTAGGGCCAATATTGTACTGTCCCAAAAGAATCATACTGCGCTGGGAGCTTTTCTTTTCTGCAATCTCCTGGCCAATATTCCGGGCCTGTCTGATACTGATACCCTTTAGTTCTGCCAGACGCTCTGGCTGGGTTTCCAGGATATACATCGTATCATCCCCAAAGAAATCTACAATCTGCTTCGCTTTCTTTGCACCGATTCCTGTAATGGCACCACTTCCCAGATATCTCTCTACAGCTTCTCTTCCATCCGGCAGCACTGTCCTCACACTATCCACTGCAAACTGTCTGCCGTACTTTGGATCCATCACATACTGACCGGAGCATTCGATATTCTCTCCTTCAGAGATGCCGGGCATGGAACCTTTTACCACCAGTTCCTTGCCTCCCACTATGCATAATGCAATTTTGAACGACTCTTTTTCAAAAATGAAATGGTCTATATATCCTCGTAATGTTTCCAACCAAGGTTCTCCTATATTTTGACGTTCCATACGATAGATGGTACAATATATTGGTATTTAGAAGCGATTTTCTCGCTTTTCACAGGGAGTGTATCTACGTATGAACGTGAATGAATTAGCTTCCAGCGTTTATGGAAACTACCAGACAAATATCAATAAATCTTCCCTCGCAAAGATGCAGGCGACGCAAAGTGTGGACACAGCATCCTTCTCTGATTTATTAACGAGCATGATTACAGAGGGTGAAACAGACGTAGATAAGATTCGAGAAGAAATTTCTTCTCTTTCCGATTCTCTGTTAGACAAATCCACCGATACGGATAATGACTCCGTAAAGGTTCTAGATTTATTAACGGATGCCGAAAAAGCAAAGGAGTATCTTTCCAGTAGCAGTGGGCGAAATCTCCTTCTTGCCATGGCACAGCGGGAGATCAGTTCCATCGTAACAGGCTCCGATTCCTAATCCAATGTATCTACTCTTCAGGAGACCTCGCAGGTCTCCTTTTTACTTTCCGCCTTCGCCGTCTTCCATACTGTCCAAGCTGAACCACCATTCCTAAAATGGTAAAGGAAACTACAGCAAAGGTATACCAGGGTCCTACCAGATTCACCAAACTGCCAAGAAGCATCGCCAGGATGGTTGCCCCTAGACTGGCCGTCATACAGATAATCACATAGTCTACAAGTAAAAGTGACAGGAGACCAACAACAGCGGCTGCAATTCCTGCCCACAGAAGTCCTTTCTGCAGAAGCTCCCGCATTTGAGAAAACTCATCCCCATAGCTTGCAAACTGAAATTCTGATATCCCCTCCAGGGATTCTTTTACATCCACACCACAGAGCGTACTTCTGATATATACCTTTAATAACGTCAGGGAATCTAGCACATCCCCTGCAACAGCCTGCAGAATGGCCACCGCTTTTTTCCAAAACATGGAAAATACCACCACAAAGGTCGCAAAACTGCAAACCAAAAATACGCCAAATTTATATTTCTTATACCCAAAGACTGCACCAAAGATTGCCAAGGCACCTGCCACAAAGTATAACCAGGTTTGCCCATAGTACGCCTGCAAACGAAGTCCCAAGGAGCCAAAAGCAAGCCCAGATAAAATCATCTGTAAAATTTTAAATAAGGAAAGTCCCCGAAAACACAGGAGAATACCTGAGAGAAGCAGAAGGGATGCTAATATTAAAAGGTCACGCATAAACAAAATCGTCCTTACAAAGAAGAGAGACCCTAGCTCTCTCTTCCTTTTTGAATCAGGAAGAAATCATCAATGGTTCTCACAATTTCCGCCGGCGGCATCGTCTTCAGCAAATAGCCTTCCGGTTTTAATTTTGTTACATTCATAACGCTTTCCTTATCCCCTTTAGAGGTCAGGAAAAATACAGGAATCTTGGCAAAATCTTCTTCCGAACGAATCATTTCCAAAACGACCTTGCCATCTATAACAGGCATCTCATAATCCAGAAGAACAAGATCTGGGCGATTGAGACTTAAATATTTAATAGCCATAGCACCGGAATTTGCCAAAATCACGGTGTACTTATCTTCAAACCAGCCTTTGATGTTCCAAAGCATGGCACCGGAGTCATCTACTACCAGAATCTTCTTTTTCTCCACAGAATCCGTCTGACGAATCAGTTCATCGATGCTTTCCGCCGTCTCCTTAACATTAATAGGGCGCTCAAAAATTCCCTTTACTAGGTTGGGGGTAATGGTTCTTTCCAAAATACGAATCTCGTTGGTATCGCCAATAACAAAAAAGAGCTTATTCTCCATCACCAGACGGTCCTTCAAATAAGTTAATACACCTGACTCTGAAGCAATCTCTTCATCCACATACATCACCATGGCAGAAATATCTTCCTTCACGGCACTAATGGCATCCACTGTAGGCACAGCAAACAAGACGTTATAATCGCCGGTTTCTTTTATCTTCTCTGCCAGAGAATTAATCAAATATGTTTTTGTCTTTGATATAATCAAAACGTTTCGAAATTCCATAATGACTCCTACGTCTTATTATACTCCCACGCTACTCTTCTTGTCACATGGTCCTGGTAACTACTTTTCTTTATTAAGCATCTCCAGTACGGCAACCATTTCTTTTGTAATCTGCATGACTTCTTCCATCGCCACATCAGCCACGTAAGCTTCCAGCATCCGTTCTTTATCTTTCACACAGGCTGGTACACGGAGTCCCTGTATCTTCTTCATAATGCTAGCAACCGTATCCAGGTCAAAGGTGTCCATGGCATGATCCATGTTCTTTAAATCAGCAATGAGTTCTTCCACATCGGCTTCTACCTTATCTTCCTCACTGGCATCCATAAAAGGTTCCAGAACCCTTTTATAGCTTCGATAGGTATCTAAAAGGTCTGCATTCTCTGCTGCAATGGCTTCTACATTCTCCGCATTGCCATAGTCTTCCATCTGCTTAAACCAACCGGAAAGCTCCGTTGCTCCAATCATGCGAGATGTATTTTTCAAGGCATGTACTTCAATGGTATAATCCCGAATCATTCCATCTGCCAGGCATTTCTCCAGCTTGGTTGCTTTCATGTCAATGATTCGGCAGTAATCACCCAATAGTTTTCTAAACAGTGCCTCACTGCCACAGGCTTCTAGTCCTGCCTTCGTATCAATTCCCGCCAGATTCTCAATGGAGAGCTGCTGCCCTGCCGGTGCCGCTGCCTCCTCTTCCTCCGCAAAATCTTCTTCTGTAGCAGGACGAATCAGCGCCGGATTCATATACTTTTTAATTTTTTCACATAATGCTGGGAACTGTACGGGTTTCGTAACAAAATCGTTCATCCCTGCTTCTTTAAATTCAATTGCAGCCTCCGTCAGAACATTCGCTGTAAATGCTACAATAGGAAGATCCTTATAGTAAGCTCCATCCATAGCACGAATCGTTCTGGTAGCTTCCACGCCATCCATAATCGGCATCATATGATCCATAAATACAAAATCATAATGATTTTCTTTAATCATCTCCACCGCACGTTTTCCATTCTCTGCGTGGTCGATCTTCATCTTGGTAGGCTTTAACAAAGCATCCGCCACCGTGAGATTCATCTCATTATCATCTACCAGAAGAAGTCTTGCCTCCGGTGCTACAAAGTCTAGCGCTCCGTCTACAACGCCTACTTTCTGCACCCTCTGTCCCGCTTTACCAGTAAGTACTGCTGCCAGTTTAGAGGCATATACAGGTTTTTCTAGCACCAGAATCTCTTCCGGCAAACCATCCGGAATCTCCTCCAGAGGATTATAAAGATAGACAAATTTCACTTCATCAATTTCGATTTCTGCGGTAGCATCGGCACTCTTTAAGTACTTCTCATCATCCGTAAAATAGTAATCCGTGGATTCATCTGGCTCCGCATCTCTCCACATTATGCCAAGCTGTTTTGCCTGAGACAGCATCTCAAGCGTGACACAATTATGCTTCGTATGACCACCAATAATAAGTTCTGCCGGCAGTTCAATATTTT
This sequence comes from Lachnospiraceae bacterium, assembly GCA_024403455.1. Classification (GTDB taxonomy): domain Bacteria; phylum Bacillota; class Clostridia; order Lachnospirales; family Lachnospiraceae; genus NK4A136. Next base: position 7,699 of record JAKSRR010000012.1, on the reverse strand, counting down.
CTTCACGTCGTTCCACCACAGACTGTGTAATGGAAAAATAGAACGTGGATCCAACGCCTTCCTTACTTCTTGCTTTCAGTTCGCCGCCCATCATCTGAACAATCTCGCGGGAGATAGGAAGTCCAATACCCATACCTTCCTGCTTCTTGTTCTTCTTTACACTGATTTGTTCAAAGCTGGAGAAGGCCTTTTCCAGTTCTTCTTCCTTCATACCACGTCCTGTATCTTCTACGGACATATAGAGGTTTGCACGCTGTCCTTCTAAAGAATCCATTCTCATGGTTAGCTTTATATAACCACTATCCGTGTACTTAATTCCATTAATGAGCAGGTTACTAAGCACCTGTTTGATTCGATTAACATCACCGAATAATGTTTTGGGCAGGTTGGTGTCAATATCAAATAATAGTTCTACATTCTTTTCTCCGATGCGGTTCCATGCAATCTGAGACAAACTATCTATCAACTGATCTACCGCATACTCCTGTTCTATTAAGGCAATATCACCCGTCTGCATCTTGGAATAATCCAGCATATCGCTGACAATAGAGAGCAAGGACTCTCCAGAAGTTTTGATATTCTGGGCATAGTTTTCCAGATTCTCCTTATTGTGCTTTTTGCTTAACAGCAATTCTGTCATCCCCACAATGGCATTCATCGGGGTACGGATTTCATGGGAAATATTGGCAAGGAAAGCCGTTTTTGCATTATCTGAAATGGCCGCTCTGGCTTCTGCATCCTGCACCTGCTGATTGGCACGAAGCACCTTCTTGTTCTGCTCCTGAATAAGATTGATAATGATGCGTACTACCACATAAGCCGTAATCAGAAGAACGCTTCCAAGTACAACATCCAAAAGCATGGCCTGGTGTTCCCATCCCGGACGCACAAGGTAATGCATAGAAAACACAGCAAGCATTGTTATCAGCGTACTGATGAAGGTTATTCTTGCCAACTTTTTATTGCAGTATATGACTGACATTACGATAGGAATCGTGAGAAAACCATCCACAATAATACTCTTACTGCTGGTGGCTGAATTTACTGCAAAAATAAGAAGGGTAATCATTACCGGCGTAAGATTTAACACATCTTCCTTATTTCTTCCTAAATAGAGTGTAACTGTTTCAATAATTAACAGAATCACATAAATAAGAGACGCACCCAAAATCTGTCTTGCTAGATACTCCTGTTCGTTGGTGATAAGATTCATATTTTTTCTAATGAAAAAAATCACCACCTGAAAAGCCAGTATAATTCCCACTAACACGTATGTGAAATTTCGATACGCCTTCTGCCACTTTCTGTAATCTGGCAAAAGCTGCGCCTGCATCTCATCCATAGGCTTCCGTAGCACCCTTCTTGTTATCTACTAAAAACAATGTGAATTTATCCTTGGGTAAAGGTTTTGAGAAATAATATCCCTGGATATAGTCACATCCAAGCGCAGAATACTTATCCACCATATCCTTCGTTTCCAGTCCCTCTGCCACAATCTTAAGATCCAGATCCTTAATCATCGAAATGGTATCCTTCAAGATAATATCCATCTTGGCGCTATACTTCGCATTGGTAAAGGACTTATCCAATTTAATAATATGTAGCGGCATGGTCGCAATACGATTCATATTAGAATAACCAGTACCATAATCATCTAAGGAGAAGGTGATGCCCTCTTTGGTCAGCGCATCAATATTATCCGTCAAGGTTTCTTGGGAATAAGTAGAAGCCGTCTCCGTGATTTCCAGATTGACCTGACTATTGTCCACACCATAGTATTCCATAATGGATGTGATGTTTTTGGCCAAATCTTTCTGCATGCACTGGGTCACGGAAAGATTAATTTCTATATAATCCAATCCAGTCTTTGCAAAACTTTCGCTGGCAATAAACTGACAGACTTCCTCCATAACATACGCACCGATTCTGTGAATCGCTCCACTCTTTTCTGCCGCCGGAATAAAAATCTCCGGTGACACAAATCCATACTCATCATCAATGAGTCGTAGGAGCGCTTCTGCCGAATTATAATACTGCTTCTTCACATCATAGATGGGCTGATAATATACTTCAAATTTATGGTTTAACATTGCATTCTCTATAATCTCATCTAGGTGAGAATAAAGCTGCCTATCCTTCTCCGACAAAATATCCTTTGCGTAAACCACATGTCCTGTAAATCCAATGGTATGAAGATTCCCTTCAAAGCCCATGAACTCCTCGTAGGTTTGAATATCCTCCGGGCATTTTGCAACGCAGATGCGGTATTCTAAAGATACACTCATCCCGCCTACCATAAATTCCTGCTGCATAATTTCATTTAAAACAGCAGCAATCTTCTCCGTCTTATCAAACCAGCTTCTCTCTACAACAAAACGAAATCTGCCCGAGCCCCTATAGTATATATCTACCAGCATATTGTTATTTTCAGCCTGGTTCCTGCATATCTCAGAAATGCGTGCTAGCAGCACCTGCATAGAATCATGTCCCACCACGCTGCGAATGGAATCATAATTAATCACGTCCAAAATAATCATATGGATCGGCTTTTTCATATGAAATGCCAGCGGCATATCATTATGAAATGCATAATTATTTACTAACTTAGTTGCATAATCTAGTCTGGTATCCGGACGCTGCACAACCTCTAACATAAACATAATGGCAAAACAGGTAGCTGCCATTTCCACCAGGTAAGTGGGATATAAAAACTGCACTACAGCCGCCATTACAACCAGAATAAACATCGATGCAAGACTAACGCATTTTTTAGCGCCAAGCTGTTTCCGTGCCATCACAATCCATAAGATGGAGAATATGCCATACACAATGGCATTGGAATATAGGGCCACAAACAGCGGTCCTCTGGTATATAAATCCATCTCTCCTGCGAAATAGAAAATCCTTTTTGTAAATGGCGAGGTGATAATCAGCGGGATGGTAAACGCTTGGGGAAGAATGTAAACAACGCGAAACCATATCTTATTAAAAAATTTATGCCGCGTGTCGGTTACAAAACTGATGTAAAGACTATAGACTACCAGAATTAGCATTCGCGTTTCCAGATAGGCTATATGGAATATATTTTTAAATACAAGATTGCCTGCCCCTGCCCTATCAAAGGTCACAGCAATAATATCAAACACTACCGTGATGGTACTAACAATCAAAAGCGCTGAAAAAATACGATCTATACGTCCCAGTTTTCTGGTACGACCATAGTTCGCAATGAGCATAACAATATATACAGCTAATGCCACATAGTCTAATACTAATGATTTATCCATCGTAACTCCCAATAGAATCTGTTTAACTTTTATTATACCATTTCTATCATAGGAAATAGGAGAGCCTTCTCATATATTTTAAGTAAAAAGCAGGTAATCTGACATTACCTGCTTTGTTGGCTCTATGACACTTACCGTTCATCCACTACTTGGAAGATGAAGAATTTCAAATAATAGCTTTCCTCTGTACCAGGAGCACTATTCCAAAGAATCGGATGATCTGGCGCCTGGGTTCTGAATTCTACCTGTCTTAGACGCTTATGAACTGCCTTTGCTGCCTGATGCATCATGGTGGTAAAAAGTTCCTGGGTCATGAAATGACTACAGGAGCAGGTTGCTAAATATCCACCATCCTGCACAAGTTTCAGTCCCTTCATGTTGACCTCACGGTATCCCTTGATAGCATTCTTTGTGGCATCCTTAGACTTCGTAAAGGCCGGTGGATCTAGTATGACTACATCATATCTCTCTCCTGCCTCATAGAGCTTAGGAAGCTCATCAAGCACATTCGCGGTTCTAAATTTCACGACATCCTGCAAGTGATTTCGCTCTGCATTATGTGTCGCCTGCGTGATGGCAAACTCCGATATATCAAGTCCTGTAACCTCCCTTGCACCGGCAAGTCCAGCATTCAGTGCAAAGGTTCCCATATGGGTAAAGCAGTCCAGCACTTTTTTCCCTTTACAAATCCTATGCATCGCCTGACGATTATACTTCTGATCCAGAAAGAATCCTGTCTTCTGTCCACTCACCACATCCACAATATAATGTACGCCATTTTCCACTATTTCCACTGCGGGCACGGGACTTTCCTTCTCTTTTCCAAAATCGTTTATCCCGATTCTCTCTTTCAGGCTTTCTTCCTTACTGTAGAGTACACCTTTGAACTTCACAAGGCCTTCCTTCTCTCGTTCTCTGGCATCACTGCGCTCATAGACCAGACGAATCTCAATATCGTCCTCTTTTAGAATCTCTACTAATAGTTGAACGATTTGTTCCTTAAAAGCTTCCATACCAAGAGCAAGACATTCCACCACAAGAACATCCCCGTACTTATCCACCGTAAGTCCTGGCAGAAAATCTGCCTCTCCAAAAACAATACGGCAACAATTAAGGTCTGGTCTTTTTGTGTTTCCTATATTCGGAAGCTCTCCTGTATTTCCACCAGCCATAACCGTTTTTCGATATTCCCAAGCGTTCGTTAGACGCATTTTCAAAAATGCATCATCAATCTCCTGCTCTATATCTCTGGTAAGCATTCGCACTCTGATTTTGGAATTCTGATTAATAAAACCTTTCCCCATGGGATATCCATCAAAATCCTTTACGAGCACCACTTCCCCATTCGAAAAATGTCCAGCAATACTCTGCACTTCATTATCAAAAATCCATGCACCACCAGCTTTGATAGTTCTTCCTTCACCCTTTTTTAGTGTTACGATTGTTGGCACCTTGTCACTCCCTTACTCCGTAATATGCAATGCTTCATTAATCTTCTGGATACAGGATTCTACACTTGAACCATAATTTGACCCTAATTCAACATACTGATTATCATAAACAAGTGTATAGATATCTATATCCATTCCTCCCTGGGGCGGAAAAACAGCAATATGCTCTCTACCCACCGCTAGTCTTGCGTTTAACTTATATTTCTCATTTATTTTTTTAATGTATGCCTCTAGTTCTCTTTCCATCTGCGGTTTCCCCTACATACCCGCGTTAATGGTATCATCCCATCCGCAGTAGACCGCTACAATATAGCCGTCAAATTCTGTAGCTGCTTCAATAACTACATAGATCGGTCCGCCAGCGGCTTTGGAAGACTTAAGCTGTGCCTCAACCGAAGCTGCATCCGGTGCGCCAATACACTCTGCTACCACATCTCCAAATACTGCATAGGAATATATATCAGTCAAATTATGTGTTCCCGGTTTTGGAATTTCTGCATTTGGATTAGTTGTTACCTCAGGATCCATGAGTGCTATGGTTACCGCGGTTCTTACAGTATCACAGAGCTGCGTATCAGAAGCCCGTTTGGAATCCTCGATATAAGAAAGAATCATTTCATATTCTGCTTCAGTAATGCCTCCATTATCTGCAACAGTGACCATAACCTCAGCTAAATGCAGTTTATACTCTTCTGCCGGCATGCCTGTTACCTCTATAACTTCTTCATCTCCTCCAGCATATTCTGCTACATAGGCATACAACGCATCTGCGCTGTTATATGTTCCAAGCACACCCATTAAAACGTTATTATATGCTTCGCGGGTACTGGGAAGTCCACCAAAACCACTACCATCTGCATGTGCTACTGCCGCTGATAAAATTACAATATCACCATACTCCAGCATTCCTTCGCTAGCATCAGAGGTATCTACATCGCCTGAGCCGCTAGCGCCTGCATTTGTTCCCGCATCAGCCGCACTGGTAGTAATTGCATCATCTACGACATATACCTCTTCCCCTGCATTTAATGTAGCTTCCTCAATGTTCGTTGCTACATTAACTACACCCTCGGTAACTAAAACATGGGTCTGTCTGATTGCCGGATCATAGCTAACTTCAAACGTTGTCCCTCTGACACTAATACTGGCATTGGGTGTCTGTACTTCAAAGGTAGAATTCTCTGGAAGTTTATTATCTATGGTAAATAATGCATCTCCCTTTTCAACGCTAATGATAATACTACCATTACTTTCCGAACCGGTTGCCTGAATCGAAAATGTTGTATTTTCTTTTGCAACAATATGCTTATCTGCATCAGCAAGCAGATCTAATAAGGAATCATTGTGAACTGCCGCACGATCGCCACTAAAAAGGCTCATTTCGTTTACAACATCTATCGTTTCTCCGCCTCTTGTAAGCGATGCTGTCCCTTCCATACTATTGACCTTAATGGTTCTATATACTTCCTTCTTTTTCGAAAATAGAATAATAAGCACTACTGCTATAATAACAAGAACCAAAACAATCCCTATGATAATCGGTTTCTTACTTCTTTTTGTTTCCATTGCTAACTCCTCCTAAAGGAGATTATACAGGGACGGTCCTTTTGGTACAAGGAGTATTCTTTTGGTCCCCTTTGGGTTTTATGTTTCAAGACTAGTTCTAACTCTTGGATGTAATCTGCTGGTTGTTCTCCTGTGCATATTTTTCCAGAAGTCTATCTATCTCCTCATCATCCTTAATCAGTTGCCTTGTACTTTCCAAAGAATGCTTCAGTCCCTTTCGTTCAAGATATCTGTACGCTATCATAAAACTAACATCGTCAAAGGCAGTATAAAACTTATCGTTTACTTTTGCTATTTTCTCTGATAATGCCAAATTAGACAATGTGTCAACATACTTAAAAACCTCTTCAAAAGAATAAGTAACAATATTTTCCTGTTGTCTAATATCTGACGTCACCTCCATCACATGGAATGCATGAAGATACACTCTTAGCCACTTTGTATTCCCCGTAAACCACTCATATATACTCTCGTATTTATTATTCATGCTTCTCAGTTCATTACACCATAAATCAGACATATAACTAGCATTCACTATTCCTTGAATCTGTGCCTCCGTTAAATAGAGTCTATATTTTTCGTTAAAATTCCTACATAATTTTTTTCTTCTATGCTCCGAACTAGGTAAGTCACTATATACTTTCCAATCCTTTTGTTTTTTATTGTATGTCTTATCTATGGTAAATTCGGTATAAAGAGTATCCCATCCGTTAACTTTCTCTGGACCTTTCTCCAGTTTATTTACCGTTTCCTTGCTTTTATTATTTATCTGCCAAATATCACTGTATGGCTTACCTACATTTTGACTATAATCATGTGACCCATATTTTAAATGTTCATCATACGACTTCTCCAATTCCTCCTTCTGCTGCTTATTTTTCTTAACATATTTCACTATACAACTTACTGCGTAACAAATAAGTCCCACTAGAGCCCCAACCCCAATAGCTCTAAATATTTTTCCTAATATAATAATTAAAAATATTCCAATAATAAACGCAATCATATGAGAAATTCTCCTATTAATTGTTGCTACACTATGTTACAATACGCAAATTAGTATCAATAATTTTAATATATCACACAACACACCGTTTGTAGTACCAAAAGTAGTTCGCAAAAAAGCATTATAAATTTTCTCAAACTCCAATAGAAAAACGCCCGCAAATGCACTCTACGGCATTTACAGGCGCCAATCTTTTCTGAGACACGGGGGATTCGAACCCCCGACAACTTGATTAAAAGTCAAGTGCTCTACCACCTGAGCTAGTATCCCATCTTGTTTTGCGGTAAAAAGTCATCCTTTTTATCAAATAAAGGGCTTTTTGAAGCCCTCTCACAAAACAAAGTGCCCAGAGCCGGAATCGAACCAGCGACACGAGGATTTTCAGTCCT
>JAKSRR010000011.1 GCA_024403455.1 Lachnospiraceae bacterium | reverse complement strand
AAAACCTGCAAGAAAATCAATTTAGTACTTGATTTTTCTTAGCAGGTTTTTATGCAGAAGAAAAAGTCAAAGTACAGCTGAGGCGCTTGATATACTACATATATCAAGGTATAGAGCCACCTTGACGGTGCCTCTATACCTCTTTTGCTTTTGTTAATAAATGAAAGAAGAGACAAAGTCGATAGCAGAGATATGGCGATGTCAAATACGAAAGAGATAATTCTACCTTTAATAAATATCAACTTAGGAGGTGTAAATAAAATATGGAACCAACATTAGATAATGGTAATATTTTATCCAGTAACGATACAACCAATTCAATATATGAGTCTTTACCGCAAGGTCAGAATCAAAATTTATCTCAACCTATTTCACAAAATCCTATGGCTCAGAATCAGAATCCTTTTATAGCACAGACGAACATGCAGAATCCTTTTTTGACTCAAGCGAATGCACAGAATCCATTATTAGGAATGCCGTATCAAACATATAACATGCAAGGCATAAATCAACAACCACAACCCATGTATCAAAACACATTTGGTCAAAATGGAAGTTCTAATAGCATTTCCAATATTGCATATAATAAATTTAATGATCAGAATGGAGGAAGTGTAAACAACAATAGAATAGCAAGCAATTCCTTTTGTTATTACAACCAACAGAATGGTACAAATTATGGAATGAATCAAGTTGCGAATGGAGCGACTAATTCCTGTATTATGGGAAATGCACCATATGGAGAGAATAATCAAACTTTGTGGCCTTATAATAATGAAAGTATGATAGGGAATGCTAATGTGCAGTCCACTGTAGACAATGGAATAATACCGAATAGCAGTATAAGCTTTGCGGCAAATAATGCAGGTGGGCAGGGAGTAGAAACAAAAACTACGTGGAAGAAGAAGGATTCTATTTTAAGTTTAATATCATGTTTGTTAGCCGGGATAACATTCATTTTGCCATCACCATTAATACTATATCCAATAGTTGGTGTGGCTAGTATTGTGTTGGGATGCGTAGATCTTTCAATGAAGGATAAGACAAAACGACATTTGGGATCCTATGTAGGAATTGTGCTTGGAATAGTGCTTTGTGTATATTTTGGCATAGAGATGGGGCACGTTCAAAAAAATGTACAAAAAGCGGTAGACGATATTATTGGTAATAATTCAACGGAAGCAAATTCTGATATCGAGGATTATATAAATGAAGTTCCGGATGTTGATTGGGCATCGTTGGAAACAAACTCGTATGAAACTAAAAATAGCACTGTACATATTGGCGAGGAATTTGGTAATCACACAATCGTTGGAAAAGTAATATATGTAGACCTTGATTATAAAGATTATAACGACATGTTAACTACGGTTGATGAAGGATATAAAGCTGTTTTGGTTAGAATAAAAATGATTAATATATCTGACAATTCTAATTATGTAAGTGTTGGTGATTTTAATTGCTATGCTGATAATATTAGTATGGATGCGGATTTTTGGAGTAGTGATGACAATTATAATGCGTACATTGAGGCTGGTCGCGGAGCAATTTTAGGTGCGGTATATATTGTACCAATGGAAACCAAGAGTATAGAATTGGAATATGATCCTCTTGGTGAGCGAGCCGACAGACAAATAATAATTATTCAGGATGAAGAAACGGCTGAAAATGTGTTGATAGCGGAGGATGAATCAATTTATATAAAAAACTCTGCCATGGATAATATAAAAACAATTGGAATAGGGGATGAATTTGGAAATAAGACTATTACAGGTATGGTTACAGAGGTGAATTTAGATTATACAGGGTATAATGAGTATTGGACCACTGTGGGAGATAATGAAAAGGCTATATACTTGAAAATAAAGGTTACTAACGAGTCAAACGAGTCAAATTACGTAAGCGTTGGAGATTATAGCTGTTATATTGATGATATTATATATTCTGCGGAACTGCTTTCGGGAGGAAACGAAGATTATAATGCAAATATTGATCCAGGACGCTCTGCAATTTTAGGTGCACTGTATGTCATTCCGAAGGATGCAAATTCCATTGAGCTTGAATATAATCCATTAGGTGAGAGTGCAGAGAGAGTTATTATTAAAATACAATAGACAATTGTTAGAAAACGTTCAAATGGTACGTATTATTAGGCACAGATCTCAAAGAATTCTTTTAGAATTTCGTCATTATAGGTTGACACAACTCTATTTTAATTCTGATTAAAGTGCAGAAACGGACGTAATCAAATGATTTCATGGTGAATGCAGTCCGTCTGTTTGCATCTCTACTTCTCTTCATGAAAATGCTGTATAATCAAATTGCTGTGTAAATGATTAAACGGTATCCTTTATGAAACATTCGGGTTTTATCATTTTAAAACGTCTTATTAGTGTAAGTATCATCCTTGCTGTTATGGCAGGGATGTTTTTATGCATAAAAAGAGATGCTGGAGAAAATGCATCAGGGAAATCATTGTATACTCAGCTGTACCAGAGTATGAAAACAGATGCTATCAAAGAAATCATAACGTATGGATCCTCAGTATACTGCGAGAGTGTAGCAGAGGAGATAATGTCAAACACAGAACGAGTCAACAATGAAATCGAAGAAAAATATCAAGATGTTACAGAGGCTATAGCTTATGCGCTTCGTGGAGATGAAGCCGTGTATAAAGTGACTTTTGATGAACTGCCAGAAAGTGATGATGGTATTGCCTATCTTTATGCACTCGCTCCTTATGAGTATGTTGTGACGAAGGAGATGAGTCCAATTGGAGAAGAGGAATTAATAAAGAAACAAAGGTTTCAGTTTCCATTGGGGTTTGAAACAAAGGATACCCATTTATATGAAAAATTTTGCATCTGTGTCATGCAAAAGGGAGAGCTTGTGCAGGTTACAGATGCGAAATACATCATTAATCCAGAAGTATTGGCGCAGCACACCCGTCCTTATGAACCCATCGAAAAGGGTCTGCAGAGCTTATGCATGCACAATTTATATTTAGATGGTTCTGGTCAGGACCAGGGGGCTTACCTTCCTGTCATCTGTTTATTGGCATCCTTAGATGAGAATAATCCCACGGTACATCCCGCCGCCAGAGATGAGGATTTCCATCCTATGGAACATTATATGTATATGCTTAATGCAGATACGCCAGAGGGGGTGGAGGCATTAGCGAAGGATTGTAGTGCTATTGCGGCAGCAGGTGGACAGACATTCATCATTGGAAATGAGGTGAATGAACGAATATGGAATTATGAATCGATTACTGACTGGCCTACCTATGTGAGACATTATACCCAGGCATTTCGGGTCTGCTATAATGCCATCAAGTCCCAGAATGCAGAAGCTAAAGTATACTTCTCTATTGGTCAGGATTGGAACCGCAAACGTCCGGTGGGACATGGAGAATATTATCGGTACATGGATGAAACAGATTTCTGTGACTTATTTAATACGCAGATGAAGGCGGAAGGAAATGTGGACTGGGCGGTCGCATTGCATCCCTACATTGTTCCATTAACCTACAGTAAATTCTGGGATATGTCAGGATGCGAGAGTGGTGGATATTGTAAGGCGCAGGTGGACAGTAATGCCATGGTTTCCTTCCAGAATATGTCCGTCATCACGGATTACTTAACTACGGATGAGTACCTAAATCCTGATGGTGAGCCAAGATACTTCATCATTGGTGAAATGGGGCTTTCCAATGAGCAGGGTGGTGATGTGCAGGCAGCAGCCTTATGCGCTCTATGGGCATCCTATCAAATGAATCCCTACGTGCATGAACTCATCTATTGTAACCTTCCGGGTTATGGAGTGGATCCTATATTCATTGGCAAAGCAGAGGATGCCTGGGCAGCCCTTGGAACAGAGAAGGAAGAGGGGTACATGGAGTGGGCGAAAGAGTATATTGGTATCACTGACTGGACGGAAGTGATTAGAGAATAAAGTGAAATTGTAGGAAGAAATATAAAATCAGTGCATAGGAGCCTCAAAAAGGGGCTCCTTTTTTCTTTGATAAAAATTGATATTAAATCCTTGAAACGCTTGATATACTACACATATCAAGGTTTATAGCCACCTTGACGGTGCCTATAAACCTTATTATTTTGGCTATAAACAAGGAGGTAAATGGCGTGTATTATGCAAATGGAAATGTTAAGAAGAGTAACAAGAAGATAATTATTATAGTTTTAATTGTTGTATTAATAATTGTGGGTGTCATATGTACAGTTCTTTTACTAAATAAAAAAGCTAAGCCTAAGTATTTGGATGCAAACATACTTGCTAAAGATTATTTGGACACGTACTTAGCGCAAGATGCAGATGCTATGCTGGATTTCTATTATCCAGATTATGTAGATGTTGAAGGGAAAGACTTGCTAAAAGTAAATTTCGAAGAAGAATTTACTAAATATAATGACTTTGTTTCTGACAAACAGGTTACAATTGAAATCGCGGATGTTAAGATTGAAGATGCAAGGAAATATGACGTAGGAGGATATTCCTATGAAATAGAATTTGATGTTGATATTCAAGCTAGAGCAAGTATTCAATATCATATTACTGTTGAATATGAGGAATTTGGATATGTTGAAAAGTGTGATTACGTTGATATGTTTTATGCATACAAAATTAAAAACGGATGGTATATGGATTCCCGAGGATTGTCATTAAAAACGGAAAAAGACAAATCACCTGTTGGAGTTGCAGAAGCATTTATAGAATTGTGGAATAATTATACCGATAAAACTGCCAAAAATTGTGTACATAAATCAGTATACCATAGTGATGTTTTTGAAGGTATAGAATTAACATATGATGAGATGTATACACAGGCAAGTAAAGAGTTTGGCGTCACATGGGATGTCAATATAGCCTTAATGGAAGACGCAACTCAAGATGAGCGATATAAAGTAGCTAATCAATATAAGTTAGATTATAATCTTGATGTAAGCGATGTTAGACGCATCATATATAACATTGGCGCTGAGGGACAATATATACAAGGTGTATATTATGCGGTTAAAATAGATGATATATGGTATATGGCGTTGGATGTTGAACCAGGAGTGTATGAATAATTAGCAACTAGGGACGGTCCAAATGGGTAGAGGAGTGTCCCTCTGATTCGTGATAAATACAATATATCAGGCATCAACTATATAATTTAGTCATTCAAGAGACAGGTTCGCCTGTCTCTTTTTATAGAGCCGTAGGTTATTTGCTATTAATGAAAACTGTGATAAACTTTTTTTGAATGATTTTTATTTCTGACAATTTCGGCAATTCTTTGCCATGTCAGATGTTTGTAGAATTCCCAAACGAAAATTGTAGCGTATTAACTAACTGAATATGTAAGGAGAATTTATGCATAGCACGAAAACAAACCCCTTTTTGGAAAAAAAGTAGTGTATTAGATTTGTAATTTGATAAAGGAGCATTAAAAATGGATAAAAAAACTATTATGGTGATGAAAAAGAACTTTGACGATATTATGCATACAACTGAAGATGGTAGCGTTGAATTTTGGTATGCCAGGGAATTGATGGAATGTCTAGGATATACAACGTGGAGACGATTTAAGGAAACCATAGAAAGAGCAAAGGAATCTTGTGTAAATGCTGAGGCGAATATTTTTGACCATTTTGCCAACGTCGGCAAAATGGTCAAAATAGGTAGTGGAGCTATGCGAGAAAAAGAGGATGTAATGCTTACTAGATATGCATACTATCTCATTGCTCAGAATGGTGATTCAAGAAAAGAGGAGATCGCATTTGAGCAGAGCTATTTTGCTGTACAGACAAGAAAACTAGGAATGTTTCTTTAAGGGCAATGAAATTCATTGACACAGTAAGGAAATATAGATGTAACAACACCCCTGAAAATGCTATACTTAAAGCAATGGATGAATGCATTGAAAATGGCATTCTAAAGGAAGTTCTTATACAGTATAGATGGGAGGTAGCAGCTATGTCATGGACAGAATTTGACGAAGAAGAATATGAAAAGGCAATAACGGAAGATGCTCATGATCGTGGCGTGGCCGAGGGTATAGAGCGAGGAATTGAGCAGGGCCTTATTGCTGGTCGAACAGAACTTCTTATTGAACAGGTTCACGACGGTGACATCACAATCGAAAGTGCTGCCAAGAGACTTGGGCTGTCAGAAGAAGAATTTAAGAAATTAATAAAGTAACTAAGAGCGGCTCTGATAGGCATATTAGTATGTTAGAATGACAACATCAAAGAAATATCATTCTTAAAAGCATAGTGTCTAAAAATGTGTTACAAGAATCCCATGAGGTTTCAATATCCTTGTGGGATTTTTTTTGTAGATTTTTGAATTTCAGAAGTATTTACAAAAAATATCTTGACATAATATCACAATGATATTAAGATGAAACCATAAAAGAAAAGAACCAGAAAATCAAAGGAGGATAAATCCGATTTAGCCGTGTAGCGGGTAAATTACCCTCACCGTGAGGGGTTCGGATTTTCTCCGAAAATCAAAGGAGGATTGACATGAAAGCTTTAATCGTAGTAGATATGCAAAAGGATTTTGTGAATGGCTCTTTAGGAACCAAAGAGGCACAGGCGATTGTATCTAAGGTACAGAAGAAGATCGAAGATGCAAGAGCCCAGGGGAAACAGATTATCTTTACTAGAGATACCCATCCTGTAAATTATATGGAGACCTATGAAGGAAAACATCTTCCAGTAGAGCACTGCATCGAAGGCAGCGATGGATGGAAGGTTGATCGCAATCTTACTGTTGATCCAGAGAAAGATATCGTTCTTAATAAACCTACTTTTGGTTATCTTGGATGGAAGGAATACGATTTCGAAGAGGTTGAAATGATTGGACTGTGTACCGATATATGTGTCATTTCCAATGCCCTCATCATTCGTGCAATGTATCCGGATATTGATATTACTGTAGATGCATCCTGCTGTGCAGGCGTAACTGTAGAAACTCACCAGGCTGCATTAGCAACCATGAAGATGTGTCAGATTCAGGTTACCAACGAAGCTTAGTAAGAAGCAAAACGTATTTATGTTGGCTAGGGCGCCTAGAAAGGAACAGGTGGTGTCATGATTTTATTCAATGACCAAAAGGTTTTAATAGAGCAGTATCCAGACGGAACCCAGAGAATCCATTTGGATGTGGAGGGTGCAGGGGACAGTGATATCAAATGGCTCTATGAAAATGATGCGGAGCTGGCTTCTCTTATCTATATTACGAAGCATTTTAGGAATAAGAATCAGGGGAAATTAACGCTGTGGTTATATTATGTGCCCAATGCCCGTATGGATCGTACCCACAATGCAGATGAAGTATTTACCTTGAAATATTTTGCAGAAACCATCAACTGGCTTGCCTTTGACAAGGTGAAGATTTTGGATCCTCACAGTAATGTTACTCCCGCATTACTTGATCGCTGCAGTGCGGTTGATCTTAAGAAAATCATTTGCGGCATTATGGAGGAAATTGAGAAAAAGGCGGGAGAAGAAGTGGTGCTTTACTTCCCGGATGCTGGTGCTTATAAGAAATATACCGAGATGTTTCCAGAAAGAAGAAGTTGCTATGGCAGCAAGCATAGGGACTGGGACACAGGAAAGATTCTGGGACTTACCGTGGAAAAATGTGGACTGGATTTAAACGGCAAGACCGTACTAATGATTGATGATATTGTGGCCTATGGTGGCACCATGCATTATGGTGCAGTGGAGCTAAAAAAGCTTGGTGCAAAGGAAGTTTACGCATACTGCAGCCATGCGGAAATGAGTGTATTAGATGAGGAAAAGGGAACCTTACTAAAATCACTGAAGGATGGTACCGTGCAGAAACTTTATACTACAG
Source organism: Lachnospiraceae bacterium (assembly GCA_024403455.1). GTDB lineage: Bacteria > Bacillota > Clostridia > Lachnospirales > Lachnospiraceae > NK4A136. The sequence continues at coordinate 80,619 of JAKSRR010000011.1, read as the reverse complement.
GCAGTATTTTTAGGGGACAGTCACCCTACATCGAAGTTATTCCAGTATAGAGAAGACGTTTGGCAGATCACAGGAAAGGCAAGGTGTTTATTATGATTAATACAATGGCATTATTACTTTCTGATACCTATAAGCAGACTCATGACAGAATGTATCCTAAGGGATTAACCAAATTGGTTTCCTATTGGGTTCCCAGAAAGTCCATGTTTGAAAAGCAGGATACGATGGTGTTTTTTGGCCTGCAGGCTTTTATTAAAGAATATCTTATAGATTATTTTGATAAGAATTTCTTTAGCATCTCTAAAGAGGAACTTTTGGCAATCTATACAAAGTATATGAATGTGCAGTTAGGTGACGGAAATTATGATAAAGACAAGGTAGAAAAATTATATGATCTTGGCTATCTGCCTTTACAAATCAGGGCTCTTCCAGAAGGCACAAATGTCAATATGGGTGTTCCTTGCATTGAACTGACCAACACAAAACCAGAGTTTGCGTGGTTAGTGCAGTGGGTAGAATGTATTTTGCAGGCGGAGCTGTGGCGTCCCTGTGCACATGCTACGGTTGGTAAGATGTATAGAAATTGCGCCAACTACTGGTATGACAAGACGGTAGAGGATGGAAAGGCATCCATGGCCTGCTCCGATTTTGGGATGAGAGGTATGTCCTGTTTAGAGGACTCTGTTAGAACCTCTGCTGCATGGCTCTTATCCTTTGATAAGACATCCACTATTCCGGCCCTTGCCTACATTGATGCCATGTATGGTGCCGATGTCAGCAATCAAAAGATTGGTATTGGAGCGGTATCCACAGAACACTCTGTCATGGGTGCAAACTATGCTATGGACGGCGATGAGATTACCTTTGTGAAGCGTATGCTAACAGAGCTTTATCCTAATACAAGCTTTTCCATGGTAAGTGACACCTATGATTATTGGAATATGATTGATAACATTTTGCCTGCTTGTCGTAAGGAGATTATGCAGCACAATGGAAAGATGCTTGTTCGTCCGGATTCTGGTGATATCGTAGATATTTCTGTAACTACCGTGCAGAAACTTTGGGATACCTTTGGCGGAACCATCAACAGCAAAGGATATAAAGTGTTAGATCCGCACATTGGCATTATTTATGGAGATGGTTGTACTCTGTGGAAAATTAATACCATTTGGGAACAGCTGGAAAAACTTGGATTTGCAGCAAACTGTATCGTCTTTGGTGTTGGCGCCTTCTGTTTTACGGCAACTTTCGAAGGGGAGAAAATGGTGGTGCAGACCCGCGATACCTTTGGAATTGCAATGAAAGCGACCTACGGTATTATTGACGGGAAAAAACTGTTTATTTACAAGGATCCTAAGACCGATACCAATAAACTAAAGAAGTCTCACAAGGGCTGCTGCAGAGTATATCAGGAAGATGGTATTTTAAAATGCCAGGACCAGTTTATGGATGTGGTACCGGAGGAGGATACGCTGCTGAAGACGGTTTATATGGACGGAAAGCTTGTGAAAGAGGATACGTTTGCAGATATTAGAAAGAGAATGGAGGAAACATAAGATGGCTGAATTTGACATGCAGGGTTTTGACGTGCAAAATGTAAAAGACAGAGTCGTAAAATGGATTCAGGAATTCTTTGAACAGAATGGCCCCGGATGCAACGCGGTACTTGGCATCTCTGGCGGTAAAGATTCTAGTATTGTGGCAGCGCTTCTGGTAGAGGCACTTGGAAAAGACAGAGTCATTGGTGTACTTATGCCCAATGGTGAGCAGCAGGATATTGATATGGCAAGGCTGCTTGTGAGTCATCTTGGAATTAAATCCTATGAGATTAATATTAAAGATGCGGTGGAAGGCGTTTTAAATCAGTTCCAGGGGAAGTTGGAGATTTCGAACCAGACCCGGGTGAATCTTCCTCCAAGAATCCGTATGTCTACCCTTTATGCTATTTCGCAGAGTGTGAATGGACGTGTGGCCAATACCTGTAATCTCTCCGAAGACTGGGTAGGATATTCTACTAGATATGGTGATGCTGCAGGGGACTTTAGCCCCTTAGCAAAGATTACGGTAACAGAGGTGAAGGCAATTGGTAGACTCTTAGGACTTCCGGAAGTTTTAGTAGATAAGGTTCCTTCGGATGGTCTTTGCGGAAAGACGGATGAAGATAATCTTGGCTTTACCTATGCAGCACTGGACAAGTACATTCGTACCGGTGTCTGTGAGGATCCTGTGGTAAAGGAAAAAATTGATAAAATGCACACTAAGAATTTGTTTAAGTTACAGCTCATGCCCTGCTTTGAACTATAGGATAATAATAGGGTCGAAATCTTGTGTATCTACCGTTTGAACTTAACATCAAAGGATGAAAGTGTATGTCTTACAAGGTTACAAAAGAAGAAAAAGCATATTTAAGTACGTATAATATTGCGGATTTTGAGAGACCTTCTCTTGCTGTGGACATGGCAGTATTTTCTGTCATGTCCGCGGGGGAGAGGCTTTCCATTCGTAATGTTTCGCCCCAGGCACTGAAAGTTCTGCTGGTAAAGAGAAAGAGTTATCCTTATAAAGAATGGTGGGCTCTTCCGGGTGGTTTCTGCGTTCCGGGAGAGAGTGTTTACGATACTGCCAGACGAGAGCTGTTAGAGGAAACGGGTGTAGCAGATGCGTTTTTAGAAGCGGTAGATGTGTATGGAGAGAAGGGGAGAGATCCCAGGGGTTGGATTATTTCCTCCACATTTATGGCGTTAATCAATGGTGAAGAGTATAGGCTGCATGCTGGTAGCGATGCCTGGGAAGCGAGATGGTTTTCAGTGGATGTGGAGGAGATAGAAAAGCAGTCGCAACCGGAAGAGGTATTCACCCGTTACCTATTGAAACTCTACAGCGATGATGTTACGTTGCAGGCGGAAATTGCGGAACGAAAAACCTTCCGCGGCTGTCATGCATTATTGGAGCACACCATCGAAATGGCAGATGGTCTTGCCTTTGATCATGGGAAGATTCTATTAGAAACCATCCTAAAACTTCGGCAGAAAGCGAAAAAAGACGTTACCCTTCTGTTTGATTTATTGCCGGAACGCTTTACCATTTTAAGAGCCCAGAGCGTTTATGAATGCCTATTACATAAAGAACTGATTGGGCCAAACTTCCGCAGAAAGATTATGGAGTATGTGCAGGAAACGGATATTCTCATAGAAGGAGAAGGCTTCCGTCCGGCGAAACTCTTCGAGCGGAATCTGGAAAAGATTATGGAAGGAGAATCGTGACGCGCAAACCACAATAAAAAACGTGTGGCGAGAGGATTTTGTCCGAACAATGAAGATACTGAAGAAGACATGGCGCGGGTCATGTCTTTTTTTATGGTGCTTAAGTACTTTGCGTAATTGAAGGAAATTTCTCAAGTGATACATTTGCCGTTTATGGATAAAGTGGTAAAATAAATTAACCAAATAAATTGTTAGCAACGGAAATGATTAAGGAGGGAATATTATGATAGAAGAGAGAATCAAGAATATCAAATCTTTAAAAGAAAAGCATAAATTGACGAATGCACAGATTGCAGATTTGTCAGGGGTTCCCTATGGTACGGTCATTAAGATTTTGGGAGGCGTAACAAAGTCCCCCAATTATGCGAAAATCATTGCGATAGAAGAAGCGCTCTTTAACTTTATGAAGGATGAAGCGGGAAGCATGGATTACGGTGCTATCGATTTAAAACGGTTTTCGAAAACTTTAGATGACTACTATGCCTTGCCGACGGATACCAGAGCAGAGTTGATTGATGGATACATTTTTGATATGAGTGCGCCGTCCATATGGCACCAGAATGTAATAGGGAATATGTTCGTTGAGATTGCATCCTATATAAAAGCCAACAAGGGGCCTTGTAGGGCAATCATATCTCCGGTAGATGTGCAGCTAGATCAGGATGATAAAACTATGATAGAGCCGGATCTGGTCATTGTGTGTGATCCGGAGAAAATCAAAGACAAGTGTATTTATGGTGCCCCAGACTTTGTTTTGGAAGTTACTTCCAAAAGTACGAGAAGCAGAGATTTTGTGCTAAAACTATCCAAATATAAGAACGCCGGTGTGCGGGAGTACTGGATTATTGATGAAAAAAGTCAGAAGGTGTATGTTTATTCCCATTTGGATATAGATGAGGAATTCATCATGAAAATCTATAGTTTCACAGATACAGTCCCTGTGGGAATTTACGAGGATTTATCCATCGACATGAATGATATTTTTTCCTAAATAAAATTCATTATATTTAGAAAAAATTAATCCCCTTGCAGTTTACTTCTGTAGAAGTTTCTGCAAGGGGTAATTACATTTTGGCCTACAACGAGTCAGAAATGAAATATATTAAATTTCACCATTCTTATATTTTGCTACCAGTGCCTGGATTCTCTCATTAGGATCTAAAAGATCGCTGATGGAAGTATCGTGATTTAAGGTATCAATAAGGTAAGCGATGTACTTGCTTAAGTCGCAACTGATGTACCAATCACGCTTCAACAGTTCGTCAGGCTGATAAATGGAGTTAGTGGTAAGAATCTTGGTGATGATACCTTCCTCTGCTGCCTTATCAAATTTCTCGAAACCATTGGTGAAGAGGCCGAAGGTAGCGCATACGAAGATACGGTTTGCTTTTCTCTTCTTAAGCTCGGCAGCAACTTCCAATACGGATTCACCGGAGGAAATCATATCATCGATGATGATCATATCTTTGCCTTCTACATCGGTACCCAAGAATTCATGTGCAACGATGGGGTTGCGTCCATCAACAATCTTGGTATAGTCACGTCTCTTGTAGAACATACCCATATCTAAGCCAAGAACGTTTGCCATGTAGATGGCTCTTCCCATACCGCCTTCGTCGGGAGAGATACACATCATATGATCTGCATCAATCTGGAGATCTTTAACATTTCTTAAGAGTCCCTTGATGAACTGGTAAGTAGGCTGAACGGTTTCAAAACCATTTAAAGGAATTGCATTCTGTACGCGAGGATCGTGCGCATCAAAGGTGATGATATTATCTACACCCATGTTTACCAACTCTTCGAGTGCCAGAGCACAGTCTAAAGACTCACGTGCGGAACGCTTGTGCTGGCGGCTTTCATATAAGAAGGGCATGATGACGGTAATTCTTCTTGCCTTACCACCTGCAGCAGCGATGATACGCTTTAAATCCTGATAATGATCATCGGGAGACATGTGATTGATGTTGCCGCAAAGCTTGTAGGTAAGGCTGTAGTTGCATACATCTACAAGAAGGTACAGGTCATCACCACGAACAGATTCTTTGATGGCACCCTTTGCTTCACCGGAACCGAAGCGGGGAACCTTTGCTTCTACAATATAGTTATCACGCTTGTAACCAGAAAAATCTAAAGTGTTTACATGTTCACCATTTCTGTTGTTACGCCAGTCAACTAAGTACTGGTTAACCTTTTCGCCAAGATGCTTGCATCCTTCTAAGGGAATGATGCCAAGTCTTCCAACGGGGATGGTGTCCAGATTACGGGAAACTTCAGATTGTGCAGCCATGTTACAAATCCTCTCTTTCAATAGATAAATTTTTAAAAAATCTGGGGATTGAAAATTCAACTAATATTATAGCCCCAAAAGGTGGAACATGTTTAGTCAAATTCTGTCCAAAAATCTATGGATAAACCATTAAAAATGGTGCAAAACAACGATTTACACAGTTGGTACGAAGCTATTGCCCCTCTTTCCCCAAGTTGGAGCGTTATGACCGGGTTCCCAGCTTTCTCTCGATGGCAATTTGCTGACGAAGATCGGTGCCTGTCAAATGAAGCAGATCATAGCAGCCGGTAATGCGTGAGAGTACGCGGTCGGAATAGTGTTCCCGGATTTCTTCCAAGGATTTATTGGTGGAAATAATAGTGGATTTTTTCCGTAAAATACGCTCATTAATGATTTGGAATAAATTGCTTCTTACAAAATCATTCAGGTATTCACAACCTAAGTCATCGATAATGAGCAGGGGGGAATTATATAGGGTATCCGTAAACATGTAAAATGGTTGTTTATTAGAATCAAAGTGATAGGTACTCAGAATCTGAAACAACTGCACGGCGCTAAAGTATACGACAGGGACTTCTCTGTCTAAAAGTTCTTTCGCAATGCAACCGGAAAGAAAACTTTTTCCTGTGCCGACACTGCCGTAGAAGAAAAGATTCTGTCCACCTTTGTCAAAATCTTCGATGAATCGTCTAGCAGTGGACAGCGCTTTATGGAAATCTTCCATGGACTTCTCATCCATAAAGTAGTCATCGGTCATATTGTTAAAGTTGTTTGCCTCTAGAAAATCCTTGAGATGGGACATTTCGTATAAGAAGGAAACTTCTAACTTTTTGAAACAGGTGCATTTCTCACCCTCTACAAAACCGGTATCCCGACAAACAGGACATTCATAGTGGGGCTCTAAGTAGTCTCTAGCATAACCAGCCTCTTTCAGGAGGTTTTTCTTTGCTAGCTGGAGATCGAAGAGTTTCTGCTGCAGAGATTTAATCTGCGCGGCAGTTTCGGCTTCATCCAAAGAGTGCCCAATCAGCATTCTCGCCTTTTCCATAGCAAGGGAAATACTTTCTGATTCTAAATCCTTATAGCCAGGAACCTTCTCTTCCACCTCTTTTTTACGCACGAATAAAAGCGCCTCTTCTTGGAGACGCTTCTCATCATAGATTCGCTCGATTTTACCATATTCTAGTGCGGTAAGTGCCATGTTTATTGGGTAAGTACCCTTTCTAGTGCAGATAAATCGTAACTGTATGTTTCATCCTTCGTACAGAAGGTACTGTCTTTTTTTGCAGATTGCGGTGCGATATTCTTGCGAGCGGATTTTGCTTCCTCGTAAGCTTTATCGGCCTTGGCAATATCAGCTTTTGTCTGTACACCCTGTTTGTGCCAACTGCTTAAAATAGCGTCAGCATAGGCAAAACGATTGTTATCGGTGGCAAGGACTGCTCTGCCGCAAGCTTCCTCAATGATGGAAAGGGAGAAGCCATAGTGCTGTGTCCAGCGTCTGATAAACTCTAATTCCTTGGGTGCTGCTTTGCCGGTCTTTCCGAAGTAGGAAAGAATCGTGGATTCGTTGCGGTCGAAGGAAGAAAGGGTTGTCTTTGCCTGTTTTTCGGTAGTAATACCTTTTTCGAACCAAGTGATAGCAACCTGTTCGATGTATAGCATATCCTTCTGGCCCTTTTCGATACAGTATTGCAGCAGGTAATCTGCTAAATCGACGGAAAAGTCCAAACGGTCATAAATAAAGAGAAGACTACGGAGCTCAGCATTGCTAAGCGGACGCCCAAAGTACTGTTCTGCAATCACGCGAAGCATACGTACATTCGAATCCTCGCAAAGCTTTACTAGGTCGCTGGCGGTGTATTTGTTCTTTTCTGCTTCATAATCCATGGACATGGAAACCATTTTACCTGCTCCTTCACGAATGGTAGGAATAGCCATAGTCTCTGATGTACTTGCCATAAGGGTGTCAGCAGACACTGTCGGAACAGGTGCATCGTTAGCCTGCAAAGTAGCAGGAGATTCCAGCATAACGTCCTTGGCGCCAGGTGTTAGGAAGGTAACACCACTGATTTGATTTCGTTCATCATAGGAAAGAGCAAGAAGAGATTTCTGCTCCCAGAACTTCAGGCTGCGAATGACTTCCTTTTCGGTATGATTAAAATGTTCTGCAATTTCGGCAATGTCTGTTGGCAAATGGGAAGAAACCATGCGCAGGAGATAAAGATAAACCTTCATCTCGGCTTCGTTGGCATCCTTCATATAGATGTCAATGAAATCATTGCATAAAATTGTAACACCCGAGCCACTGGCGGGAGTTAACTTTAAGGGAATCATTGCTACGCCTCACACCTCGCAAAACGACTTAAGAAAGATTGTTTGCATCCTCATAATCGCGGAAAATGTATCCGTCGAAACATCTTTGCCGCGTATGGTGAATTATAGCAAAAAGAAGGGAGAAAATGCAAGGAGAAAAATCTCGCAAACCCTTATAAATAAAGGCTTTGCAGACTTTTGTGGATATTGTGGAAAGTGTGGAAGAACATGGACATAATGCAACCACAAAATACAAATTTATGATAGAAAAGGGCTTTTTCGGGAATCCCTGTTTGTGATTATGTTAACTAAAATATCCACAGTCATTTGGGGATAAAAATCCGAAAAAGATTGTGGATAATGTGGATAACAAATGATATTTTACAGGCCTAGCAGATTTTCGCCCACGTTTACGATATCTCCGGCTCCCATAGTTATCAACATATCGCCTGTGGAACAGTTTTCTAAAATAAATGCCTCAATTTCATCAAAAGTAGGGAAATAATAAGCCTCTGTGCCCAATTCTTCCAATTTTTTTAGAAGATCCCTAGAGGAGATACCAATCGTATTTTTCTCACGGGCAGCATAAATATCAGCTAAAATGACCATGTCGGCGGCGGAAAGAGCCTTCGCAAAGTCATCCAAAAATGCTTTTGTTCTTGTGTAGGTATGGGGCTGGAATGCAACAATTAAGCGCTTCTTCTCGATTTTGGAAGCGGCCGAAAGAGTTGCAGCAATTTCCGTGGGATGGTGGGCGTAGTCATCATAGATATGCACGCCACCGATGGTTCCCTTCTTTTCAAATCGTCTCTCTGTACCAGTAAAATTAGCCAGACCCTGCAGGGTTTTCCCTTCGGGGATGTTTAGTAAATCTGCTAATGCAAAGGCTGCGCAGGCATTTAATACATTGTGCATGCCAATGACGGAGAGTTTAACATTGATAGGAGCTTTTCCTAAACGAACTAAGGTGAAGGTACCTCTGCCCATTTCGTCAAAAGTAATATCTTCGGGGTGATAGTCTGCTGCAGCATCGTTACCAAAGGTAATGACGGCAGAAGATAAATCTCCAGTAATTTCAGAAAGGTTTTCGATGGCATGGTTAATAATCAGGGTGCCATCGGAAGGCAGGAGTTTTGCAAAGGTGTGGAAAGAATTGCGAATGTCTGCCAAATCCTTAAAGAAGTCCATGTGGTCTTCTTCTATATTTAAAATGAGAGAAATTTTCGGGAAAAAGGAATGATAGCTGTTTGTATATTCGCAGGCCTCAGTCACAAAGGTTCCGGAGGAACCGATACGAAGATTGCCGCCAACACTCTTTAAAATACCGCCGATGGAAAGGGTTGGATCAGCATCAGCCGCCATAAGAATCTCGGAAATCATGGAAGTAGTCGTGGTCTTGCCATGAGTTCCGCTGACACAGATGGGAGTCTCATAATTGGTCATGAGCTGTCCTAAGAGCTCGGCTCTGGTCATCATAGGAATCTTTCTGACAACAACTTCCTCAAATTCCATATTGTCTTTCGAAATGGCAGCGGTATAAACCACCAAATCAATATCGTCGGTAATATTGGAAGCACGCTGACCAATCATAATCGTGGCACCCAGGGCAGCTAAATGCTCTGTCAGCGGGGATGCCTTCATATCGGAACCGGAGACGGTAAAGCCTCGGGATAATAAAATTTCTGCAAGGCCGCTCATACTGATACCGCCAATGCCAATAAAATGAACGTGAATAGGTTTTGCAAAATCTAGTTTCATAAAGATGCCTCTGTATGCAAAAAAATCCGTAATTGCGTAGGTTTACATAAAACCCACTTCTTCATATTTAATAATAGTATTCCAAATGTAAAAAAGCAACCAAATCTTGGTATTTGTTCAAATGTTCTATAAGTATTTTGATGCTCAAAGTAATCTGTAACAAAAAAGCGAAAAGTAATTATGTAAATTTTATGCAAAACACACATGAAAATTTTGCAAAAAAATAGAAAAACTCATAAAATATGTTCACTTTAACCAAAAGTTGTGGTATAATTTTTTGAAATTGAGTGCAATTCGCATAATGCAAAGAATTTTGATGGATTGCGGGGTTAAATTTACGAAATCAGAGGTGATTACATGATTAAGAAAGAGATGATTGCCATGCTGCTTGCTGGTGGTCAGGGCTCCCGTCTGGGTGTTCTTACCAGAAAAGTAGCAAAGCCTGCAGTTTCTTTTGCTGGTAAGTATCGAATTATCGACTTCCCCTTAAGCAACTGTATTGACTCTGGGATTGACACCGTTGGTGTTTTGACCCAGTATCAGCCCCTTCGATTAAACAGCCATATCGGCATTGGTATTCCCTGGGACTTGGATCGTAATGTAGGTGGTGTGTCTGTACTTTCTCCCTATGAGAAGATGAGCAATTCCGAGTGGTACACCGGTACAGCAAATGCGATTTATCAGAATATTGATTACATGGAGAGCTTTAATCCTGAGTATGTGCTCATCCTTTCTGGTGACCATATTTATAAGATGGATTATGAAGTGATGTTAGACTTCCACAAGCAGAATGGTGCAGAGGCTACTTTGGCCGTTATGCCTGTTCCTATGGAAGAAGCAAAGCGTTTTGGTATCCTCATTACCGATGAGAATAGAAGAGTTGTAGATTTCGAAGAGAAGCCTGCAAATCCTAGAAGCAACTTAGCTTCCATGGGTATCTATATCTTCAACTGGAAGACCTTAAAGGAAGCACTTCTCGCAAAGAAGGATCAGCCTAACCTTGACTTTGGTAAGCATGTCATTCCTTACATTCATGAGAAGAATGCACCTATCTATGCTTATGAGTTCAATGGCTACTGGAAGGATGTAGGAACCTTACATTCTTACTGGGAAGCAAATATGGAGCTGATTGATATTGTTCCTGAGTTCAACCTTTATGAAGAGTATTGGAAGATTTATACCAAGTCTGATGCTATTGCACCCCAGTACATTTCTGCAGATTCTAAGGTAGAAAGATCCCTCATCGCAGAAGGCGCGCAGGTTTATGGTGAAGTGTATAACTCCATCATCGGATGCAATGTTGAAATCGGTGCAGGTACAGTCATTAGAGATTCCATTATTATGAATGATACTGTGATTGGTAAGAACTGCGAAATCAATAAGACCATCATTGCAGAAAATACAGTTCTTGCAGATGGTATTAAGACCGGCATCGGTGAAGAAGTAGAGAATGAAACAGATCCTGGTATCTATAACCATGGTCTGGTATGTATCGGTGAGCACACCACCGTTCCGGAAGGTGTCACCATCGGAAAGAATGCAGTTATCTTTGGCGAGACAGATGCATCCGATTATCCGGACAAGAGCCTGGCTAGCGGCAAATCTCTGATTAAGGAGGGCGCAAAAGCATGAGAGCATTAGGTATTATTTTAGCCGGAGGCGGCGTAAAGCATAGCAAGATGGGCGAACTTGCGCAGAAGAGAGCTATTGCAGCAATGCCCATTGCCGGCAGTTACAGAAGTATTGACTTCGCACTTTCCAATATGACAAACTCCCACATCCAGAAGGTTGCCGTGTTAACCCAGGATAATGCAAGAAGTTTAAATGAACATTTAAGCTCCAGCAAGTGGTGGGATTTTGGCCGTAAGCAGGGTGGTCTCTTCGTATTCACGCCTACCAGAACCGCGGAAAACAGCGACTGGTATCGTGGTACGGCAGACTCCATTGCCCAGAACTTAGAGTGGCTGAAAGATAGCCATGAGCCATACGTAATCATCGCTTCTGGTGACTGTGTATACAAGATGGACTATAACAAGGTTCTGGAGTATCACATCGAGAAGAAGGCAGATATTACGGTTGTATGCAAAGCCTTTGATGATTCTGAAAATGTTGAAAGATTTGGCTGCGTAAAGACCGATGATGATGGAAGAATTACAGAGTTCCAGGAAAAGCCCATCAAGGCTATTTCTCACTTGGTATCCTGTGGTATCTATGTAGTTCGTCGTCGCCAGCTGATTGAGATGATTGAGAAGGCAGCAGAAGAGAATCGCTACGATTTCGTTAACGATATTCTGATTCGCTACAAAGATATGAAGAGAATCTATGCATATCGTATGGAAGAGTACTGGAAGAATATTTCCACACTGCAGGATTATTATGACTGCAACATGGATTTCTTAAAGCCGGAGATTAGAAATTTCTTCTTCCGCCAGTATCCTGATATCTACTCCAAGATTGATGATCTTCCTCCTGCAAAGTACAATGTTGGTGGCCAAGTAAAGAACAGCCTTGTTTCTTCTGGCTCCATCATCAATGGTACCGTGGAGAACTCCATCATCTTTAAGAAGGTATTTGTTGGAAATAACTGTGTAATTAAGAACTCCATCATCTTAAATGATGTATACATTGGAGATAACTCAGTGATTGAAAACTGTATCGTAGAAAGTCGCGATACCATTCGAGCCGGCTCTGTATATAAGGGAGAAGACGGTATTAAGGTAGTCGTAGAAAAGAATGAAAGATATGTCATTTAAAGAGAAGGAATAATAAAGTATTGGGGCAAAACCTCCTGCGTCAAGCGGGAGGTTTTTTGGTATAATGTATGATAAAGTCACATTGTGACTTTATCATAACGAACAACAAGCGAAGCGGTTGTGAGTATATTATAACGAGCAACAAGCGAAGCGTTTGCGAATATATCATAATGAGCAACAAGCGAAGCGTTTGCGAGTATATCATAATGAATAACAAGCGAAGCGTTTGCGAGTATATCATAACGAACAAGGTTACATGGTAACCTTATCTTATATTTGTTTTCTAAGGTAATAATCTATTTGGGTGGGAATGGTTTTATGGTCTCAGGTTTATTGCAATTTAATGTATTTATAGTATCCCTTTGCGCATTTATGTGCTGTTATGTAAGCTTTGACAGGGCATACGACAAAAAGGCAAGAACACTATTCCGATGGTGTTTTCTATTGGTTGGACTATTGGAACTTGGTGATACATTAAAGACTTTTGCCGAGGAAGTGCAAAATGAAATGCTGGCCCTGCACATGTGTGCTCTTCGGGCATCATTACGACCTGTGGTTTTGTGGATTATTATGTGTGTTGCACTTCTTGGTACCAGAAGGCTGACAAAGCGCATTCTGCTCATTCCGATTTTCATTAATGCTGTTCTGGCTGGGTTAAGTATTCGGTTCTGTTTATTATTTGCTTACCGGCATGAAGATGGTGCCATGTTGCATTACAATACAAGGTTAGGTCTCTATTCTTTTGTATTAAGTGGTACCTATCTGTTGCTACTTCTTGTATTCTCACTATTGGAACGAAAGAATAAAGAACAAAAAAGCATGGTCATGATTGGCTATATCCTTGTTTCGTCCGTGATTGCGATTGTTCTAGAAAGTTTGGGAAAGAACAACTATCTGCTGGATTCTGCTGTTGCTATTGAGATTACCTTATATTATCTCTTCCAGAAAGGGGAAACTTATAGGGTTGATGCTTTAACCAAACTGTTAAACCGTCACAATCTGGATTTACATGCAGCAGATCTGGAAAAAGATGACTATGACTTGGTATTCATTGATATCGATAATTTCAAACTAATTAACGACAAGTATGGTCACATGGAAGGTGATAGAGCCATCTGTGAGGTTGTGAATACAGCAAAGAGTAATTTATTAGCTGGCTGCCGGATGTATCGTTTTGGTGGAGATGAATTTGTCATCCTTTCAAAAAATAACACCCGTGAAAAGCTAGAAGATATGTTAAAACAGATTAATGAGGCTCTTTCTGAGAAGGATTATAGTATTTCCTGCGGCATTATGCATCATAATCCAGAGGAGTCTTTTGCGGAGGTCTGCGATAAGGCAGATATGCTGATGTATGAGCAGAAGCGTAAGGCAAAGAGCGAGGATATCTGGGACCAGATGACGGGACTCTTTAATCTTCGCGGCTTTTTGGATGAACTGGAAATTCAGAAGAAACATGTTCTAGCAGCAGGACAGGATACTGCGCTTGTTTGTGTGGATATTGACAGACTGGGGCATGTAAATGATGTTTACGGTCACAAAGAAGGCGACGAGCTGATTCGAAAGGTTGCAAAGATGCTAGATGACTGCCTGGAGAAAGGCGAGTTTATTGGACATATCGGTACGGATGAATTTATCATCGCATTAACGATTAAGGGGAAGGATGATCCATATACAGAAGCATTTATAGAACGCATTCAGGAAAAGGAAAAACTGTTTAATGCCCTCGGTGAGAAGGAATACACACTGCAGTTAAATCATTCCATCTATGTTGTGGGTATGAAAAACTGGACAGACGTCAATACAGCGGTGGAAGAGGCGTTCTATACGAAGCGTATCGATAAAAATAATCGCAGGCGTCAGGAAGGTATGGTATCAGAAACGAAAACTTTCTCCTACAATGCGGAGGATGAGAGAAAAGTTGTTGAAACCATTAATAATAATGCGCTTTCCTATGTGTTCCAGCCGATTGTAACAGCGGATGGAGGGGAAATTATCGGCTATGAAGGACTGATGCGCTGTCAGGATGATTCCAGCATTGGACCAGAAAGCATCTTACAGTATGCTATGAAAAATAAGCTGCTTTATGAGATCGAAAAACTTTCCTTTAATAATATTTTAGAGATTGCATCTCAAAATAAGGCGCACCTGGGAGAACGAAATATTTTTATAAACAGTATTCCGGGACAGCTGATGGATGATTCGGATTTTGAGTTCCTGCGCAAGCGTTATGGCGAAATCCTAAAGCGTACTGTAGTAGAAATTACCGAACAGAGCGAACTGGATGAGGGCGCCATTGATAGCTTGCAGAACCGTAGCGAGTCAACAGGCTTCCAGCTAGCGATTGATGACTACGGTAGTGGATATTCCAATACTACATCGCTGCTGAAATATATGCCACAGATTGTGAAGATTGATAGATTCCTCATTCATGGAATAGAGAGCGACTCGCGAAAGCAGCACTTTGTGAACAGTGTTGTAAATTATGCGCATGCAAATGGTATTAAGGTTTTGGCGGAAGGCGTGGAGAATGAGAAAGAACTGCGCAGTGTTATCTATATTGGCGTAGATTTACTGCAGGGATTTTATCTTGCTCGCCCCCAGAGCGATTTCATGGAAGAAATTCCAAGTGAGATTCGTGATGAAATTATAAAGATTTGCCTGCAAAGACATGAGCAGTCAGAACGAAAAGTATTTGTTGCACAGAAGAACACGGAACTTCCACTTATGAAGCTGGCTATGGAAATGTACACGGGAATTGTGCTAGGCAGTGGCTATGCAAAGATTGTGGGAAATGCCGGGTATACAGCAGATATGTCGATTCGTATCAAGGATGATAGTGAGCTTCGCCTGGTGCTTAGTGAAGTGGAATTGAAGGATGCTTATAAACTGCCCTGTTTGGATTTGGGAGAACGGGTTAAACTAACGCTGGTAATAGAAGGTAATAATAGTTTTGATGGTGGCGGTATTCGCGTACCTGAAAGCAGTGAGTTGGAGATTAAAGGAAATGGTTCTCTTCGTATTGCTGCTAAGGGGCACGATTGCTATGGCATAGGAAATGAGCCCGGACTTCCCTTTGGTAAGATTCAGTTTGCACATTCTGGACTTGTGGAAGTTTCGGTGGATGGTAATCGTTGCTGTGCTGTTGGCGGTGGATATGGAGAAAGAAGCAGTATTCAGGCAACTAGCGGTAAACTGGATGTTAATGTAGCTGCGGAAAGTGGAGTAGGTATTGGTACTTTCGAGGGACCTTTAGAGATTGCGCTGGATAGCATGGACATTTCCGCCGAGTGCCGTGTGCGTGAGGGTAGTGTCGTAGGATGCCTGCGAGGAAATGTTAATGTTGCTATTAGTGGTACTGAGTTTAAGGCCCATATTGCAGGTAATGAGGTGGTGGTGCTAGGTGCTGCTGGAGATGCAAAGGGTACTATAAAAGTAGAGAATGCGCATGTGGATATTGGCGGAAATGGACAGTCGGTTATTGGTATGGGTGCAGCCTCTGGCGATGTGCTTGTGGATTTGAAACATACCGGTATTGAGATTCTCTTAGAGGGTAATAATGTTTGCGGCTTGGGAACATTAACTAGGTCCGCCAAAGTACATGCTTATGAGAGCCTTGTGGAGATGAGACTCCATGCAGCAGAGCGAATGCTACTGGGTGCAGAGGATGAAAATGTATATGCAAACTCTGGCAGAGAAAAAGCATATAGGTTGCTGGATTAAGGACAAAAGATGAGATGAGGAACGCCTGCCGAATGGTGGGCGTTTTTTGCTTGGATTAAAGTGCTTCTTTCTTGAAAAAATAGTGGAATCAATGCTATAATTTATACAAATTATGTCAACCGAAAACGGTATCGTCCCATCCTGCAAAATGCAGGAGAAAGGAGACAGGAAATGCTCAATGAATGTATGTATGACAACTTTGATCGTAAGGAGAATCTGCACTTTGATTCTAAGTGTGTGCATGGTGCTTTAGGCTATGAACCTATCACCGGTGCAGTTAGTTTTCCGATTTTCCAGACGGCTACATTTGCACATAAAGACTTTAGTACGGCGACAGGATATTATTACTCTAGATTGCAGAATCCAACCCGTCAGGAACTAGAACGCACCATGGCTATTTTGGAAAATGGAGCGAATGGTTTTGCATTCTCTTCCGGACAGGCAGCCAATATGGCAGTGTTTGGTATGCTCCCCAAGGGAAGCCACGTTCTGCTGACGGATGATATTTACGGTGGAACTTTCCGTATTGCCAATGATATTTTCTCACAGCTTGATATTACTTTTGAGTATATCGATATGTCTGATATTAGAGACGTGGAGGCAGCTATCAAAGAAAACACAAAGATGATCTTTGTGGAGACGCCAACCAATCCTATGATGAAGGTGGCCGATATTGAGGCTATTGCAAAGCTTGCTCATGACCATGGTGCCACCTTTGTGGTGGATAACACCTTTTTAACACCTTATTTCCAGAAACCGCTGGATTTGGGGGCAGATATTGTAGTACATAGCGGAACAAAGTATCTGTGTGGTCACAATGACGTTATTGCGGGTATTGTGGTAGTGAAGAGTGAGGAATTGGTACCGCATTTTGAGATGCAGTTAAAGAGTCGCGGTGCAGGCCTTGCGCCTATGGACAGCTGGTTGATTCTTCGTGGTTTGAAGACCCTGGCTCTTCGTATGGAAAGACATAATGAGAATTCTTATAAGGTAGCGCACTGGCTTCGAAATCATCCGAAGGTGAAGAAAGTGTACTATGCAGGCTTTGAGGATCATATGAATTATGCCATTACCAAGAAGCAGACCACAGGCTTTAGCGGTATGATTTCCTTTGAACTGGAGTCTCACGAAGCAGTAGAAAAATTGCTCACAACAGTGCAGATGATATTGTTTGCAGAGAGCCTTGGAGGAACGGAGACCTTAGTTACTTATCCGCTCACCCAGACCCATGAGTCAACACCACCGGATGTGCGAGAGAAACTGGGAATTAATGATCGTTTTGTTCGTATTTCCATTGGTATCGAGAATGTAGAAGATATTATTAATGACCTTGACCAGGCTTTAGCATAAGAATTTATGTAGTAAATCGCAGGTGTATGATGTCATCGCCTGCGATTTCTTTCATTTTTGAGAAGAAGGAGTCCCTATGACAACGAATGTTCCATTTACTAAAATTCAGGCCTATGGCAATGCATATATTTTTGTAAATGCCTTTAAGGAGCAGATTGAAAATCCGGGAGAATTATCCAGACAGATGTCCAACAGGTATTTTGGAATCGGATCGGATGGCATGGTTTTGGTTTGCCCTTCCGAGAGTTGTGATGTTCGTATGCGGATATTTAATCCAGATGGTACGGAGGCAGAAATGTGCGGTAATGCGCTTCGGGGTACAGCGAATTATGCGTATACCTATGGGATTGTGAAGAAGGATGTCATTACCGTAGAAACTTATGGCGGTTTACAGACAGTTACCCTCAATAAAAAGGGTGACCAGATTGAAAGCCTCACAGCAAACATTGGTAAGCCGCGTCTGCTGGCAAAAGAGGTTCCTGTAAAAACAGACAAGGAGACCTTTATGCATCAGGAAATCACCGCAGGTGATAGAACATTCTTTGCATCGTCACTGTCCTGGGGAAATCCACACACGCTCATTGAGTGTGAAGACTTGGAAGGACTAGATATTGAAAAGTATGGACCTTTGTTAGAATGCCACGCATTGTTTCCTGCGAAAACCAACGTTACTTTTGGCCGTGTGAAGGATGAAAGTCATATTGAAATCAGAGAGTGGGAGCGAGGTACAGGAGAAACCATCGGTTGCGGTACAGGTTGCTGTACTTCCCTAGTGTATTTTAATCTTTTGGGAAAATGCGGAAGAGAAGTGGATGTAAAACAGCCGGGTGGCACCTTGCATGCCTTTTGGAACGAGCAGGACGAGATGATTATGACCGGTGAAAGTAAAATCGTTTGTGAAGGAGTATTCCGTTATGAAACTTAAGGAGCTAATGCGTGGTGTGGAAGTGCTGCACCTAAATGGCAGTGAAGATACAGAAATTACCGAGATAGTATATGATTCCCGGAAAGTCAGTAAGGGATGCCTTTTTGTTTGCATCAAAGGTTTTAAAGTAGATGGTCACGTTTATTTGGATGGTGCTATAGAAGCAGGTGCAGCTGCAATTTTGGTAGAAGATTTACCAGAGGCGGAAAAGGATGCGGCGATTATACAGGTGCCGGATACGCGCAAGGCCATGGCAGTGATGTCAGCCAATTTCTTTGGCAATCCTGCAGAAAAGCTAACCGTTGTGGGTCTTACGGGAACCAAGGGAAAAACAACGACCACACACATGATGAAGGCAATGCTTGAAGATGCCGGACATAAAGTTGGTATGATTGGTACTTTAGGCGCTTATGTGGGAAGCGAGAAACTTCCTACTAAGAATACCACACCAGAGTCTCATGAACTCCACAGGTTATTTGCCCAGATGGTGGAGGCTGGTTGCAGTTATGTGGTTATGGAAGTGTCTTCCCAGGCATTTAAATTAGACCGTGTGTATGGAATTACATTTGATTATGGTCTTTTTCTGAATATTTCTCACGATCATATCGGGGCAGGAGAACATGCTGATTTTGCAGAGTATTTTGGCTGCAAGAAAGAGATTTTTAAGAACAGTAAGATGACCATTATCAATGGGGATGATGCGTTGGTAGCAGAGGCTGCTGGGGCGGTCAAGAATGTGGTGACGGTGTCCTGCAAAAAGGAAGCGGATTATTACGCTTCTTCCATGCAAAATACCTGGACAGATGGAATGTTAGGTGTGGAATTTACAGTAGCAGGAAAAGCTGACTTTACAGCCAGATTATCTATGCCTGGAATTTATAATGTAGCAAATGCTTTGTCTGCCATTGCTTTTGCAAAGGAAGCGGGGATTCCTGAGTCAGCAATTATTAGTGGGCTTGCTAGGACCTTTGTGAAGGGACGCACCCAGGTAATGAAGGAGACAGCACATTTTGCAACCTTTATTATAGACTACGCACACAATGAGTTAAGTACAGAAAGCTTACTGACCACATTGCAGGAGTATAAACCAAAGCGACTAATCTGCCTTTTTGGCGGTGGTGGGAACCGCGATCGTATGCGCCGTGTGGATATGGGGCGAGTGGCTGCAAAGTATGCAGATTTAATTGTGCTTACCATGGATAACCCCAGAGATGAGGAAGTGGAACATATTAACCAGGATATCATTGAAGGAATTAATGTACATCAAGGAAAATATGAGACCATCATTGACAGAGAAGAAGCGATTAAGCATCTGATTGAGATTAGTCAGCCAGGAGATATTGTAGCCCTTCTTGGAAAAGGGCACGAAGAATATCAAGAAATAAAAGGTGTAAAGTATCATTTCTCGGAAGAAGAAGTGATAAAGAAGTATGCGCCACTGCGGGAAAGTCATGTCTGAATTAATCAGTGTTGTTGTACCGGTTTATAATGTAAAACCATATTTGGAAAAATGTGTTGATTCCATTCTGCACCAAACCTACCAGGATTTGGAAGTTCTTTTGGTGGACGATGGAGCCACTGATGGAAGTGGGGAAATCTGTGATCGTTATGCAAGCGCGGATGCTAGAATTCGGGTGATTCACAAGGAAAATGGTGGATCTTCCAGTGCTCGGAATAGGGGCATTGAAGAAGCTAGTGGGGCATACATTGGTTTTGTGGATGCAGATGATTATATTGCCCCTGATATGTATGAGACACTATACCTAGCACTGCAAAATTATCCGCAGATTCCTGTTAGCCAGATGATGTCTGAGGAAATCTGGGAAGATGGAAGTTTAGCCAACGGCCCTTATAAAGACAGTGGAGAAACTTTTCTTCTGCAAACCAGAGAGTACTTCAGGGAACTGATTTTGCATGTAGGAGACAGTTCTTTTTGTACCAAACTGTTTCGCGCGGATTTCATGAAAAAATACCGTTTTACGGAGCATCGTCTCAATGAAGATTTTGAACTGCTTTTGCAGATGATTCCTGACCTTCTGGGAATTTTGCGTGTGGAAAAAACAGGCTATACGATTTTCCTGCGAAAGGGAAGTAATACCAGGGGAAATTATAATCAGAAGCTTTATGAGAATATGATGGAAAATGCAGAGACTGTCCTACGTATGGTGAAGGAACAGTATCCTGAATATCAGCTAGAGGGAGAGAAGTTTGTACTGACCCAAACCTTGAATTTTCTGCTCCACATTCCTATTTGCAATATGACGAGAGATAATGCATTATACCAGCAGGAAAAGAAGCGGGTGAAGGATATGCGTGGTGCCATTCGGACCAATCCCTTCTTTACGGATAGACAAAGAAAGAATTTATGGATGTTGTCCAAGTATCCCTGCAAGATGGTACGCCGTCTGCACAAATTTTCTATGAAATTACGAGGAATCAAACAGTAGTATGGTGGAAAAAACAAAGAAAAGAATATATGTATGCCATACGTTTTATCATGTGCTTGTGACGTTTTTAAAGGAACTATCTCTGCCGGTTGAGGAGCAGGGGAAGGCAACGCTGGTTCTGAGCAAGATGTCCAATGATTTTGGCGCACTAAAGGAGCAAATAGAAAAGACTGGTTACTTTGAAGACGTTCTTTGGTTTGATGAAAAAAGGGAGACCTTTTTTCCTGCGTTAGATAAATACAAAAAGAATCGTGGAAATATTGTAATCAATATGTTCTACCGCATACGATTTGTGCGGAAGTTTGCGAAGTTGCAGGCACCCTATGTGCCAGTGGACTTTCGGGAGTATGAGAATATCTACGTCTTCTGTGATTCAGATCCCATTGGCATTTATCTGAATATGAATCACATCTATTACCATGCGATGGAGGATGGACTGGACTGCCTAAAAACCTTAGATAGCGCTAGAGTAGGAAATATTGGTCATTTTGAATTAAAAGAAAAGTTCGCCAGAAAAAACTTGATTTTCATGGAGAATGGCCACAGTAAGTACTGCATCGATATGGAAGTAAATAATCGAAGCGTGATAAAATACGACTTCGAAAAATATGTGGAAGTTCCCAGGGCGCCGCTTTATGAACGGCTGACGCCAGAGGACAAGGATCTTTTGCTACGTGCCTTCGTGGCAAATAAAGAAGAAATTGAGACATCCATAGGGCTTATGAAGGCAGGTCGGGAAAGCGTACTGATTCTTTCAGATCCACTTTGTGATTTAGAAACCAGAAAACGAATCATGGATGATCTTTTGGCAACCTATGGTAAAGCAAAGGATGGTAGTGACGCCATTGTATTTATTAAGCCCCATCCCCGAGATGTACTTGATTATAAGGCGAACTATCCGAATCTTCCGCAATTTGATGCAAAGGTACCAATGGGACTGCTAAGCTTCGTTGAAGGCATTCATTGTACAAAAGTGGTGTCTGTATTTACGGAGTTATCGGCCATTACCTATGCGGAAGAAAAAATACGGCTGGGTGGAGAGTTTATGGATCAGTATGAGGATCCCATGATTCACAACTATAATGAACGGATTTAGTTAGTGTTCGTGAGAGAAAACGTAATCGTACACGTATCCTATGGAGCAATCAATGATTAAGATTTTAAAGAAGCTGAATTTGCTGCTAGATAAAAAACAGAAAATGTTTATGGGAGTATTGGTTTTTCTGATGCTTATTGGGGCAGTCTTAGAAACCGCAAGTATTTCTATTGTGATTCCCATTGTGAGCCTGGTGATGGATCCGAATGCCATCGATAACAACACATTTCTGTCGGGCCTCTATCAGTTTTTAGGCATGCAGTCTCATAGAAGTTTTACCATTCTTATCATGCTTTCTATGGTGGCAGCCTTTGTTCTTAAAAATTTATTTTTGTTTTTTCAACAGAAGATTTTATATAAGTTTGTATATACCAATCAGTTCCGTACCAGTGAGCGCATGATGAAGAATTATCTTCGCAAGAACTACGAATTCTATCTGAACGCGGATACGGCTGTGATTCAGCGAAACATTACTTCGGATGTAAACAATATGTATGCGTTAATTTTGTCGCTTCTTACGATTGTGTCGGAGGTCATTGTTTTTATTTGTTTGGTAACTGTACTACTTATTGCGGATCCGAAGATGACGCTGATGATTTCAGCTCTCCTAGTGGTAACGCTGTTTGTGATCAAGAAAATACTAAAACCCATTATGTATAAAGCGGGGAAGGATAATCAGGATTATTATAGCGGCCTCTTTAAGTGGATTAGCCAGACGGTTACGGGAATTAAGGAAGTGAAAACAGCAGGCCGGGAAACCTACTTTGTGGATGAATATATTAAGTGTGGTAAGGGTTATGTGAATGCGGTGCAGAAATATACGCTTTTTAACAGCGTTCCTAGACTGCTGATTGAGACTGTATGTATTGCCGGCATGATTATCTATCTGCTGATTCTGATGCTGACGGGCGCGGAAACAGAAGGAATGATGGCAATTGTTGCAGCCTTTGGTGTAGCAGTAATGCGTTTGATGCCCTGCGCAAATCGAATCAACAATCAGATTAACAGTATCGCATATTACGAACCGTTTTTTATGGGCGTATCCGATAACCTGCAGGAGGAAATCAGTGGTGAGAAAACAGAGATTACAGATTTACAGCCTGCGAAGGAAAAACTGCCTGTAAAAGAAAAGATTCAATTAGATGGGATTACCTATCAGTATCCGAATACGGACCGCAAGATTTTTAACAAGGCAGATCTTACGATTTCAGTGGGCAGCAGCGTGGGTATTGTGGGTAGTAGTGGTGCCGGAAAGTCAACCATTGTGGATGTACTGTTGGGACTATTGCAGATTCAAGAGGGAAGTATCCGCGCAGATGGCGCAGACGTATTATCGGAGGAAAACTATCGTAAGTGGTTAAAGAATGTAGGTTACATTCCTCAGACCATTTTCATGATTGATGATACGATTCGTAAGAATATTGCATTTGGTATTCCCGAAGAGGAAATTGATGATGCACGGGTTTGGGAAGTCGCGAAGGAAGCGCAGCTAGATGAATTTATTAAGTCTTTGCCAGAAGGAATGGAAACCGGCATTGGTGAGAGAGGTATTCGTATTTCTGGTGGACAGCGACAGAGAATTGGTATCGCCAGAGCACTGTACGAGAATCCGGAGGTGTTGATTTTAGATGAGGCCACCAGCGCATTAGATGGTGATACGGAAGCTGCCATCATGGAGTCTATCAACAGGCTACATGGTCAGAAGACGTTAATCATTATCGCACATCGTCTGCAAACCATTGAAAAGTGTGACGAAGTGTATCGGGTACAGGATGGAAAACTGGTCAAGGAAAAATAGAAATAGCAGAGGATGAATCTTTGAGAAATACAAAGAAGGTTCATCCTTTTTTGATAAAGCAAGGGAACGCCCTAGAAATGAGGAGGGCCCGGTAACCACTTTCGTGACCACCGGGCGATTATGAAAAATGTTTTTTGCTCTTATCTGTTGTTAATAAAGATTATACGGAACAATTATGAACGAAATATGAATATGCACAGAAGAGAATGTTAAAAATGAATAAAAAGTATTTCGCACTGCTGAAATATTTGGATAAAATGCACAAAAGTTCAAAATGGTCACCCGAGCCTAAAGAAGACCTTGCAGAGGGCTAAGTGTTTGTTAAATAGGGGCAAAAATGGTAAAATATAGTATCTGTGGCGCTTTGCGCAGAATGAGACGAAACCTACTTGCAGGAGGAAAATAGTATGGACAGCTTCATGGATCAGTACTCAGAAAAATATAGTG
Organism: Lachnospiraceae bacterium; assembly: GCA_024403455.1. GTDB lineage: Bacteria > Bacillota > Clostridia > Lachnospirales > Lachnospiraceae > NK4A136. Next base: position 56,453 of record JAKSRR010000011.1, on the reverse strand, counting down.
CAACCGAGATGATTCGCGCGAATGGAGAAGCAGAAGCTCAGCAGCTTTCTATGTTGGAAAATCAGGTGGAGGCATACGAGGCAACCCTGCAGGAGATGCGTAAGTTAAATTATAAGAATGCAGAGTTAACAGAGAAGATGTACTCTCTGGTGGATGAAGGCATTGATAAAGTGAGAAATTTACAGCTTGTTGCAGGTACCGGTGAGGTATCTCCTTCTGTTATCTCGGAAGAGATGGCTAGTGTTGTCAGTGAAGTACAGAGTTATGCAGAGGCAGTACAGAGATCCTCTGATGAAGTGAAGTATTCTGTCGCAGCACTGCAGGCAGGCAACGAAGATGTTAAGAATTCCGTAGCAGCCTTAGAAGCAGATAATGCACAGATGAAGGCTGGGACAGAAGAAGTAAAGGCAGCTATCAGTGCACTGCAGGCTGCACTAGATGAGATGAACCAGACCACGAATGCGGTGCGTAACGATTTAGAGACGGATAAGAATTCCTCTCAGATGATGAATGATCAGCTGCAGAATTCTATGACTCAGCTGTTGGAAAATACAAATGCGCTGCAGTTTACGGTGCAGCAGATGTTGGAAGCGCAGGCTAGAAGTGCAGCTGCCAAGGTAGAAGCCCAGCCTTCTACGATTACAGAGTCAGCAGAGATGAAAGCTGCTATGGCAGAATTAAAGGATTCTGGAAGTGCTACACGTTCTTCTGTAGAAAGCCTTTCTGCCACCAGTAATGAGATTAAGATTGGCATTGCGAATCTTAAAAATTCTAATGAAGAAACTAGAAACAGTCTGCAGTCCAGCTTTGATGCGGCAATTTATGGATTAAAGCAAGACAACAGAGAAATCGTTGAGTTTATCCAGCGCATTAATGCCCAGATGAATTCTAAGGATGAGGCTGCAAAAGAGCAGCAGAAGGAAGCGGCTGCAAGAGAACGTGAGGAAGCACAGCAGAAGATGCTGGAAGCACGCTTTAAGGATGCAGAAGACTTTATGCACAAGGAAAGCGTAAAAGTATATCGCAATGTGCAGGCAGTCATTAATGAGAATGGTGAAAAGCAGTTTGATGGTATAGAAATGCAGATTAAGCGTGCAGGTGCAAAAGCTACCGGCGCAAAGGTATGGGCAATCATCGCAACCATCATGTCTCTGTCGGGCGTGGCGATTCAGATTCTCCAGATTTTGGGGATTATATAGGAATGCTGCGGTAGCAGTTTTTAGCACGCAGTATATGGTAGTAGAGAAACATTCGTAAAGGGAAGTATTTATGGCAAGAACAAACTTTAAACCTGGAAATATGCTTTATCCAGTTCCAGCGGTATTAATCAGCTGCAGTGATGGAGAAGGGAAAGACAATGTATTTACCGTAGCTTGGGCAGGTACGATTTGCTCTGATCCAGCAATGCTTTCTATTTCCGTGCGAAAAGAAAGATTCTCCCATGCTATGATTACAAAGACAGGTGAGTTTGTAGTAAATCTAGTGGGAAAAGATTTGGTAGAGGCAGTAGATTACTGTGGTGTAAAAAGCGGTAGGGATACCGATAAGTGGGCAGATATGAAACTTACAAAGCTGGCCAGCGAAAAGGTGGCAGCTCCTTCCGTGGCAGAAAGCCCAGTATCGATTGAGTGTAAAGTAAAACAGGTTTTGGAACTAGGATCCCATGATATGTTCATTGCAGAGGTAGTGGCAGTTACTGTGGATGATAAATATATGGATGAAACCGGTAAGTTCCATTTTGCAGATGCAAAGCCTGTGGCATATTCTCATGGTGAGTATTATAGCTTGGGTGAAAATCTAGGTAAGTTTGGTTATTCCGTAAAGAAAAAGTAAGGCAAGGAGGCGGCAGGGGTCCTATCGCCTCTTTTTATGTATTTATGAATCGAAGAAGACGATCAAAATATCATCTAGTACGTACCAACGTATTTCTTATTGTGCTAAGCCTTAGCGCATTTCTTTATGTTCTCTTTTTACCCCAGAGAAGGGCTGATGAGGAGAAGGAACTGCAGGTGCATTATAGGGTTTCCTTAGGAGACCAGTTTTTTGGTGTAGTGCGGGAAAAGGATGATTTTTACGAAGCTTATGCTGCGGCAAAGAACAGTATTGCCAAAGAAAAAGATGGCATTATTTATACGGATTTTCCGGAGTTTACTTTTGAGGCTTGCGAAGAGGACCATGCACCATTTGTAAAGGAAGAGGTGCTTGTTGCCACCTTGAAATCCTACTTAGAACCTAGTGCTACAGAGGCTCCGGTAAAAGGGTGCATGATTAAGGTTGGTGATGACGCGGTATATGTAGCGTCTGCGCAGGATGCCATGAGCGTGCTGGCAACAGGACTAGCAGAATATGATAAAAAGGATATGTTCGAATTATCGGTTCTGGTAGATACCAGTACGGAGTTTAGTGCGTTAACGCCTCGTATTGTAAAAACAGCAGATCTTCCTACAGGTGAGGACGAGGATACTCTCAGGCTAAATGCAGGGGCAATGGATGTTCTTACGGTGGATGATCTTACGGCAGAAAGCGTGAGTAGTGATCCCTACGCGCAGTATGAGTATGGCATTATTGATATGCAGTTTGCGGATGCCGTACAGATGAGTGAGGGATATGTGCCGGAAGAGTATATTATGGATGTGCAGAAGGCAAAGGAGTATCTGTTTGATGTACAGGATACGAAGCAGATTTATACCGTAAAACGCGGGGATACGCTTTCTGACATTTCTGTGGACTTGGGTCTTCCTTTGCCGCAGCTGATTGCGATGAACGATGCGCTGGTTAGCGAAAAAACAGAAATCAGCGTGGGACAGGAGTTACTAGTTACCATCCCTGTTCCGATTTTGGGTGTGTACAGATTGGAAGAAGTGCGTAGAAAAGAAGCCTACGATCTTCCTATTGAGTACGTATATAATGACAGCTGGTATACGAGTGATCGTAAGACACTCAGACAGCCTTCTTCTGGTTTCAGAGATGCGGTTGCGTTAGTTACTTATGAAAATGATGCGCAGATTTCGGAAGATATTCTTTATGAGGAAGTCCTGGCAGAAGGTGTTGCGAAAAAAGTGGAGGTAGGAACCATTGTTCCTCCGACCTATGTAAAACCGCTGGCCGGTGGACGTATTTCCTCTTACTTTGGATATCGTAGGTCACCAGGTGGCATAGGTTCCTCTTACCATAAAGGTATTGACTGGGCATGTCCTATGGGAACACCCATTATGGCATCCTGCGGTGGTACGGTAACCCAGGCAGGATGGTCAGGTGGATATGGTTACTGTATTGTGATTAAGCATCCCGATGGTAAGCAGACCAGATATGCGCATCTTAGCCGTATTTATGTATCTGTTGGACAGGCAGTATCCCAGGGACAGACCATTGCAGGTAGTGGTAATAGTGGTAACTCCACAGGACCTCACCTACACTTTGAGATTCTTGTTGGCGGTAATCAGGTCAATCCGTTTGATTATCTGTAAGGAAAGAAACGTGGAAATTACAGTAGATGGATTAAAAATAAATTATGAGTTTCGTGGTGAAGGCGAGGAAACAGTAGTAATCCTAGAAGGATGGGGAACCTCCATTCCTGTCTATGATTCGATTGCAAAGGTGCTAGCGGCAAAATACAGAGTGCTTTTGTTTGACCTCCCCGGCTTTGGTGAGAGCGACGAACCAAAGAGCGCCTGGAGTGTGGATGACTACGTGGATTTTCTGCTGCATTTTTTGAAAGAACTTGGCGTTCATAAGGTGATTCTTTTGGGCCACTCCTATGGTGGCAGAATGATTATCAAACTGGCTGCCAGAGGACAGGAGGAAGTAGAAATTTCTCGTATTGTGCTGGTGGATAGTGCTGGTGTCATGCCAAAGAAGACGTTGTGGAAACGCATAAAGCAGGCTAGATATAAGTTCTATAAAAAGTTAGCAGGAACTAGGATTGCCCAAAAGATTTGCCCAGAACTTATAGCAGATTGGAAGAGCCGGCAGGGATCAGCTGACTATCGCAATGCCAGTCCTATTATGAAAGGATGTCTGGTCAAGGCTGTGAATGAGGATCTCACTGCACTATTCCCGAAGGTAACAAAAGATGTACTTTTGATTTGGGGAGACAAGGATACAGCAACACCTCTTTCTGATGCGCAACTGATGGAAAGTAAAATGCCGTCTGCAGGACTTGCAGTAGTGGAAGGAACGGGACATTACTGCTTCTTAGAGAAACCGCAGATTTTCCAGAATATCTTAAGAGCGTATTTTGAGATTTAGAATGTATGAAAGTAGCAACCATTGTTTTTGAAATTTTATCAGCAGGATTAGCGATTCTTACCTATCTTTTGGTACTTCGTTATAATCTGCATATGCTGCAGCTTCATGGTTATAAGAATGATGAGCAGATGAACTGGTTATCGGAACATCCTGGAAAACAGGCACTTCTTTATGTGTCTGTTCCGATTTTGCTGTGCACCATTCTTTTTATGAATTTGCCGTGCTTTATTGTATTAACGCTATACCTTTGGATTTGCGTGAAGTACTTTGGGTATCTTCGAATAGCGAACACCAAGAAGAAATTGGTGTTTACCATGCGAGTTAGAAGATTGGTGGTAACAGCATTATTCTTAGCCGTTCTTCTGTTAGCGGGACTTTATATTTTAGGATGGAAATTAACAGGTATGGGGCTTCGCTTCCTTGTGGGAGGCGTGTTGATTTTATTTGTTATGGCGCCCCTGTGGACGTTATTTGCCAATGTGGTAAATAAGCCGATTGAAAAGGGAGTGAACAATCATTATATTAATGACGCAAAGCGAATCCTCAAGCAGAATAAGGATCTGCAGATTATTGGAATTACTGGAAGTTATGGGAAAACCAGTGTGAAATTCTATTTGGAAACTTTGCTGAAGGAAAGATTCCGTACCTTAGTTACACCGGAAAGTTATAATACCCCCATGGGTGTTGTAAAAACGATTCGAGGATCATTAAAACCAACCCATGAGATATTTGTTTGTGAAATGGGTGCACGACATGTGGGGGATATTAAGGAAATCACCGATATTGTACATCCGCATCATGGACTCATTACGTCTGTGGGACCGCAGCATTTGGAAACTTTTGGCGGAATAGAGAATGTGGCTGCCACTAAGTTTGAACTGGCAGACGCCTTACCCAAGGGAGGTTTACTATTCCTCAATGGGGACAATGAATGGATTACAGAGAAGGCAAAGAATTATGAGGCGCCGATTTTCTATCGAAATGATAGTGAAGGCGCGGGATACAGAGCATCGGATATTTCTTTATCCAGTCTGGGAACAGAATTTACTGTAACAACCCCTGATGGGCAGCAGGAATCTTTCCGAACCAGACTGATAGGCGGACATAATGTAATTAATATCGTAGGGGCAATTTCGGTGGCGCATACATTAGGGATTCCGTTAAAGGATTTGAAGGTGCCAGTACGCCGTATCCAGTCCGTACCGCATCGTATGGAACTGAAGGATCATGGCAATATGACCATTATTGATGATGCATTTAATTCTAATCCTGTGGGATCGAAGGCTGCGGTGGAGACCCTTAAGTTATTTGAAGGCGTTCGGATTCTGATTACTCCTGGAATGGTGGAATTAGGCGAGCAGGAAGAAGAGTATAATTACAAGTTTGGGACCTATGCTGCAGCCTGCTGTGACTACATCTTATTGGTTGGTATAAATCGCACAAAGCCCATTATGCAGGGAGCATTAGACAGTGGATTTGCAGAGGAAAAATGCCAAGCATTTCGTAAACTGGAAGAAGCTATGCAGTTTGCACACAGCATTTCCGATGCTGGCCATAAATATATTTTGTTAGAAAATGATTTGCCAGATTGTTATTAAGAATCTTTGGCAGTGAGGAGAAAATGATGAAAACACGTGTTGCATTAATGTTTGGTGGACGTAGTGTAGAACATGAAGTTTCTGTTATTTCTGGAATCCAAGCTTATATGAGTATGGATTTGGAAAAGTATGATGTTACGCCTGTATATGTTACTAAGAAGAATGAAATGTATGTGGGAGAAAATATCGGAAAGATTGAATCTTATAAGGATATCCCGACCCTTTTAAAGGAGTCTACCCGCGTCATTTTAGTGAATGAGGATGATGAGGTATCCTTTGTGAATTATCCAGCAAAGGCTTTTGGAAAGAAACTGAAAATTACCATTGATGTGGCATTTCCAGTAGTGCATGGAACCAATGTAGAGGATGGTGCGCTGCAGGGATATTTAAAGACGATTGGTATCCCATTTGTGGGATGTGATGTTACAGCATCTGCTGTAGGTATGGATAAGTATATTACGAAGGCAATTCTAAAAGATAATGAAATTCCGGTTCTGTCCTGCCTTCTTTATACCATGGAAGACTATGGCAATGTGGATGCTATGATTTCTGAAATTGAAATCAAGGTAGATTATCCGGTGATTATTAAGCCTGTCAATTTAGGCTCTTCGGTAGGAATCAGTATTGCAAAGAACCGGGAGGAACTTGCAAAAGCCATTGATGATGCTTATCTTTACTCTAGAAAGATTCTGGTAGAGCATGCTATTTTGAATCTTCGTGAAATCAACTGCGCTGTGCTCGGTGATGAAAATGAAGCGATTGCTTCCGAATGTGAGGAACCTTTCCATTCCAAGGATATCTTAAGTTATGAAGATAAGTATATGAGTAATGGTGGCGGCAAGAAGACCGGTGGTTCCAAGGGGATGGCCGGTGTGTCCAGACAAATCCCTGCAAATATTACGCCTGAAAAGCGAGAAGAGATTCGCCAGATGGCAGTAAAGTCCTTTAAGAAACTGGGATGCCACGGTGTTGCCCGTATCGACTTTATGATTGATGAAGACAATGGCAATCTGTATTTTAATGAGATTAACACGATTCCTGGATCCCTTTCCTTCTATCTGTGGGAGCCTGTTGGGGTGCCTTATGCACAGCTATTAGATCGTATGATTCAGCTTTCTTTAAAACGTGTGCGGGAGGAAGAAGGAATTACATTTTCCTTTGACTCCAATATTTTAAATGGAGCAACCTTAGGGGGAAGCAAAGGAAGTAAGGTATAAAATATCTGCAAATCGACCGGTAAAGTCAAAGAGGTTGACATAATCTGTTTTGACATTTGTTGGCCGGTATACTATAATGTTTGCGAATTGTGTGCAAATTGGATTGGAAGTCCATTTGCAAAGGTGGATTCATACACCAAGAGGAATTCTTTATGGAAAAGTACGCAATCATAGGCGGCAAGCCCTTAATGGGTGAAGTTGAAATTGGTGGTGCGAAAAATGCAGCTCTTCCTATTTTAGCAGCCGGCGTGATGACAGATGATATCGTAGTGATTGAGAATGTGCCGGATGTACGGGACACCAATGTTCTCATGGAAGCTATGGAAAGCATCGGTGTAAAAACTGAAAAGATTAGTCGTCATACAGTCCGTATGGATTCGTCAAAGATTACGGAGTGTATTATTGACAGTGATTATATGAAGCGAATCCGTGCTTCTTACTATATGATTGGTGCACTGCTTGGTAAGTATAAGCATGCTGAAGTGCCGCTACCAGGTGGATGCAATATTGGTGTTAGAGCCATTGACCAGCACATCAAAGGTTTTCGTGCACTCGGTGCGAGAGTAGAGATCAAGAATGGCAACATCATTGCAGATGCAACGGAACTACGCGGAACGCATATTTTCTTGGATAAGGTTTCTGTAGGTGCAACCATCAATATTATGATGGCGGCAACCATGGCTGTGGGAAAGACGACCATTGAGAACGTTGCCAAAGAGCCGCATGTCGTTGATTTAGCGAACTTCTTAAACTCTATGGGTGCAAACATTAAGGGCGCCGGTACGGATGTGATTCGTATCAAGGGTGTGGAGAAACTGCATGGTACAGAATATGCTATTATCCCCGACCAGATTGAAGCAGGTACTTACATGGTTGCGGCAGCAGCAACGAAGGGAGATGTTCTTGTAAAGAATGTAATCCCAAAGCATTTGGAGTGTATCACTGCAAAGCTGTTAGAGATTGGCTGTAGCGTGATTGAATATGATGATTCTGTAAGAGTGCAGGGCAACGGTATTTTAACCAATACCCAGATTAAGACATTGCCTTATCCTGGTTTCCCGACGGATATGCAGCCCCAGATGACTGTGGCATTAGGAATTGCTGCTGGTACCAGTATTGTTACGGAAAGTATTTTTGACAACCGTTTCAAGTACGTGGATGAACTCATTAGTATGGGAGCTTCCATGAAGGTGGAAGGTAATACGGCAATCATTACAGGTGTAGAAAAATATACTGGAGCAAATATCACCGCACCAGATCTTCGCGCGGGAGCAGCGCTAGTAATTGCAGCGTTAGCTGCGGAGGGTGAGAGTACCATCGACGATATTAAATATATCGAGCGAGGCTATGAAGATTTTGACAGTAAACTTCGTGCACTGGGAGGCAATATTGAAAGATATGCTTCTGAAGACGAACTGAGACGCGCTAGGTTAAAATTAGTACAGTAAAAAATGGCGGCCGGATGGCCGCTTTTTTGATGCACAGTATATCCATAGAGATAGCACAAAATTACATAATCTAGGTGCATGAGTGCATATAGCAGTCGTAACTATGTTATAATTAGCTTGATGTGCAAATATTTGTAAGGGCGAGGAGGAGAACATGAGTCAGGCAAATATCACAAATGAAGAACTGCAAAAAGCAAGCGGTACGATACAAAGAATTTTAAATTACTATAACAGCAAAATGGTAGGACAGCCATTTCTTGGCAATGCTATTTTGATATCTATGATGGCCAATGGCCATATCCTTATGGAGTCTGTTCCGGGTCTTGCGAAGACAACTGCAGCCAAAGTTATGACAGAGGCCGTAGGTGGTAGCTTCTCTCGTGTACAGTGTACTCCGGACCTTATTCCCAGTGATATTATCGGTACACAGATTTACAATGCAAAGGAAAATATCTTTGAAACAAAGATTGGCCCTGTGTACGCTAACTTTTTACTCCTAGATGAAATTAACCGTTCCAGTGCAAAGACGCAGAGTGCGATGCTGGAGGCCATGCAGGAACATGCCATTACTATTGGCGGTAAGAAGATTGATATGCCGGAAGTGTTTGTAGTAATTGCGACCCAGAACCCGGTAGAACAGGAAGGTACCTATGTTCTTTCTGAAGCACAGTTAGATCGTTTCCTGTTGAAAGTTAACCTGAACTATCCTGATAGAAATGCTGAGACAGAGATTTTAAATCGTGTGGAAAGTGGCATTTTTGATTTCTCCGAACCTGTAGCTACCATTGAAGAAATTATGGAACTACAGAAACTTCGTAAGCGTGTATACATTGATAATCTGGTAAAGCAGTACATTGTTGACTTAGTACAGGCAACTCGATATGCAGAGAGATATATTGGGCCTGAACTAGCGCAGTACATTAGTATGGGCGCAAGTACTCGTGCAGCCATTACTTTTATGGAAACTACCAAGGCAGTTGCCGTCATCAGCGGTCGTGGTTATGTTACACCGGATGATGTAAAGTACCTAAAGTATGCTGTTTTGGGACATCGTATTGGTCTTAACTATGCAGCTATGGCAGATGGTATTAAGGTTGAGCAGATTGTTGATGCAATAGTAGGAGCAGTTCCCACACCATGAAAATGCGGTTTATAACCAAAATTCAGGGCAATATGAAGTCCATGCAGAATATTCATACGAGAAGACAGACAAGCTGTGTTCTCGATGGTTCCTATGCTTCCGTCTTTAAAGGGAAGAGTATGAATTTTGATGAACTGCGGGAATATGTTGCTGGGGATGATGTAAAGGATATTGACTGGAAGGCTACCTCTCGAAGTGGAAAAGTCCTGGTTCGTCAGTATGTTGCTGAAAAGAAGCATAATATTATGTTCCTTTTTGATACGAACCGGAGAATGCTAGGAAATACCAAAGGGGATGAGGAAAAGCGTGAGCTTGCTATTATGGCGGCAGGAACGCTGGCAATGTTTGTGAATCGAAATGATGACTACATTGCAACGACCTTTATGGATGGTGAGAAGTTAAAACATTATCCGTTTAAAACTGGCCTAGGTAATATCGAGATTCTGCTAGAAGATTATTATCGCGCTGTTACCATGGAGAACCATTCCGATTTAAATGCAACCATTGAATATGTTCTGAAGAATTATAATCGTAAAATGATTGTGTTTATTGTATCTGATTTAGAAGGAATTCATGGGATTACTGAGCAGAACCTTCGCAGACTGAAGGTCAGTCATGATGTGCTTGCTTTATATATGAGTGATGCGAATTTGGAACCGGGCAAGATCTATGACCTTGGAAAGGATCGCTATGTAGACGATTTCTTTTCGAAGGATAAAAAACTGCAGAAGATTATTGAAGAAAAGAAGCTTGCAATGCAGCAAGAGGCGCAGGAGAAGTTAAAACGTCACAGTATTGCAAACGAAGATTTTGACAAGGCCGTAGAAGTAGAAAAAGAATTAATCTCCCTACTGGGAAGACATAAGTTTGAAAAACGATAGATGAAAGTATAGAAGATGGAATTTAGTGTATCCTTACAGGAAAATTATCAACTGAATAACAAGCCGATTTTCACATTTGTGATTATTGTGGCTGCTATTTTTGCAATCTATGGTATTGTCCTTTTGATCATCAAATTGATGCCAAAACCGAAGCCTGTAGATGCGGATGCGGCATGGAAAGCACTTTCTCCCGCAGAGAAAAATATGTTGCGTAACAAATATCTGATGTTAATTGATGGGTTGTATATGAAGGTGCGGGCAGGCGGGATCTCAGATCGTATGTGTTTCCATACACTGAGTAAGTATGTTCGAGAATTCATCAGTGACTTTACAGGAGTGAAGGTAAGTCGTTGTACACTGAATGAGATTAAGAATATGAATGCGCCAGTGCTGGCGAACCTGATTGAAGAATTCTATGCGGTAGAGTTTGCTAAGATTTCAGAGGGTGATGAGATTACAGCAATTGAAAAGACAAAGTGGATTATTAGAGGATGGAATTTGTAAATATTTTTGCTGCAGATAGTGGCATCAAATATAAAAATTTATTGTTCTTGTATATTAGTGCCGGGCTGGCATTGGTTTTTGCTATTCTCTTTTTTGTGATTCGTAGGTCCGGAAAGTTCAAAAAAGGTGAGAAGATTTATGCCATGGCTTATGCAGAGGATACAGGCTACCTTAAGAAGAGGAAAGCGATGTTCCGCGTACTTTCTGGATTTTTGGTACTGTTCATGACAACTTCTTTCTTATCCATGGGCTTGATTTTCTCCAGACCCTATAAGGAAGATGTTAAAGAAGTGCAGCGATATTCCAGAGATATTATTCTGTGTATGGACGTATCAACTTCTGTATGTAAGGTGAACGAGAATTTGTGTGAAGAACTGAAGGATATGGTTCTGCAGCTAAAAGGTGATCGCTTTGGTATCATCGTATTTAACACAACGCCAGTTCTATTCTGTCCCCTGACGGATGATTATAATTACGTAATAGAGATTCTGGATCAAATTCAGGATGCTTCCAGAAAAGTGGATGATTATTATTATCACTATAAGTATAGCAGTGATATTGCAGAAAAGATTGATTATTTGTACACAGGTACGGGGGAGACTAACTGGCGAGGTAGCTCCTTTGCAGGAGATGGTCTTGCTTCTACCGTTTTACATTTCCCTAAAATGGGAGAGGAAGAGCGTACCCGCGTAGTTATTTATACATCTGACAATGATATCAATGAAACGGATGGGGAGCAGTATTTCGATATTATGGAAGCTGCTGAACTCTGCAGACAGAGGGACATTTTGGTATACGGTATCGGTACTACCTATGTTCCCAGACAGTCTGATCTTTCTAGGCCGATTGATGTCTGCATGAATGAGATGAAACAGGCAGTAGAACTGACCGGTGGAAGCTACTATTTGGAGAATGAGATTGACTCTTTTAAGACCATTGTGAAGGATATTGAGAAACTTAGTAAAAATGCTGCGCAGAAGGAAACCTATACCACGGAGCAGACCCACCAGGAGATGCCCATTTTGTTCTTAATGGCTTCCATGTTAGGCCTTTTTGTTACTGTAAAACTCATGAAGAAATAATTTCTTTATTAGGAAAAGCGTATGATTATCAGTCCGGTAATACCCATTTGGGCCATTATAGTCATTTGTATTGGATTATTGGCTCTCAAAAGAAAAGGAATATTCCCTTATATTAGGCAGATTATTATGGTGCTGCTACTGGCATGCCTCTTACTTCGTCCCTTACTTCCGGGAGAAGGTGTTACAGAGAAGAAGGGAAAGGTAAATTTAAAGGTCCTTTTTGTCGTAGACACGACCTTGAGCATGCTTGCAGAAGATGGAGAGGATGGTGCAACCCGTTTCTCTGCTGTTGTGGAGGATTGCAAGCATATTGTTAGGGAATTAGAAGGCGCAACCTATGCCGTTGTTTCTTTTGATAATCAGGCATACCTTCGTGCACCTTTTACCAGTAATGGTGATTATGTGCTAGACACAATAGAGGAGCTGCGTCCTAAATATAATCCGACAGCAACAGGAACGACGATGAGTCGCCCTATATCATTAATGGAGTCGACGCTACAGTCTGCTAGGCGGTCCATGGATGATTTAGGGGATCCAGGAAAAGTGGTTGTTTTCTTCATTTCTGATGGTGAGGAAACCAATGACCAGCACACGGCATCCTATGCAGGACTTAGTAAGTATATCGATGATGGCGCTGTACTTGGATATGGTACTGAGCAGGGCGGCATTATGCATTATACCGATTACGAGGGTAATGTTACGGAAGTGCTCAGTACTGAAGGTGAAATCGGTGTTGCAAAATATGGTGAGGAGAGTCTCATGAAGGCCGCACAGGAGATGCAGCTTTCCTATATTCACATGACAAATTCCTCTGATGTAGATAAAGTATTAAAAAGTATATTGAAAGATTTAGAGTATATGAAGACAGAAACGTCGGCTACAGAGCTGAGTGTAAATGCTCTGGATGGTGCCACGGATATTTCCTTCTACATTGCGATTCCGTTACTGCTAATGTTTGTTGCCGAAGGTGTATTGTTCATTAAAAAGAAATAGAAAGCGTAGTACTTAATTTTGAGCGAAGAACTAAATCTGGAAAATGAAAAATTAGAAAAGAATCGTAAGGTTCGCAAAATAGTTACAAGGATTTTAATCTTTGGATCTCTTTTTGCAGCGCTTGTTTTTGCTGCCATTATGATTTATCTGAATATATATATTTACCACTATAACAAAGGTAACTCCTTTTATGAAAAGGAAGACTATGTCAGTGCAATTTCCTGCTATGAGAAAGCATTAAACTGTCATATGCCAGAGAAAAAGGAGTGCGATGTAAGGGTGAACCTTGCACTTGCGAAGATGTATACCACAAAAGTGAAAGAGATGGAGTCTTTTGCAAGTATGAAAGAAGACGAAGCGCAGGCTGCCTGGGAGGAAATTGTAACGGTAGGCGAGGAGTGTCTGGACATCCTCGCCGCACAGGAATGTGCAAAGGAAGAAGGGGATGGTCATGACAGAGAAGCGCAGAAATTGTATGATGAAATTAAAAAACTGTTAGATTCTCAGAGTAGTTCCAGTCCGGATGATAATAACGATGATAACAACGATGATGGTGGTGGCGGCGGAGATAACGGCGGCACCGGCAACGAGAACCTGGACGCCTTAAATGAGTTAATGAATCAGACCGATGAAGTTCGAGATGAATACCAGGAAGGTATGAATGAGGAAGGTCAAGATAATTCAGAGTGGTATGGCTACTTTGGCGATCCGTGGTAGGAAGCACTTTGTAGTGCATGAAGGACTAGTATTTTGGCAAAAGAAAATAGTTCAGTACAATTTACATTAACTAAAGAAATGGCAAGTTCCCTGAAAGGATTGTCGGCCGTAGAGATTATGCTCGGTCACATAGGTTTGGCTTGGAACCTGCCTTTTTTGTATCCTTTTAGAAAAGCAGGGGTTCTGTTTGTAGGACTGTTTTTTTTCCTTAGTGGTTATGGACTTTTTAAAAGTAAAGAGAACAATCCTAACTATTTCAAGAGGTTTCTTTTAAGGCGACTGCTGCTACTTTTGGCGCCGGCATACCTTTTATATGTCTTTGGAGAAGTCTGTATTACTCCAATGGTTTCTCCTATTGCAACCGTTAACTACGTTCTTACGCACCTGCAGCCCAAATTCTTTTTTGAATCATTGATTTGGTTTATAGAGGAAATCGCAGTATTTTATGTGCTGTTTTATTTATGCTACAGATTTTTTAAAACGAAGACAGCCAATATTTTGATGACAGCGATTACACTTATCGCAATCGTAGTTCTGTTTATTTTAGACAAAAAATATGCTATTGGTGCGACTTGGTATGAAAGCAGCCTGTGTTTTGTGTTAGGCATTTTTTATGCCCAGAAGGAGCAGGAATGTGTTCGGCTGGTGCAGGAAAAGTGGATACTAAAAAATGTGATATTTCTTTTGGTGGAGACAGGATGTATCGGAGGATTTTTTATCCTGAAATGGGAGAATGCTGTAGATTTAATTCTTTTAAGAAACGCAGCGGCCATTTTCTTCTGTGGGTGGGTAATTACCCTATTACAGAAGGTTCGTATTGACTACAAACCTCTAGTGAAATTAGGTGAGGCTTCCTATGAAATCTTTTTACTTCATAATGCAATCATTTATGTTTGTTCCACGAAGATAAGGCTTTCCTCTGAGATGCAAGGGCTTTTAACGGTGGTAATCACCATTCTTTTAGCTCTTCTTTTACATATTCCGCTAAAAGCTCTGGAGAAACTGATTCGTAAAATCTAAAAGTTCATTTAATCACCAAATGCTTCCTGCATATCTTCTGTAAAGCTCATACGGAATTTAAAACGGTCGCCCCGGGCTCTGACACAGAAGTATTCGATGGTGGTATCCTGATCCACATAGAAAATCTCATTTTGTTTTAAAATAGGCATTTGCAGCGGCATTTTCAAAAGATCGATATCCTCTGCAGTAGGCATACAGGACTCGATAGAAAGGTTGCCGCAGTAAGGATGAGGAAATCCGTAGTCTTCCATAATGATACGATTGACTGTAGTGAAATTATCTAGGTGTTTATCGAAGTCAGGCAGCCTAGAGGAGGGCAAATAGGAATGGCAGATAGCAAAAGGTTCCCCCTCTAACAGACGAAGAATCTTTAGCAGATACACCTTTTCATCTGCCGGAATATTAAGCATTTTGCCAAGGCTCTGTCCAGCAGAGATGACAGATTTAGAAATTAGCTGTACCTGATAATTTCTAGTTCCTGTTCCCATAACTTCTGAGAAACCAAGACCATTGTCATGGTCAAATAAGATGGGCTTGGGTTTTGCCGATACGAAAAAACCACGTCCTTTCTCTGAATAAATATGACCTTGGGCGGACAGGTGAGAAAGCGCACTGCGTACGACATTTCGATTGACCTCAAATTGATCAGCTAGCTTATTCTCGGATGGAAGCTTATCGCCCTCATTCAGTTTATTTTTCTTAATATATCCCTTGATGTAGTTAATAATCTCAAACTGTTTTGGGTTAATTAAACCGGTATGTGTACTCATATTTCCCTCGTTATCGTATCTGTAAGCCGTCGTTATTAAAAAGAATGTTCCTTCGTGAATTATGTATATTTTACTATTAAAAAGTATGTATATTTTCACATGGTACCAAGTGAATGTCAACGAGCGGGTATCAGGTATAAGTGATAACGAAAGAAGCGGGAGATAGACAAAATAGGAAGTAAAGTATGTTAGAATAAAGAAGCGCTGTTCGCAGCAATGCCCCAGACATCTTCCTCTTTATAGTAGGTAAGCTGTAAGGGTTTGAGGGTGTCGCGGACAAGGATTTGGCAGCGAAAACTTTTGATGTTTTCAAAACGTTCATTTACAAAAAAACTATCCACGCGATATACTTCGCCGGAGAGTCTGACATATAAAGGTACGATGCGTCCTGCGGTATCAAAGGAAGCGATGACAGGAACCAAGGTAACCTCTTTATAATCATAAGTTGTGTAAGAAATTTTTGCTGCCATAGCACCATTATAAGAACATTCGTTCGATTTGTAAAGCGGTGACATATTTTATGATTCCTATAAGTTTTTAACGAACAGTACTGATCAAGAAAGGATTTGCGTGATGCAAAAAGATTCCCCAGTAAAATTAAGTCGTAAGGCATATGCGAAGATTAACTTAGGTCTGGATGTGGTGGGAAAACTTCCGAATGGATACCATGAACTGCGAAGCATTATGCAGCAGATTGATTTGTATGATGTTCTGACCGTGGAGAAAATCCCGAATGGAATTGTTCTCACCAGTAATGTGGAGACGGTGCCATTAAATGAAAAAAATTTGGCTTACAAAGGTGCAAAAGCAGTATTAGATGCTGCTGGCATGCAGGGCGGGATTCAGATTCATATAGAGAAGAATATCCCTGTGGAAGCTGGTATGGCAGGTGGAAGTACAGATGGCGCTATGGCTATGATTCTGACCAATGAGCTATACGGGGCAGGTCTTACAGAAGCGTGTCTATGTGAAATAGGAGCAAAACTAGGTGCAGATGTTCCTTTCTGCATAAAAGGACACACGCAGCTTTGTGAGGGGATTGGCGAGCTAATGACACCAGTTGCATTGCAGAGTCCCTTGTACTATTGCATAGTAAAACCACCAGAGGGGGTTTCTACTAAATACGTTTTTGAACAGTTAGATAGCAAGGAATATGCCCACCCAGATACAGAGGGTATCCTGCGGGCCTTGCAGGATGGTGATAAGAAGGCTCTGGATGGGTTGCTGTTAAATGTGCTTGCAGAGGTAACAGAGAAAGAGAAGCCAGAGATTGTAGCAGTTCGCCAGGAGCTTAAGGCGTGTGGCGCTGTAGCCACGCTTATGAGTGGGAGTGGTCCCACTGTCTTTGGTATATTTGAAACCTTGGAAGGCGCTGCGCAGGCGGCAAAGGAAATGAAAGAAAAGTATCCGGCGATGTTCTCCGGTGCTTATCAGAGCGTTCTTTAGGCGCAGGAGTTACCATCAGAAGGCTTTGATAAGTTATAGAAGAAAGTATGGAAGGGTCAGAAAAAAATGACGGGAAAAGTAAAGTTGAGTATCATTGGTTTGCAGAAGGATCCAGATGGCGTGAATGAGCCCATGGAGACCAAGCAGACAGTGGAAGCAGATGCTTATGAAAAAAATGGAAAACAGTATTTTACTTGGACGGAAACGGATGCAGAGGGGAAGAATGAGACGGGATGCCGCTTAAAGATAGCGGAAGCAGAAATGAGTCTTCATAAGAATGGGCCAATCCCTAGTAAGATGACATTTCATGCTGGGCAAAGTATTGATACCTATTACGTAACACCATATGGGCAGTTCCCCATGGAGGTGGATACGAAGGCGCTTGGTATAGAAACAAAAGAAAACTATATGGAAGTGCAGGCATCCTACACCTTAACGACTAGTGGAACGCCACTATCTGTAAATGAATTAAGGTTAACTGCTGAATGCTTATGAAAAAAGCTCCGTGACTACGGAGCTTTTAATGTTTTTATTTGATTGCTTTAGCGCCAGCTTTTTCCTGCGCTTTTTCAAGAGCCTTTTTGAATTTGCTCTTTTTCTTTTCATCTCTCTTAATGACGGTACCATGCACACCTTTGACACCAACCATGTACATACCGCTGATTTCCGCCTTTACTTCCTTCTTTACGGGAACTAAATCGAAGATTTTCTCATCACAGAACATGGTCATAATCTGGGGACCAATCTTTACTTTCACGAGAGGCATCTTGATGTTCCGGGAAATCTTAGGCATCTGGGACATGATGGATGCCGGCATCTGCGCATCTTTTAAACGCATGCGCTTTTTATCAATTACCAAAAGGGACACAGTCTGTTTATTTGCTTCTAGCATTTTCTTCTGATCAGCCTGCTTTGACTGCAGTTTACGACCAAGTAAGAATAGAATGAAAAGAATCAAGGCGATAGCGCCCACTACAATAAGTACAATCCAATACCAACGCATGGTAGAGTCCTCCATAAACAAATATACCAAAATTTTACCATTCCCGTAGAAAATTCGCAAGGATAGTAGAGAAGGATGGAAATCCTGTTTTGTGGATAATAGGACGCATTGTGGTATAATGCATAAGTTATGGTGAAGAAAATATTTAAAGTGGTAGGAAGAGTATTTGCATATATATTTACCTTGGTAGCGGTTCTTGTACTGACCGTTTACCTTCTTCTTGTGATGCTCTGCAAAGGAGATGCACCAGCAACCACCAGAACTTTTGTGCCAACCATGTTAGAAACGGGAGCCCTTAAGTTTGTGGTGAACCTAGTTTTGACAGAGGAAGAAATACTAGCTTATACGACTTCGGAAGGAAGTGCAGAAGTCGCAGAAGATGTAGATACTTCGATGATTCAGATTGGAAGTGCGGTGGAGACAGATGACGATAAAACAACTGAGGAAGTCTCGTTGTTAGATGCACTAGAGGATCCGGATGGTGACGGTATTATTTACGTGCCCATTAGTGGGCATACGTTTGGTGCTGCACTTTTAGTTGTAAGAGATCCCTCCAAGGTTTCGATTGCATCGATTTATCCATTCTCGTCCGCAGAGAAAGATAAGTATGGCATTACGATTGAACAGTTTGTAAATAACACCGGCTCTATTGCAGGAATCAATGCGGGTGAATTTGTGGTGGATGGTACAAACTGGGGAGGACGTCCTTTAGGTGTTGTAGTAAGCCATGGAGAAATACAGTTCAACGCGCCTGGATATGGCGATGTCATGATTGGATTTAATGAAGATAATGTTCTTGTGATTAAAGAACTCACAGGGATGGGCGCAGATGCTTTTGCTGCTTATGTGGCGGAAAATCATATTAGAGATGCAGTTACCTTCAAAGATGTTAGTGATGGCAATAATAATCATTTTACAAAACTCATCATTAATGGTGAAGCTGTAGATCTAGGGGGGAAGGGCGTAGGTGCTAATCCTCGTACAGCGATTGGACAATGTGCGGATGGAACGGTTCTTTTGCTAGTAACCGATGGAAGAGGAAGTGCGGGTCATTTAGGAGCAACTGCCCAGGATTTGATTGGGGTAATGCAAACCTATGGAGCAGTCAACGCAGCGAATTTGGATGGCGGCGGAAGTTCTTCCCTGTACTTTGATGGGGAGTATAAAATTTGCACAACCTTCCTTCCCTCCGCAGGAAATTCTAAATATTTACCTACTGCATTTGTGGTGGAACCATAGACAGGTTGTTTGTGGCGCTAGAATAAAAGATGATGAAAACAGACAGTACAGATTCTCTTGAGTTCATAGAACTGGAGGAGGAACAATCGAATCAGGAAAATGCTGGCACCAGGGAGAAAGAGGAAAAGCCCGCAAAGAAGTCGCATAAGGCGCTCATCGCGTATCTTATTTTTCTTTTTGTGCTACTTGTGGCTGCAGGCATCTTCTTATTGTATGCCCACAGCGTTATTAGAGAGTATGACAGACTGCATCCAGACACTTATTTGCAGGCTGTTTTAGAGGACTTGTCCCAAAATGGTTTTTCGGAGGATGAATTAGCAACCTTAGCCGTAGGCCCCTTTGATGATGCCGCGCAGATTTATGAAGACGCCAATGCCAGAATGAAAGGAAAGGAGCTCACTGCGAAATTTAAATCGGAAGATTTTACAACGAATACATTAAAATATTACATTTACGCAGACGGGGAAAAAGTAACGGAAGCATACCTAACAGCAGAAGACTCGTTTACTAGATTGCATGTATTTCAAATGTCTCATTACACAGTAGATGATTTTAATCCGCCGGTGGAAGAAAAAGGACAGGAAGCTGTTCTCGTGACGGTGCCGGAGGGATATGCGATCTATCTGAACGGAAAGGCAGTGTCTGATGACTACAAGGTAGAATCTATTCCAGTGGAGGAACTTGCCTATTGTGCCGCCTATGTGGAAAATCTTCCCATTCTGGAGACCTATGAAGTCACGGATATTTATCAGGTGAAGTCACTGGTGATAGAAGATGAAAATGGAAATGAGAAGTACAGCTGGGATGGTAAAAATGCTGGAGAAACTTATGTGGTGGAAACACGTCTTGGTTATGAGGAGAGTGAGGCACCAGAAGAATTCCAAGCCATGGTATTTAAAATGGTGAAGGATTATGCAGATTTCTTTTCAGGAGATCTTCCGGGCTGTGAAGAGAGTACATTCTGTATCCAGTATATGTTTCCAGCAGATTCTATGTACTTAACGCTGGCGGAGCAGTATAGACGTGAAGAACGTCGTAACTTTACCAGTCATACAGATAATCATTATACCGATGAACAGATGGACGGCTATGTTATGTATAGCGATGATTTGGTAGTCTGCCATGTGACCATGCAAAAACATATGAATGTATGGGGAAAACAGGTGGTAGATCCAATTGATACGATTTACTATCTTGTAAAAGATGGGGATAGATGGGTTATTGCGGATATGCAGTAATTTTTGTCTAGCTGATATTAATACCTATGGAAAAGAAATTCTTTCAAAATAAAATAGCTATACTGGTAAGCACTTTAGTGATGACGCTCTGTTTGGCTGCCTGTGGAGAGGCAGAGGGCATAACCGAAGAGATGCCTCGCAGTGGCGAAGAAACATATTCACAGCAGCTGCAAGGAGAAGAATCAATTTCACGTAACGAGGTAACGTACACACTTTCGGAAGAAGAAAAAGTAAAGCCCGAAACCGTCAGTGCACCAGAAATCAACTTACCAAACTTTGAGAATACAACCATCCCAACAATCTATATCACAACAGATGCAGGATATGGCATTCAGTCGAGAGACGAATATGTATCCGGCAATATGATTTATGATGGAAAACAATACGACGCTTCTTTCCGTGGACGAGGAAATGCCAGTTGGACACGATTTGCGCAACGAAGCTATATGATTAAGCTGGATGAAAAAGAGTCGCTACTTCCGGGGGCTGTAAAGGCAAGAAAGTGGGTGTTAGTTTCTAATTTCATGGATTATTCACTGATGCGCAATCCGATTGCACAGCGTATGGCGCTCTACTTAAATGGCGTGGAATATGGAATGCAGCAGATGCCGGTGGATGTTTTCGTGGATGGAAAATATGAAGGGGTATATGTACTTTCAGAGAAAATCGACGAAGGCAGAGGGAAAGTAGATTTATTTTCGAAAGAAGAGTACTATCCCTATGATGCATCCAAGGCAACCCGTTATGGTGATTTAAATAATGCAGAAATGGCAGAAGAACGGGAAATTGCAGATGAGGATGTCGTTTTCTTTTTTGAGGCAGGATATGATTTGTTTGACAGTCATACCTACGGCCAGGATCAGTTTATTACCCGACATTCAACCACGCTCATCTTGCAGTACCCTGTATTTGAAACAGCAAATACACCGGAGGCGAAAGCCATTCAAAGATACTTAAATGACATGGAACAGGCCTTTATTAGAAAGCAGAATATAACAGATTATATTGATCTGGATTCCTGGGTAGATTGGTTTATTGTTATGGAGATTACGAATAATACCGATTCCTCCTTCTGCAGGAGTACGTTCTTCTATAAGCGTCCAGGGGAAAAAGTGAAGCTGGGACCGGTGTGGGACTTCGATATGGCCTATGGAAATTATGGGCTTGAAGATACAACCTACAACTCCTGGTGTACGGGGGAACCGTGTTTTATTGGGAACCAGAATCATTGGATGACAGATTTGCTTGCCTGCGATGAATTTATGCTGGCTGTTCGGGCAAGATGGGATGAGATTCAGGGAGATTTTCTGGATCATATGATGCAAGAAACCGATGCAATGGGGCAGATGCTAATGGCTTCCAGACCATATCAGCAAGCACTGTATGGTCGTGGTGGTTGGGATAGTACAGATACCATTAAACGATTCATTACCAAACGTTACAATTGGATAGATAGCAGTATTTATATGGCGAACTTTAACCGAAATGGAATTCCTTATACCATAGGATTCGAATGGGATGAGGATGGAAATGGACAGATTTACCATATTGACGAAAATGGTAATCGCATTGATGATGGAGGAACACTCCCTGCGGGAGAAAACCAGCTGGAGGAAGACCCCATTATAGTAAATCCCATTTTTGAACAGGAAATGGAGATTATGGATGAGGAAGCATATGATGAGTAAAAATATTTCGAAAGTAGTTATGGCAATGGCGGCAGTGCTTCTGCTAGCGGCGTGTGGAAAAAAGACAGAAGAAAGTATTCCTAGCGTATCAGAGAATGAAGAGCCAGTGGTTGTGACAGAAGAGAAAAAGAGTATTGTGGTTCCGGAGGACAGGGAGTGGACAGTCAGTGAAAATCTTGTTGTAAAACTCTCTGGTTTTGCGCAGTTAGAGGAATATGATGAGGAAACGGCCACGATTATCTCGGTTCATGGTGATCAGGTAGAGATTACTGGAGAGGGGGCTATCTGCGAAGGAAGAAGAATTATCATCGGACAGGAAGGCTGCTACGTAGTGCGGGGAGAAAGTGATAATGCCCGTATTGTTGTGGATGCGGAAGGTGCCAAGGTGCAGCTTGTCTTAGATAATGTACAGTTAACAGCTGGAGATGGTGCTGTAATCTATGGAAAAGAGGCAAAGAAGATTAGCATTACCTGTCCAGCGGGGACGGAAAATACACTGACAGACTATGTGTTTTATTCCGACGATAAAGAGAAGGCTGCAATTTATGCGACTTGTGATTTATATCTAAATGGTACAGGGACATTACGTATCAAAGGAAATTACAAGCACGGTATTGCCACCAAGGATGATTTAAAGATTTATCATGTAACGCTGGATGTGGATGCTTCTGAACATGCGCTAAAGGGAACAGATAGTATTCTCGTGGTGGAGTCGAATGTGACCTTATATGCTGGTACGGATGGCTGTCATGTAAAGAATGAAGAAGATGAGAACAAGGGAACACTAGTGGTTTTGGACTCTTATCTGTATGTGACTGCGGAGGATGATTGTTTGCAGGTACCGCAGGCCATTATATTACAAGGTTCGGAAGTGATTTGCCGTTGCTACGATAAGATTGTGAATTGTGACGGTTACTTGGAAGGTACGGACGATATTAAAGTGTGGAGATAGAAATGCAAAAGGGAAAGTTCCGGCTAGCAGCGCTGTTGGCCGGTTGTTTCATTTTTATAGTGACTGTTTTTGGAAAGGCTATGATTTCTGCAGCAGCAGATGATGCCATGGAAGACGAAGGGGTGAAGGTCGAGCCCGAAGCAAGAGTTACCAGACAGTATACGTTGACGGAAGAGCCTGTAGAGGGGGGAACATTAACCACGCCGGAACTTCTCACGGCATATTTTGCGCCGACACAGCTACCAGTGTTATATTTAACAACAGAAAATGGTGCCCCGATTGCATCTAATAAAAACTATGTAGATGGAAGTCTGCAGATAGGGAATCAGGCAGTCTATAGTTGCGCTTTCCGAGGACGAGGGAATGCCAGTTGGACCACCTATCCGCAAAAAAGTTATTTGCTGAAATTTGATGAGAAAGTATCTTTTCTGGGGATGAAGCCTTCCCGAAAATGGGTTTTGCGTTCTAATTATGGCGATCCTGCGATTGTAAGAGATGCTGTTGCTACGGATATTGCTAGGGAAATGGATGCGCTTTCCTTTACAGCAGAGACCTATGCTGTGGATGTCGTGCTTAATGGGAAATATATTGGCATTTATCAACTTGCAGAAAAGGTAGAAGTAGCAGAAGATAAGGTGGAACTTTTTTCTATAGAAGAGGAGTATCCGTTCGATGAGAACAGAATGCTAACGTACGGACAACTCTGCCGGGGTGAAGCATATGTACTAGAGCCGGAAGATACTGCGTTTCTGATGGAGACCAGTTTTGACTTTTACAATGAACACGTATATGGTTTGGAATACTTCAAGGTTGGCCATCTTCCCAGTACCTTTATTACCTATCCGGAACCGGTAGCTGGGAACCAGCAGGCAATTGATGCTGCGATAGAGTATATGCGTCTTACGGATGCGGCCATTGTCAGCGGGGAGAATATAGAAGCATATATTGATATGGATAGTTTTGTGGACTGGTTTATAGTTATGGAGCTGACCTTTAATACAGACTCCTCTTTTAATCGCAGTACCTACCTGTATAAACGACCAGGAGGAAAGCTTATGATTGGGCCTGTGTGGGACTTTGATCATGCTTTTGGTAACTTTAAGTTTGATGAACCGACGTATCAAAGCTGGTGCACAGGAGAAGCTATCTATGCCATGTGTCAACATCACTGGCCAGATGATTTGGTGAAGAATGACGCATTTATGGAGAAGGTAAAGTGCCGGTTTGATGAAAAGAAGGATGCGTTAAGTAAAATTATAGAGGAAAGTGTCTTTGTTCATATGAATCAGGTAGCAGCATCTGGAACATACCAGAGTCATTGCTATGGAGTAGAACTAGATACGAACCCGGAAGGAATCACAACTTTTTTGCAAAAGCGTCTTGCCTGGATGGATGAGAGCTTACATAGTGATAATTATAATCGTCACCCAGCAACGATGAGTATTAACTGGGAGCCACAAACGACAGAAGAAGGAAGTGGCGAGGCTGGTGAAAATAGTGAAAATATTCCAGAAGGTCAGGTGGAAGAAACCTTCCCCGTTATAGACGAAACAACGGAATAAAGTTACAATATAAGGTAGCGTAATGAATACACAAAATACACAGAACAATTCTATAGATACATTTTTAATGATGCAAGGATATCGCCTGACTGCCCGTAGTGGCAATGGTGATGTCGTTGTTTTTTTGCGCCAGACGAATTTTGGGATTGATATGGTGACTGTCGTAGATATGGTAGGCCACCCAGAACTCGAGGGGACATATATTGATAGCGTAGTGCGTGGGATGACGGAACGTGTTCAGATGATTACGAGGCAGATTCCTAGAAATTTATCATTAATCATTGCAGAACGTAATGAAAAAGGTCTTGCTATTTGCCAGCAAAATGCTAACTACTGGTATTTAGATTCATTAGATGAGAAAATCTATCTTTATGAGAATCATATGCAGGATTTTCAAGGCTTGCGTGCACCGTTAGAAAATTGGATTGGAGAAAAAGGAATCCATTTGGGCGCACTTCCGCCGGCTATGACACCAAGACCGAAACGCAGCATCCCTGTATGGGTGATTGCAGCAATTAATATTGTAATGTTTCTGATGACCATGCAGGGAGCCATTTCTCTGAAGATGATGGCGTTGGATGCAGAGAGCCTTTTTGTAAAGGGTGAGGTATACAGACTGATTACAAACCTGTTTATGCATGGAAGTTTTCTGCATATTTTCTACAATATGTTTGTTTTGTTTATGGTAGGAGGTTATGCGGGACAGTTTTTTGGGAATGCGAGGTTATGTATCGGCTATGTAGTTTCGGGACTAGTCGGTGGACTCTTTTCCATGATTTATTCCGTGAAGACAGGGAATGTATATATGACCTTAGGAGCGTCCGGAGCCATCTACGGAATCTTTGGAATGCTTCTTTTCTATATGGTGACCAACCGTGGAACGTTTGGAAAGGATTTGTGGTTCCGGATTGGTATGGCGCTGATTTGTATGTTGCTCAGTACAACAGAGTCCACGAATACAGATTTTATGGCACATTTGGGAGGGTTCCTAGGTGGTGTCTTTGCAGCAGCTGTTTTTGCACTGGTGGGATGGATGTTTAATAAGAAGGAGACTTCCACTGCAGAGAAGGGGGAACAGGGATGAAAATCAACATTTATTATGGCGGAAGAGGAATCATTGGAGATCCCTCCTTGCTGGCTGTAAAGAAAATGGAGATGGTCTTGGATGATTTACAGGTAGAGCATACTCGCTATGATCTATTTGATATCAAGAATAATATTACAACCCTTCCGTCTACCCTAAAGGATGCGGATGGCATTATCCTTGCTACCACTGTAGAGTGGTATGGCATTGGTGGGTATCTTATGAGTTTCCTAGATGCCTGCTGGCTTTACGGCGATAAGGAAAAAATGAAACAGTTATATATGGCTCCCGTGGTTATGTCTACAACTTATGGAGAGCGAGAAGCACTACTAGATTTAAAGATTGCCTGGGAAACTTTAGGTGGTAGCAGTGCAGAAGGTATTTGCGGTTATTTTCCAGACAGCAGTCTTTTAGAGAAGAATCAAACTTACGGAAAATATGTTGAAAAGGCAGCGGAGGATTTGTATCGTTGCATTTCCCAGAGACGACAGGGACTTCCTGTTTCTAATAAACACACCGATGAAAAGGTTAATAAAACAAAGCCCTCTATTCTGACGCAGAAAGAGACCGAACAGTACACGGAGCTTATTACCAACGAAAAGTTTGTGGAACAGCAGAAGGTGGATGTGAAGGAATTGACCGGTCAGTTCATGAGTGCGTTAAAGGGACAGAAGGAGTTGGGACTGGAAGTTTATACCGAGGCCTTTGAAAAACATTTTAAAGCAAAGCCGGAGGTGCATACCAAATATAAGTTTGTGCTGAAGGGAAGGAAAGAGAATCTGCTTATCCAGATTGATAACAGTAGCCTAATTACTGGGGTTGGCGAAGCAGACAATCCAGATGTGGTACTGACCATGGATGCAGAGGTGCTAGATGAGATTATTGGAGGACGTGCTACCTTCCAAGGATCCTTTATGGCAGGCAAGATTGTGAATAAAGGCGATTTCGGCAGATTAAGACAGCTAGACATTGTATTTCCGTTTATGGAAGATCATGAATAGAAGAGAGGATATAGTATGAGTGACTGTATTTTTTGCAAGATAGCAAATGGTGAGATTCCATCCACCACACTTTATGAGGATGAAAAATTTCGTGTGATTTTAGACTTGGGTCCAGCAACAAAAGGTCATGCATTAATTCTTCCAAAGTCGCATGCGGCAGATCTTTTTGAATTACCAGAAGAAACAGCCTGTGGTGCTATGGCACTTGCAAAGAAGATGGCGACTCGAATGAAAGAAGCTTTGCATGCCGACGGATTTAATTTGGTACAGAACAATGGCGCGGCAGCAGGACAGACTGTATCCCATTTTCATTTGCATCTGATTCCCAGATATGAAGGAGATGGACAGCATATTCTTTGGAACCCCGGAACGACAACACCGGAGGAAATGGAAAGTGTTAGAAAAGCTGTTTGCGAAGCGTAAATGATTAAGGAGAATAAATTACTATGAGATATATTCCAAGAGGTGTATGTAGTCAGGCAATTGATGTTGAACTAGATGGAGACATCGTAAAGAGCGTGAAGTTTACTGGTGGTTGCAATGGTAATACCAAAGGTGTTGCAGCACTTGTGCAGGGTATGAAGGTGGAAGATGCTGTAGCAAGGATGCAGGGTATTGACTGTAATGGCAGAGGAACATCTTGCCCAGACCAGCTAGCGAAGGCGCTTCTACAGGCAATGGAGGCCTAACAGACACATTATTAATTCTATGAAGGAATGACCATGAAAAAAATTGTGCTGACAGGTGGTGGTACTGCGGGACATGTAACTCCCAATTTGGCACTGCTTCCCAAATTAAAAGAACTTGGATATGAAGTTCATTATATTGGTTCCTATGAAGGAATAGAGAAAAAACTGGTGTCTGAAATGGGGATTCCCTATTATGGGATTTCCACAGGAAAGTTCAGACGATATTTAGACCCGAAGAATCTTTCGGATCCATTTCGCGTATTAAAAGGTTTGTCAGAGGCGAAAAAGATTTTGAAGAACCTGCAGCCGGACGTGGTATTCTCAAAGGGTGGTTATGTGGCAGTGCCGGTAGTTCGCTCTGCGCATAAATTAAAAATCCCTTGTGTAATTCATGAGTCTGACTTAACTCCGGGACTGGCAAATAAACTATGTATTCCTGTGGCAGATAAGATTTGCTACAACTTTCCAGAAACGGCAAAGTATCTTCCAGAGGGAAAGAGCTTCCTGACGGGATCCCCGATTCGAGAAGAATTACTAAAGGGGAATCGCGAGAATGGCCGCAAGATTTGTGACTTTGTAGATAATAAGCCAGTGGTACTTGTGATTGGAGGAAGCCAAGGTGCTGGTGCAATCAATGAAGTAGTACGTGCAGCACTTCCCCAGTTACTGGCAGATTTTAATGTAATTCATATCTGTGGCAAGGAGAAGATGGATAATCTCCTGATTGGTAAGCCTGGCTACAGACAGTTCGAATATGTAAAGGCAGAGTTGAAAGATTTATTTGCTGCTTCTGATGTAGTATTAAGTCGTGCTGGTGCCAACGCCATTTGTGAACTAAAGGCATTATGCATTCCCAATCTTCTGGTCCCGCTACCGGCATCCGTATCCAGAGGAGACCAACTTTTAAATGCTGCTTCCTTTGCGGCGCAGAATTTCTCTATGGTTCTACACGAGGAAGATATGGATAGCAGTACACTCATGGATAAACTTCATGAGCTGTACTTCAATCGCGATTCCTATACGAAGAGCATGCGGAAAGCACAGGAGAAAAGTGCTATCGATGCAGTGATTGGTCTTATAGAAGATGCGGTTCGTGAGAAAACAAAATAGAAATCAGTACAATGAAGTAACCCCGGCAAGTAAGTCGGGGTCTTTCTTTGCTAGGAGTACTAGTTTTGGATTCTTGCAGAATTGGAGTAAAATAATATTGATGTAATTGAAAAAGAGGATATGTCATGGATGGCTTTCTTAGTACCCTGGGTGCCGTAGCAATGATGCTTGGCTATGCATCCATAGGTCTTGCGTTGCTAAAAACAAAGCTGATTAAAGAGGATGGTATTGGTGCCTTTGCTAAACTGTTGATGTATGTGTCAGCGCCCTGTCTCACTATATATACCATTACAGATATGGAATTTAGTGTGGCGCTGGTGAAGGATGCAGTGATTGTGCTTGTGTTCTCTATGTGTATACAGGCAGGACTTTTGCTACTATTTCGCTTTATATATCGTAAAAAGAAAGAGGATATAAATTATCGTATTTATAATATCGCGACGGGTATGGGAAATGCTGGATTTATGGCAGTCCCGTTATTAGAAGTGGTGATGCCGGAGTATCCAGAGGCGGTGCTACTTTCTACCATATACTGTCTGGGGATGAATTTTATAGGGTGGACCTTAACCTCTTACATTATCTCCAATGATAAAAGTTATATGCGGATTCGCAATGCTTTACTAAATCCTAGCACACTATCGCTAGTTGTTGCTTTGCCACTATTTATTAGCGGAGTAAAGATGCCAAGTCAGCTAGATACGATGGTAACTCTGTTAGGGAAGATGTCTGCGCCACTATGTATGATTATTATGGGAATGCGCTTGGGCACGATGAAATTTGCCAGCCTTTTTACGGATAAAATGGTTTACTTTACCATTGCTATTAAGCAGCTGTGCATGCCCACATTAGCATTCTTTGTCCTTAAACTATTGCCGGTATCGGTGGACTTTAGGAAGACTGTCTTTATTCTGACAGCAGCGCCTGTCGCCAGCATGGTATTAAATTATGCAGAGCTGATTGGGCAGGGACAGAAAAAGGCAGCCAACACCGTTCTCCTCGGAACGATGCTAAGTATTCTTACGATGCCTGTGATGGTGCTGCTTATGTATGGATAGATGCTGCTAGATAGGAAAGCATGCGTTAAGTGCGCGTAAGTATGAAGCCATGATTGTAATTATAAATATAAATGTTAGTGAGAGATAAGTCATGAAAGTAGTGATTCTTGAAAGAAATACTATAGGACTAGATGTGCCAGTTACACCAATTGATGTTTTTGGGGATGTGACAGTGTATGGCAATACAAAACCGGAAGAAGCAGCTGCCCATATT
Source organism: Lachnospiraceae bacterium (assembly GCA_024403455.1). GTDB lineage: Bacteria > Bacillota > Clostridia > Lachnospirales > Lachnospiraceae > NK4A136. The sequence goes on along the minus strand of JAKSRR010000011.1, from coordinate 26,553 downwards.
GGGGATGCGGAGATTGTTATTGCCAATAAATGCAAACTGAATGCAACTACCATGGCAGGTTGTGAGAATGTAAAACTGATTTGTGAATTCGCAACAGGCTATGACAACATTGATTTAGAATACTGTAAGGACAAAGGAATTGCAGTGTGTAACGTGGCAGGCTATTCGACCCCTGCTGTTGTGCAGCACACTTTTGCACTAGCCTTTTATTTGCTAGAGCATTTGCCTTTTTATGATCGTTTTGTAAAGGATGGTACCTATGGTAACCTGAATGGTTTTTCCTATTTTGAGAAGACATTTACAGAACTAGAAGGAAAGACTTGGGGCATTGTTGGTATGGGAAATATCGGAAAGGGCGTTGCCAAAGTAGCAGAAAGTTTTGGATGTAAAGTAATCTGTTATTCTGCGAGCGGTCGATCCTTGGAAGAAGGATACCATCAAGTAGATTTTGAAGAACTGTTAGCACAGTCGGATTTTCTGTCCCTGCACTGTCCGCTGACAGAAAAAACAAAGCATTTAATCGATGGGGCTGCACTTAAAAAAATGAAAAAAACAGCCATTCTCATTAACGTGGCAAGAGGGCCTGTGGTGGATAATGCAGCTTTATATGAGGCATTATGTAATGATGAGATTGCAGCCGCAGGATTGGATGTACTAGAAGGTGAACCCATTACGCCGGACAATCCTTTAGGAAAAATTAAGGATGAGGATAAACTCATTATTACGCCGCATATGGCATGGGCATCGACGGAAGCGAGAAATAGAGTCGTAACAGAGACTGTGGAAAATATACAGGCATTCCTTCGAGGGGAAAAGAGAAACAGAATTATATAGTATGGCAAAAACGGAAGACCAAATCAAAAAGAATAAGAAAATTAAGACCGTATACCTAGCAATTATTCGTATGGTAACGGTGCTTTTGGCGTTGGCGGTCCAGATTGTATTTATGTGGATGGCCGCTAATTTTCTGGAAGAATATCATGACAAAATATACCTGGTTTTTGAATTGGTTGGTCTGGTGTTTGTTTTTGCGATGGTGGGAGATGAGGAGTATAACCAGAAACAGTGGATTCTGATTATGGCTCTTGTACCGGTTACGGGACTTCTGCTTTATATGATATGGGGAAATGTGAGTAAAAACTCCTCTTTTAATAAGCGTATGCGACGGGAAGAGAAGGAGATGCTATCGCAGCTGGGAGATTCTGCGCCAAATGTTGAGCGTTATGCATCGCAGCATCCGAATAAGGTTCAAATCCCGAGATACCTGTATAGCAACGAATTCCCGCTTTATGAGAATACAAAAGCGAACTATTACCCTGTAGGTGATGATGCAGAGGGTAAATTTTTAGAGGACCTTAGAAGCGCTGAAAAATTTATTTTCTTAGAATATTTCATTGTCCTTGATGGAAAATGGTGGCGTGAGATTTTATCTATCTTAACGGAGAAGGCGGCTGCAGGTGTGGATGTCCGCATGATTGTGGATGACTTCGGAAGTCTTTTTATGAATATTCCGGGAATGCGTAAAGAGATGCGAGCAAAAGGAATTAAGCTTTGCTGCTTTGCGCCGATTCATCAGCGAATCCCCTCACTTTCCTTTAACTTTCGTGACCATAGGAAAATTACAGTAGTAGACGGAAATGTTGGATATATTGGTGGCGTTAATTTAGCAGATGAATATATCAATAAAGAGAAGCGTTTTGGTCACTGGAAGGATAGCATGGTGAGGCTAGAAGGAATGGCGGTAGAGTCATTGACGGCGCAGTTTATTACGATGTGGTCCTCTTGTCACAAAACTACCGAAAAGTTAGAAGATTTTCACTGTACTACAGAAATAAAAGCGGAAGGAATTGTGCAGCCATTCTCTGGTGGACCGCATCACAATGAGGATAATCCCGTTGAGGGAGCCTATCTTCGTATGATGAACAAAGCTAGAGACTATGTGTTTATTACAACTCCGTATCTGGTGCTGGATTCAAGAATGAGAGAAAACTTGATTCAGGCGGATCGAAGTGGTGTAGATGTGCGGATTATTGTGCCGCACATTTATGATAAGTGGTATGTTTATCAAGTTAATGTATATAACTATGGAAAACTGCTGAAGAATGGTGTTAGGATCTACGAATATACACCAGGATTTATCCATGCCAAAAATATTGTTTGTGACGATGAATGCAGTATTTGCGGTTCCATTAATTTAGATTTCCGTAGTATGTATATGCATCACGAAAATGGTGTCTTCTTTAGTGATAGCCATGTTGTGAAAGAAATGAAAGAAGACTTTTTGAAAACACTGGAAGTCAGCCATGAAATTACTTTGGAGGAGTGGAAGAAACGTTCTCCCTTCCGAAAGTTCATTCAGTGGCTCCTCCATTTAGCAGCTCCAATGATGTAGCCCCATAGGGCGAAAACAAGCAGCTGCGAAGCAAGCATTTGTTTAAATTACATAGAAAGCAAAGGACAATCTCATGATTAATCAGTATTTTTTAGAAATGACAAAGGCGCCATCAGTAATCCGTGCACTCTCTGTTTATGCGACAGAACGTGGTAAGGAGATCGGCTATGAAAATGTATTTGATTATAGCCTCGGAAACCCTTCTGTACCTGTGCCGGAGGAATTGACCAGAGCTATGGACGAGCTGTTAAAAGAGAAAACCAGTAGTGAACTGCACGGTTACAGCCCCAATCCAGGAAATCCTGAGTCCAGAAAAGTAACAGCAGCATATCTGGCAAAAAAGTATGGGATTCCCTATACCATGGACCATATTTTTATGACCAGTGGAGCAGCTGGTGCGTTAGCCCATGCATTTCGATGTGTTGTGCAGGAAGGGGATGAGATTCTTACCTTTGCGCCGTATTTTCCAGAGTATCAGCCATATGTGAATCAGACGGGTGCAACATTAAAGGTGGTTCCTGCGAATACAGAAACATTTCAGATTAATTTTGCTGCCTTTGAAGAGATGTTGAATGAGAAGGTGCAGGCGGTACTCATCAACAGTCCTAACAATCCTTCTGGTATTGTATATTCAGAGGAGACCATTCAGAAATTAGCAGATACCTTACGTGCAAAAGAAAAGGAGTATGGTCATGAGATCTTTATTATTTCCGATGAACCCTACAGAGAAATTGCTTTTGCTGGTGTAGAAGTGCCTTATGTGGCGAAATACTATGATAACACGTTAACTTGTTACTCCTATAGTAAGTCTATGTCCATTCCAGGAGAACGTCTGGGTTATGTGGCCGCCAATCCGACCTGTAAGAATGCGATGGATATTGTTCCTATGTGCTGCCAGATTTCTCGTGGTACAGGACACAACTGTCCAGCATCCATGATTCAGCAGGCGGTGGCTAGATGCATTGATAAGACCAGCGATCTCTCGGTTTATGAGACCAATATGAATATTCTTTATAAAGAACTGGTAGACCTTGGATTTACGGTTGTAAAGCCAGGCGGCACCTTCTATATTTTCCCTAAGGCACTAGAAGATGATGCGAAGGTATTCTGCGAAAAGGCAAAGAAGTATGACCTAATTTTGGTGCCTTCGGATAGTTTTGGTGTTCCAGGATATTTCCGTATGGCTTATTGTGTGGACACGGAGAAAGTAGAACGTTCCGTTGAGGCACTCCGTAGATTTGTGAAAGAAGAGTACGGCAGGTAGAGCGCTACGAATAGAATAGGTGTGATATAAAAAAGCAACCTCGGTCTGAGGTTGCTTTTGTTTTAAAAAACTATGTGATTTATTTTGCCGAGCAGATGAGCTGCCATAGAGATAAGTTTATATTATAGAAAATGAGACTGCTGTCTTCTGCTGCATAGTGGACACCGTCGGCAGACGTCATACAGGGGGCGCCAGCATAGCAATCCACTTTCTCATCCCACTGAAGGAGGTAATTGAACCACGCGATTTGTGCATTGCTGGTCATTTTTACACCAACATAGTATGCATTAGAGGTTTTTGTCATATCAATAAAACCAATATTATTATAAACAACGCGGCAGCCGGTTTTATCCTTTAATAACTGCAGATTTGTTTCGATTTTTTCCTGGGCATTATACATTTCCAGGCCAGCAATGGAGTTGAGATTTTGAATAAATAAATCATTGATGCCAATCATATAAATGATGGTGGTTATTCCCTTGGATTTTAGGAGACTCTCAGAGAGTTCAATTTTCACATCGCTTCCCGTGCCATCGTTTGTTAGCGTATTATAAGCACCACCAATGCTTGCAAAACTCCATACACCGTTCTTGTCAATCCATGAACTGTCTGCACCGCCTTGGCACAGTACGTAGAAGTAATCTTCTACGGGAGTGTTTTCACATAGATAAAAGAGACGACTATCCCCGATGAGTAGGGTCTGGGTCGGTTTGAACGAAGAAGTCTGTTCTGCTGCCTCTACCTTTATAGAACTTCCAAAGGGGAGAAAGAAAAAAATACATACTAGTAGAATACTGATGAAGAATTTATAGCCCTTTTTCATAAATCGTCCTTTCTAAAGGATGGTTATATACCATACAGAGAAATTATACCATATTTACCATGGGGACGGTCCTTGCTGCCATGGGGACGGTCCTTAGGGTCAACATTGTTGCTCCGGCACAGGCGTGACCCTTTGATTCTACATACGTAGATTCCCCGTTAACGCGTGTATGACTAAAGGGTTCATCTGAAACAAAATGATTAAAAAGGCACTGATATACTACCTATATCAGTGCCGTAAGCCTACTTGACGCAGCCTTACGGCACAATATTTTGTTGTTGATATATGGAGGATAGTATGAAAAAGCGGCTTGTAGTATTTGTGTTATCGGCGATGACAGTTTTTACATTTTCGGGGTGCGGCAACAAAAATTGGTATGCTGAAACTGGTAGTGTAAATGGCAGCGGGGAAGAGAAAGAAACAACGGTTGCAGAAGAAAAAGAAACTGCAATGGTGGATGAAAAAGAACAGGAATTAATAGATTATATTAATGAGCAGGCGGAAACGCTTGGCGGAATATTTGCAGTCGATGATACGAATATTGCGGGGATGTTTAATGAGTATGATCGTAATGTGGAAATTCTTTCCATCAAATATGATAAAAATGAGGATAACAATCGTGCAAAAGTAGCGTTGCAGTTTAATTACACAGATGAGTTTGGTGATGTTAGGGCCTCCGGAGAAGTTAACCATATCTTCCTGTATAGCGATAGCAGGGGGTGGTATTATGACTGTAGGGAAGAAAATACATATTTTACCAATCCGGATGGTTCCGTTACTGTAACTCCGAACTACTAAGTATATTGGTAACTTATCCGTTTAGAAATATTTTATTGAATTATATCTTCCACTGTGCAGTATAAAGACTTGGACAGGCGGAGGATATAATCCACATTGGCCTTCCGGATGTCCTTCTGCCCCTGTTCATATTGCTGGATTGTGCGTAATGGAATGTCGGATTGTATGGATAAATCTTTTTGGCTGAGACCAGCATATAAGCGCAACCTTTTAAGGGCAGATGCGCTTCGGTAGGCTTTTTGATCGGCATCTAGTTTTTCTACAAAATGAGAGATGTCCATTTCATGATATTTTTTATACATTAACAAAATGGAACGAATAGATGTTGCGGTAGTGATGTTTTTGAAACGTATGTTGCGGTACCATTGATAATAAGCGAGAGACCATCCGAGCCAGTATTCAGCAGACCGATTCATGCAAAAAGAGGGAACAGGAAACTTGGAAAAAGGATCCATGCTGTAGATTACTTCCATGGCAAGTTCTGTGCCGGACATTCCACTCACAATGCGTGACTCACCCTTGCCGAACCTATCGGCATAGCCAGAATTTAAGAAATAAGTATAAAACTGTTCCAGACTCAATTTGTAATCGTTCACGCCATATGCAAACATCCAGCCTAAGGAGTCCATGGCTTTGTGAATTAAATTTTCGTCATATGCGTACATCGGAAGCCTCCAATTTACCTCGAATAATATCTAACAGGAAAACATCATCCATAAACGTCCCGGATTCTCGAATTTGCTTATAGGTAGCTCTCGCACTTTTATCCCTTTCTTCTTTTTGCGGATACCATATTTGAGAATTTACAGATTCAGCATTTTGGAAAGTGATTTTGCCAAAAGCCTTCTCACTAACTAGCACAATCTGCGTGCCAAGATTACCGAGCTTTAATGCACGTGCTAAGGTTTGCACCGAAATAACATTGTTAAGGAAATTTTGTGCATAGGTAAAATAACTATCATCAGCCCGGTAGCCACATATGATGTCATAGGGGGATGTGTCTATACTAAAATGATCTAATAGATATTCCCTAGCTGTGCTTCCGAAATCTGAAAACAAATCGAAAGTTCTATTTCTTAATAATAGTGTAATCCACTGTAATACCGAAAAATCAGGCGAAGTCAAATCTAATATACGAAGAGTAGTGGTGTTAAGGCTGTATTCGTTTAGAAAGCCATCCCTGCTTTCTTCTACTGACCATTCTCTTGCTAGGTCTGCATCTTCTGTGCAGTAAAATCCTTGTCCATAATCATTTGTTCTTTTCCCATAAACATAAATGGGCGTATTCACAATATGGTCTGACCCATGAAAGAGAGTTAGCGTTTTCATAATTCTATACTCCGAATGTGGTGGTGCTGTTGTATGTTGGAAATACTATACTCCTGTAGGAGTATACACGTCAAGCGTTGCCTTCGATTTTTGCGTGTGTAGCGAGGACCATAGGGACCGTCCCCGATGCAGAATGCGGTATGCTATAATAGCAGCATGGAGTGGAGGATTGCAAAATGATTTATGATATCTCACAACCATTATTGGAATGCCATGTCTTTCCGGGGGATATTAAGCCGGAAAAAACGCAGTCAAGAAATATGGATGATGGTGATGACTATAATCTATCTGAAATATCCCTGTGTGTGCACAATGGTACCCATGTAGATGCACCCTATCATTTTATTAATGATGGAAAAGGGATTGGTCAGGTTGCACTTGGAAAATTTATTGGCAAAGCATACGTTGTGACACATGAGGGGGTAGTTACAGCGGAAGATGCAAAGCAAATTTTAGATGAAGCATGTAGCGTAGATGAGGAAGCGGGGAAAAGAATTCTTATCAAAGGGAAAGCAACGGTAAGTTTAGAAGCCGCAACGGTGTTTGCAGAGGCGGGTATTTATCTAATTGGAAATGAATCCCAAACGGTAGGACCGGAAGATGGTCCCATGGCTGTGCATTTAGTACTTCTTGGGAAAGAAGTGGTGCTTTTAGAAGGCATCCGTCTGGGACATGTGCCAGACGGTGTATATATGTTAAACTGCGCGCCAATAAATTTGTCACATACAGATGGGGCACCCTGTAGAGCAGTATTGATTCAGTAGGAATATTTGGTTAAGACAGTATGGTTCTTGCATTGCATTATTCAAAAACAAATACATATCTCATTAAAGGCAGGTTGGGTTATGTTTTATGGGATACAGGATGGGCAGGAACATTTCCTGCCTTTTGTAAAGAATTGGGTAGAGTAAATGTGCCTGTTAGTGAGATTAAGTATATATTAGTTTCGCATTTTCATCCGGACCATATGGGGATAGTGCAGAATATAGCAAATCTTGGACCACGGCTCTTGGTCTTTGATGTGCAGAAGAAGTATGTGCATGATGCAGACGAGATTTTTAAAAAGGAAGCAAAACATGATTATCTGCCAATTGATGATGCAGAGGCATCCATTGTATCGTTCGCGGAGGGGAAGAATCTATTATCCCAGATAGGAGTGCAGGCAGATATTATTGCATCACCGGGACACAGTGAGGATAGCATTTCTCTTTTTCTGGAAGGCGGAGATGTCTTTGTAGGAGATTTAAATCCACTCTATGAGTTAGAACTGCATAGAGGGACGAAGGTAGAGGAAAGCTGGAATCACATATTAGCCAGAAATCCACGCAATATATATTATGGTCATGCCAAAATGGCAGAACTGGATGGCAAAGGAGAGACAGAAAAAGACGATGCGCCTTCACTAAATGAATTATATGGAGTGGTGAAAACAATTATTCGTTATATTGACAGAGGAAAGACAAAGGATGTGATTTGTCGCAAAACCGGTGCAGAGAAAGAATTTGTGGAGGATGTCATGCGCATGTACCTTACCCATCCGGGGGTAAGTGTACAGGGAATTCTAGATCGCATTGAAATTAAGGGAAAATAAATGTTGCTAGGAAAATGCACTGTCATCCCCAATATGTGGCATTGTGAGGAGAATATTAATGAAAATGAAAAAGATGGTAGCACTAGTATTGCTCAATATAGTAGCTTCCCTCATGCTTATGTCGTGTGGGAATGCCGCAGAAGATAGGACAAATCATGCGGGGGAGGTCCTTGCTGTGGATGATGACTTAACAGAGGAAACGAGTACACCTGGTGATGTTGATTCGGCCACTAAGCCAGAAAGAAACAATGGATATGATGGCCTTAATGGAACAGAGTACATATTCTTAAATGGTAAAATGACCATACCATTATCCGAAGATGCTTACAACGTTCTTGTGGAGGATATTGATCCGAATTCACCAGCGATTGCACGTCTTGGACTTGATAAGAGTAGAATCGATCAATATATGAGAATGGCAAGTACTTCCCTCGAAGCCTATCCCGTAAGTGCAGGCGGAATTGGGAATAGTGACTTGTCATTGAATTTAAAAGTGAAAGACCGAGAGTATACGGGTATATATTCATTGAATGATTTTACGCAGGAAGAACGAGAGGCGTTTGCAAAGGAATTGATATCCTCGTTTACCGGTGTTCGCAGTGATTATACTTGGCTTGAAGTGGACGGGATTCCATGGCTTGTATTTGAATGTGATATGTCATTGAATAAACAATTACGCTACGCCACAGTTATTGATGGAAGAATGATTTATTTGTATTTTGCAAAGAGTAGTGATTATCCAAATGCGGAAGAGGCGGAAGAACTAAAGGCGATTGTGCAAAGTATAAAATGGAACTGGTAAAATGAAAAATCTTGGAGCGAAATAAGATATGTATTGTATAAAATGTGGTGTAAAAAATGATGATGACGCGAAGTTCTGTATTGGCTGCGGGGAGTCGATGGGGAATGTACCTGTAAGTATGGTGGCATCGCAGAACACAGAGAGACAGTCTACAGAAAATATTGGAAAAGCGAAGAAGAAAGATAAATTCCCCTTTATTATAGTAGGGGCAGTTCTTCTCGTGGGCATCCTGACGTTTGTTATTATTTTTGCTACTAATGCAAGTCCAGAGGCTAAGGCAAAGAAAGAGTTGAAGCTGGCTAACCAGTATTTAGATGAGATGCAGTATGAGATGGCGATTGCATCCTATTCGAGAGTGATTGAGATTGATCCTAAGAATGCCGATGCATATGAAGGTCTTGCTGATACTTATGTAGCTATGGCGGAGAAAGAAATCATTGTTGGAAATACTGCGCTTGCTATGGATTATTATGATAAAGCGATTGATGTATTAGCGCAGGGAGAGAAAGAAACGGGAGATGACCAGTTAGAAAATCTTCGTCATCAAATCGAACGGAAAAAGGCAGAAATAGATGGAGCAGGAACAGAATCGGACGCTGGAACGGAGATTGAGGGGAATACGGGGGAAGTTGTCCCCAAAGTGGCTACGGAAGAAGAACTAAAGAGCCTTTTATACCAAAATGCAAGTGGAAACCTGGTGGAGTCATTTTATGATGACTTTAATGGAGATGGCCAGTATGAAATGTGGGCAGTGTACTGGGATGGAGATGGCATTGATTATACGGCATGGAAAAATGGACAAATGGATCCTGTCATCGAACAAATTAATCAGTTCGCGTTCGGGGCAGGCGATTATAAACAACTAAAGATTTGGTACGTGGATGCCGAGGGAGCAATGCTGGTTGATGAACATACAACATTAAGTGTGACAGAGGCTTTTGTACAGGGGCAATCAACCTACTGGAGTAGAGATACTTTCAGTTATTTGGATACGGTGGATTTTGAAGTCGTTTCCTTTGACGATACAAAGCAGTTGCTTGTGAGTGGAACCTATTTTTGGGACACCGGACGGGGGCTAGATGTAGATAGTTATCTACTTTATTCCTATGGAAATGAGAATGGCCCGCATGCATCCTTTAGTGAGAACCAGCAGTGTGATATTAACTCGGAAGCAGGAAATGTAAATCGTTTTGCTTATGTGGATGGGAATTTTGTCTATGCGGTACAGCTGCGTTCTGCGCTAAAGTCCGTGGTAATGGCTGATAGTAGTGCATGGGCTACTTATCATTACTATCCACTAGTGTGTAGAGATGGTACTTATAAGGAGATAGAGAGCGTGAAGATTCCGTTTGACGACTTATACGCATTACAGAATTTTGAGAATGTTTACAATGATGCCATGGATGATGAACTCTTGTTTTATACAGATGTCATCATGGGAAATGCATCCAATGTATGGGATATCAATCGCTCTTTCATAGGATTGCAGCCGCAGGAAGTCTTATATAATGATGCCGGTTATGTGTACATCAATTTCATTGGACACGTTACGCAAACTAGCTGGGTGAGTGCGCTAGCAGATAATGTTACGGAGTATTTTGAAGGAGAACCTATTATGCTGGAAATGAAGGTTGACGGAGACGAGATTCTCTCCTACCGTTGGGTGGAAGCATATCAGGAACTTCGCGCAACGGATAAGGAGAGTATCCCGTCAGACTGGACGCACAGATAAAATGTGATGATGTTTGTTTACAGAGTCGACAGCTTTTTCGCTAATTGTGCCTTTAGATATTCATATCGCAAACGTTTTTCCTCTTTTGCGAAGTGGACGCATCGCTCCTGCAAGGGGTTATTTTCGTAGATTAGCTTTTCGTCGCCAAACTGCTCGCTGGTTAAATCAAAGACGCAGTCACCGACAACGTTATAGCAATGGTAGTTTCCGCCGCTTCGAAGGATGCCATATACCTCGCCACCGAAAATGTCCTGCGCCAGAAAAGCGGTGATAGAACATTGCCCTAGAGTATAGTTCTCCGCAGTCCAATCCTTTCGCATTCTCGGAGCGCAGGTATCAGCACACCAAATCTCACATAATAGATCATATAGATGTCTGGGATTTGTTATTTTAGAGTAGGCAGGGGTTATGGGTGCGACAGTGGCAGTTTCGTGACCGTAAAAAGCGTAGTCTTTCATAAGAATCCTTTCTGTGATGATTCTGTTTAAAACTATTTTATGATGTTGGGGTCAAAAGGTAGGTATATGAGCATTCGTTGTGCTTTGCACTCTCGAAATCTCTAAAAACATAGTACCATGAATCTACAAAAAGGATAACTAAAATGTTCTATAAAGAAGTAGGGATGCCATATCCCTATTTTTCATTTGGCAGTAGGGTATAATAGGGGACAGGAGAAATACAAATGATTTTATACTATGTAAATGGCAGCCGACAAAAGAAAAAATTGGTGGAATCGGAATTTGTAGAAGACATATATGATGTAGTTGAGGATTTTTTTGATGAGCACGGTTACAGGCCACATTTCATAAAGAATGAATTTGAACCAGAGTGGAAGATTACTTTTGGTAGTTATAGTGAGTATTTCTTGGTCGCAGATTATGGCGAAGAAGACGTAATAGAAGCAAAACATATGTGGAAACTTTAGTAGAAAATAGGGATGCATCGAGAGGGAGAGGACAGGAGAATGATTAAAGGTTTTGCGCACGTGGCGTTATACACAGAACAGTTTGAGAAGACTATTACATTTTATAAAGAAGCATTTGGTGCAGAAGAACTAGGCTATTTTACGACAGACCGAAGAGGAGCCTGGTTAGGAATCGGTGACTCTATTCTAGAAATTTTTGAAAGTGAACGTATGCCAGAAGGATCATTTAAGCATATAGCACTTTCCTGCGATAATGTTGATGAAACTTATAGTAAGGCGCTACTACATGGTGCAACGAAGCATGTGGAACCGAAGAATATTGAATTATCATTATATGAGCCAAGATCACTCAGGATTGCTTTTGTGAAAGGGATTAATGGGGAACAGATTGAATTCTGCGAAGAAAGATAGCAACAGGGCTATTTGACATCTCTACTTATATCTCGTACAATGTAGGGTGGTTTATAGTTCGTTGCATGAAGACATGCAAGGCAAACAGACAGGAGTGGAGATGGCTGATAAAAAGAAGAACCCTGCGGTATTTAAACAGAGAGCAAAGAATTTATTTTCCTATTTAAAGGCGAATGAAGATAAAAAGGAAGAAGTGGCTCCTGTTAAGGAACCTGTGAAAGCAGGAAAGAAGACGGCTGCAAAGAAGGAAACAGCGCCTGTTAAGGAAGAAACTCCTGTAAAGAAGGAAGAATCTAAAAAGGTAGCAGCACCTGCAAAGAAGGTAGAAGTAAAGAAAGCAGAACCTAAGAAAGTAGCCGCACCTGCAAAGAAGGCAGAAGCAAAGAAAGCAGAACCTAAAAAGGCAGCAGTATCTGCGAAGAAGGTAGAAGTAAAGAAAGCAGAGCCTAAAAAGGTAGCAGCACCTGCAAAGAAGGCAGAAGTAAAGAAAGCAGAGCCTAAGAAGGTGGCAGCCCCTGCAAAGAAGGTGGAAGTCAAGAAAGCAGAGCCTAAAAAGGCAGTAGCACCCGTAAAGAAGGCAGAAGTAAAGAAAGCGGAGCCTAAGAAGGTAGCCGCACCTGCAAAGAAGGTAGAAGCCAAGAAAGCAGAGCCTAAAAAGGTAGCCGCACCTGCAAAGAAGGCAGAAGCAAAGAAAGCAGAGCCTAAAAAGGCAGTAGCACCCGTAAAGAAGGCAGAAGTAAAGAAAGCAGAGCCTAAGAAAGTGGCCGCACCTGCAAAGAAGGTAGAAGTTAAGACGGTAGCTTTGGAAAGCACTACCTATCTGGAACATGCTGGTAAAAGTGTCAAGACTGCCGATATTATGAAAAAAGCAGAAGCCGCTTGGACAAAGACATTAAAAAAGAAGGCTGCTGATTTGGTCAGCGTCAAAGTATACGTAAATATGGACGAGATGAAAGTGTATTGCGTATACAATGGAAAAGACAATTTACAGGCCTCATTTGCCCTGTAATCCAGATATAATTTAGAACAATGATAAAACTCCGAAAACGAAAATTTTTTCGGAGTTTTTTTGTTGACATTCCTAATCGTTAGTGTTATTTTATACACATGTTAGCACTCTATCGGATTGAGTGCTAACAAGAGAACCAGGGAAGGGGGCGGAGCATGTCACAGTTAGATGAGCGTAAAGTGAAGATATTACAGGCTGTGATTCGGAATTATTTAGAAACCGGAGAACCGGTAGGCAGCCGCACCATTTCCAAGTATACCGATTTGAATTTAAGCTCTGCGACGATCCGTAATGAGATGGCAGACTTGGAGGAACTGGGGTATATTGTTTCTCCGCATACCTCTGCTGGGAGAATTCCGACAGATATGGCATACCGATTATATGTAGACAGTCTGATGGAAGAAAAAGTTGAACGCGACCGGGAGATGGAAGCATTAAAGGGGCTTCTGATAGAAACAGAAGGGAAGATGGATAAGCTTCTTAAGAATGTGGCTAAGGTTCTTGCAACCAATACCAACTATGCGTCCATCGTTTCTGCACCACAGATAAAAGGAACCAGAATTAAATTTCTGCAGCTTTCTAGAATTAGTGACGACCAACTTTTAGTGGTTGTTATGGTGGAAGGAAATGTGATAAAGAATAATATCATTACGTTGGGGCAACCATTGGACGAAGAGAGCATATTGAAACTAAACATTATGCTGAATACCTATCTTAATGGTCTCACTGTGGAGGAAATCAATCTAGGAATGATTGCCGGGTTAAAAGCAAAGGCAGGTGGACATTCTGATATTATTGCCAATGTCATCGATGCAGTTGCCCAAGTAATCAGCGCTGACGAGGATATGGAGATTTATACCTCTGGTGCAACGAATATTTTAAAATATCCTGAACTGGCAGATAAAGAAAAGGCAGGAGAACTTCTCAGTACCTTTGAAGAAAAACAGTCTCTTGCAAGATTAGCGACAGAAACCCTCTCCAGTGGTGAGACAGGCATTCAGGTGTATATCGGAGAAGAGTCTCAGTTAAATGGTATGAAGGATTGCAGCGTTGTTACAGCAACCTACGACTTGGGAGGCGGTATGCGCGGTAGCGTGGCTATTGTCGGACCGAAGCGAATGGATTATGAAAAGGTTATGGACACCTTGAAAGGAATGCAGACCGAATTAGAGCGTGCCTATAATAAGAAAGAATAGAGGTAAAACATGTTAGAAGAAGAAAAGAAAGTGGAAGAGCAGGTTACGACGGATGATGCTGCGGCAGAAGTAGTGGCAGAAGAAAACGTAGAAGAAATAGAACAGGAATCTGCAGAAACCACAACGGAAGATGCAGAGGTCACTGAAGATAAAGGTGACAAGAAAGCGAAGAAAGAAAAGAAAAATAAAAAGAACGAGGTCGAAGAAAAATTAAAGGCTGAAATCGAAGAGTTAAAGGATAAAGATCTTCGTAGAATGGCTGAGTTCGAAAACTATAGAAAGCGAACCGAGAAAGAAAAACAGTCCATGTTTGAAACCGGTGCAAAGAGCGTGATTGAGAAGTTACTCCCTATTGTAGATAACTTTGAACGAGGTTTTCAGGGACTTTCTGAAGAAGAACTTGCCAGCGGATTTGCACAGGGTATGCAGATGACATATAAACAGCTCATGGGTGAACTCGAAAAGTTAGAAGTAAAACCCATCGAAGCTGTGGGGCAGGAATTTAATCCAGATCTTCACAATGCGGTGATGCATATTGAAGATGAAAGTCTTGGAGAAAATGTTATTGCTCAGGAATTGCAAAAAGGGTATACCTACAGAGACCAGGTCATTCGTTACAGTATGGTCCAGGTAGCCAACTAGATAGTGCATGTGTAATTAATTAAAGGAGAAAACCTAATCCTCAATGTGAGAAAAGGGCTCTCCGGAAACCATAGGAGGATAAAATTATGGGAAAGACAATTGGAATTGACTTAGGAACAACAAACTCTTGCGTAGCAGTTATGGAAGGTGGAAAGCCTACTGTTATCGCAAATACCGAAGGCGCAAGAACGACTCCCTCTGTAGTAGCATTTACCAAGACTGGTGAGCGTCTTGTTGGTGAACCTGCAAAGCGTCAGGCAGTAACCAATGCGGATAAGACCGTTTCTTCTATTAAGAGAGATATGGGAACTGATAGGGGTCGTACCATTGATGACAAGAAGTACTCTCCTCAGCAGATTTCAGCGATGATTCTGCAGAAATTGAAGGCAGATGCTGAAGGATATCTTGGCGAGAAGGTAGACTCTGCTGTTATCACCGTTCCTGCATACTTTAATGACGCACAGCGTCAGGCAACCAAGGATGCTGGTAAGATTGCTGGCTTAGATGTTAAGCGAATTATTAACGAGCCTACTGCAGCAGCACTTGCTTATGGTCTTGATAATGAGAAAGAACAGAAAATTATGGTATATGACCTTGGTGGTGGTACCTTCGATGTATCTGTTATTGAGATTGGTGATGGTGTTATCGAGGTTCTTGCAACTGCAGGTAATAACCGTTTAGGTGGTGATGACTTCGATCAGAAGATTACCGACTGGATGTTAGATGAGTTTAAGAAAGCAGAGGGTGTAGATTTATCCACCGATAAGATGGCATTGCAGAGATTAAAGGAAGCTGCTGAAAAGGCAAAGAAAGAACTTTCTTCTGCAACTACTACAAATATCAACCTTCCTTTCATTACGGCTACAGCAGAAGGCCCTAAGCATTTTGATATGAACCTTACCAGAGCAAAGTTCGATGAACTTACTCATGATCTGGTAGAAGCAACCGCAGGTCCAGTAAATCAGGCATTAAAGGATGCTGGTCTTAGTGCTTCAGAACTCGGAAAGGTACTTTTGGTAGGTGGTTCTACCAGAATTCCTGCCGTACAGGATAAGGTAAAGGCATTGACTGGTCACGAACCTTCTAAGACTTTGAACCCTGACGAATGCGTAGCTCTTGGCGCTTCCATCCAGGGTGGTAAGTTAGATGGTGACTCCGGTGCAGGCGAAATCTTACTTCTAGATGTTACTCCCCTTTCTCTCTCTATTGAGACCATGGGTGGTGTGGCAACTAGATTAATCGAGAGAAATACCACCATTCCTACCAAGAAGAGCCAGGTATTCTCCACTGCAGCAGATAACCAGACAGCAGTAGATATCAACGTTGTACAGGGTGAGAGACAGTTCGCGAAGGACAACAAGAGCCTTGGACAGTTCCGTCTTGATGGTATCCCTCCTGCAAGAAGAGGTGTGCCTCAGATCGAAGTTACTTTCGATATCGATGCAAATGGTATTGTAAATGTATCTGCAAAGGATCTTGGTACCGGTAAGGAACAGCATATCACCATTACCGCTGGTTCTAATATGAGCGATGATGATATCGAAAAGGCTGTTAAGGAAGCTGCTGAGTACGAGGCACAGGATAAGAAGCGCAAAGAAGCAATCGACACCAGAAATGATGCAGACTCCATGGTATTCCAGGTAGAGAAAGCATTAAATGAGGTTGGTGATAAGATTTCCGCTGATGAGAAGGCTTCTGTAGAGGCTGACTTAAAGGCTCTTAAGGATTTGTTAGAGAACACCAAGGATCAGGAACTTTCCGAAAGCCAGGTTGCAGATATTAAAGCTGCACAGGAGAAAATGATGAATGGCGCACAGGCACTGTTTACCAAGATGTATGAATCCATGGGAGCAGCTGGTGCAGGTCCTGACATGAGTGGCATGGGTGGTGCCGATATGGGTGGCGCAACTGGTGCAAACCCCGCAGATGATATTGTAGACGGAGATTTCAAGGAAATCTAATAGAAAACCGAGAGATTTATGAATACAGACAAGGTATCCCGCTGCATGTAAATGTGGCGGGATGTACCTATTTTAGAAAAATGAGACATTTGTCTTGAGAGTAGGAGGCCGTTATGGCTGACAAAAGAGATTATTATGAGGTTCTGGGCGTAGAAAAGACTGCAGATGATGCGGCCATTAAGAAAGCCTACAGAGGACTTGCAAAAAAATATCATCCAGATATGAATCCGGGAGACGAAGCAGCTGCAGAGAAGTTTAAGGAAGCTTCTGAAGCATATGCGGTTCTTTCCGATGCTGAAAAACGTCGACAGTATGATCAGTTTGGTCATGCAGCGTTTGATGGCGGTGCTGGTGGCGGCGGATTCGGCGGCTTTGATTTTGGCAGCATGGATTTTGGTGATATCTTCGGTGACCTTTTTGGTGGAATGTTCGGTGGCGGAAGAAGTCGCTCTAGAAACAATGGTCCTATGAAGGGAAGCAACGTTAGAGCATCCGTACATCTTACCTTTGATGAAGCAATCTTTGGATGTACTAAAGAAATAGAGACATACTATAAAGAGTCCTGCAGCAGCTGTAAAGGAACCGGTGCGAAGGAAGGCACCAGTGCAACAACGTGTCCCTCCTGTAACGGTAAGGGAAGAAAGATGGTACAGCAGCGTACGCTGTTTGGTATCATGCAGAGTGAGCAGGTTTGCCCTGAGTGCGATGGCAAGGGTAAGATTATTAAAGAAAAATGTCCTGAGTGCCGTGGCAGTGGATATAAGACCATTAAGAAAAAATTTGATGTAGAACTTCCACCTGGTGTAGACAATGGCAATATGAAGCGCATAACGGGTGCGGGTGAACCAGGAACCAATGGTGGCCCTAGAGGGGATATTCTCGTAGAAATTTCTGTAGCGCAGCATCCAGTATTCCAGCGAGAAGAGATGAATATCTATTCCAACGTTCCGTTGCCGTTCTCTGTAGCGGTGCTAGGTGGAGAAGTTGTAGTCGATACTGCGTATGGACCGTTATTTGTGGATATTAAGCCAGGAACTCCCTCCGGCTTTAAGATGCGTCTTCGTGGGAAGGGTGTTCCCTCTGTGCGAAACAAGGACAACAAGGGAGACCACATTGTTACCTTCCTAGTACAGGTACCCACAGGACTTGGTCATGATGCAAAGGAAGCTCTGAAGAAGTTCGATGAACTTAGCGGTGATAGTCTTCATGCAGCAGACAGGTATCGTGCGTCTCGTAATGGGGAAGAAGAGCCTGAAACCAAAAAGGGTAAGGGTAAGAAGAAAAAATTATTTTAGTGTATAATAAAGGGAAGAATTTCTAGGGAAGATTTTCTTCCCTTTATTTATGTTATGCACGAAATAGGTAGCAGTGCATTTGAGGGTAGAGAGTATGGATGAGATAAAACTTAATAAAAACGAAAAAATACTGCTATTTGCAGTTTGCGTTCTAATGAATATCGCTGGGAAGTTTTTATCTTCCTTCTTTCATCTTCCGCTTTGGCTAGATACAGCAGGTACCTGTGTTAGTGCTTTTTTTCTAGGACCTTTTTTAGCAATGGCTGTAGGTGCGCTGAATAATATAGCATATGGATTTAGCGTTCATGCAGAATTTGCCTATGTTCTTACGAATATGATCGTAGCCCTCGGCTTTTCTTTGGGCGTCAAGAGAAAGAACTTTAATACGTTCACCCGGGTGCTCATTACAGGATTCATGGTAGGATTGTTTGCGACCTTCTGTAATACTCCTCTTACGATGGTTATGTATAAAGGCGGAACAGGTAATGTTTGGGGAGATGGTATTTACGGATCTCTAGTGCATAAAGGAAATCCAATATTTGTTGCAACCCTCCTTTCTAATTTATTCCTAGATGTTGTAGATAAGCAGATTAGTGCAGTGTTAGCGTTTGTTGTGATTCGAAAATTTCTGCATTATTTCCTGAGAGTAAGGAGCCACGAAGATCATAAATCAAAGCTGAAAATTACCTTGGTGGTAAGTCTAGTTCTTTCTGTTGGTTTACCAGTACTACTACATTTTGAAGGTGGTTGCCTTCCTACGCCGGAAATGCTTTCTCAAAAAGTGCAGTCGGCGAAATTGCAGAGTGAGGTGGAAAAATGGGAGAAAGAGGATATCCTTCCCGAGACATCTTCGCAAAGCCAGGCAGCAAATGGAGAAACTTTTGATGGAACATACATTGAAACGATATTCAACAACTCGAATGGATTGTCTGGTAGTGAAGCAAATGCCATAGCCCAGACGGAAGATGGTTATATTTGGATTGGTTCCTATGCGGGATTAACCAAGTATGATGGAACGAAGTTTACCTATATTCATGAAAATAATCTAGCAGCGATTACCGCACTTTTGACGGATAAGAAAGGTAATTTGTGGATTGGTACCAATGATAGTGGTGTGGTTTGCTACGACGGAAGCAATTATACGTCCTTTACGATGGAAGATGGTTTATCAAGTCATGCTGTCAGGTCCCTAGCGCTCTCATATGATGGAAGCGTTTATGTTGGTACGGCTAGTAGTCTTTGCAAGATAAATGTCGATGGAACCGTAGAAAATGTTGATGCAGAAATCGGCACGGTTGTGTCCATGGCAACCGATGGAGATAACCTATATGCGGTGTCTAGCAGTGGTAGCCTTTACGTCTATCAGGATGATCAGGTAGATGTAATCATGGATGGTTCTAAGGATAATTTTTCTGCAGTTACCATGGCTGACGATGGACTTTGGGCTGGTACAGATGGCAACGAAGTTATGAAACTGGTATTGAATAATCATTCCTTGTCTGTGGAAAAACGGATTTCTACTGGAAATATTAATTCTGTAAATGAACTTTACCAGGATGCGCAGGGGCGTATTTGGGTGGCTGCCTCTGGTGGCTTAGGCTATATCGATAATGGCCGCAATTTCTATAGCAAAAAATACGATGAGTTTTCTGGTGCAATTAGCCATGTTTTTCAGGATGCAGGCGGGAACCTTTGGTTTGCCTCTACTCGTTTTGGCGTTATGGAATTATCCAAGAATCGTTTCGTGAATATTTTGCATGCGTCGAATTTTGAAAAGCAGACTGTAAATGCTGTGGTTCGAAAAAATGGATATTTGTATGTGGGCTCTGACAACGGATTATACATTTTGGATGAGCGAAGTGGAGCGGCGGTAGAAACGACACTATCCTCTTATTTGAAGGATGTTCGTATCAGATCAATCTATGAAGATAGCAAAGGGAACCTTTGGTTTGCCACTTATGGAGATACCGCATTATTGCGCTATAGCGAGAATGGTGAGGTGCGAACATTTACAGAAGAAAAAGAGAAACTTACCTCTAATCGAATTCGCTGCATTTATGAAATGCAGGATGGAAGAATTGTGGTAGGTACGGTTAATGGACTTAATGTAATTCAGAATGATGCAGTGGTAGAAACCTATACTGCTGAAGATGGAATGCTAAACACCCAGATTCTTTGTATTACAGAGGGACCGGATGGTGAGATTGTAGTAGGTAGTGACGGTGCGGGCATCTATGTCATTAAGGATGGAGAAATCCAGGAGAATGTTACAACTCGCAGCGGCCTAACCAGTGATGTGGTGCTTCGTTTGACACCCTATGCAAATGGCTATTTTGCAGTAACCAGTAATAGCCTTTGCTTTGTGAAAAGTATGTTTGACCAAAACTGTGCTAGGACATTAACGAATTTCCCCTACTACAACAATTATGATCTCATAGTGCAGGAAGGGGTTGCATATATTACGGGAAGCAGTGGCCTTTATATTGCTGATGCAGAGTCGTTGGCAGCAGATGAACCAACAGAATATATCCATTATGGTTATAACGAGGGATTAACGGAAGGGCTTACAAGTAATTCCTGGAATGTGTTGACGGAGACGGGGGATTTATATCTTTGCAGTAATGCTGGCGTCATTCTTATGGATGCTGATTTTGCAGGGAAGAATAATGTGGTATTTTCCATTGGTCTCGACTATGTGAATGCGGATGGAGAGAACATCAAACCGGAAGGACGAGTTTATAATATTCCGGCGACTGTCGGCGAGATAACCATTGCTCCTACGGTATGCAATTATGATCGTGGTGGAGTCCGCGTAGCTTATTATGTAGAAAAACTTCAGGATAATATGGAAGCAGTCTCCAGTAAAGAGATAGAGGCAATTCATATTACGCACTTAGAAGGGGGAATCTATAAGATTGTTGTGCAGGTTCTGGCAGATGACAATGAGACAGTACTCGGACGTAGAACGTTTCTCCTGAATAAGGAACATCATCTGTGGGAGTATGCTTGGTTTGTAGTTTACATTATACTAATGCTTCTCTGGTTAGCGTTCTCTGCCATTTGGTCCGTACTTATGATTCAGGTTGAACAGCGGAAGAAGACGGAAATGGATACCTACAGGATGCAGGCGAAAAATGAGTTTATGGCCAATATGAGTCATGAAATCATAACACCCGTAAATGCGATTCTTGGTATGAATGCGCTGATTCTGCATGAGAGCGAAAACCGTAGAATTGAAAATTATGCGAAAAATATCGATACCAACTGTAATGTGCTGCTTGGATTACTTCGTGGTGTTATCGATTATTCCTCTATTGAAGATGGCAAGATGAGCTTTACCAATAGTACCTATTCTTTGCCTAGTCTTATTAGCGATATTATGGATATGACCAGAGAGGGTGCCTTGCAGAAAGGTATTTCCCTAACTACAGAAGTACAGGAAGAAGCACCGAAATTGTTAGAAGGCGATCTGGGTCGTATCAGACAGATGGCGGGTAACTTGGTGAGCAATGCTGTGAAATATACGAAGCAAGGTAGCATTCATATCAAGGTTTGGACAGATGATTACGCGCCGTATTTAGAAGCGAGAAGCTATGAAGAAAGACGAGAAGAGTACCGAGAGGATGGTTTCCTTGCAAGCTGTGATACGTTGGTTTGTATTTCGGTAAAGGATACCGGTGTCGGTATTAAAGAAAAAAATCTAGATAAGATTTTTGAGAGTTTCTCTAACAGAGAGGCAAAGAAGGGGGATGCCGTTGCTGGTACCGGATTAGGTCTTGCTATTACGAAGGGACTCGTCAATATGATGGGTGGCGATATTAAAGTTGAGTCAACCTATGGAAGCGGATCTACCTTTACCCTTAGGGTTCCCCAGCGAAACATTAGTAAAGATAAGATGGGTAATCTGGAGGACGCCATGCAGGAGGCAAAGGATCAGGAGAAGGAGGCATCCTTTGCTGCACCTACAGCACGTATTCTTTGCGTGGATGATAATGAAACCAATCTGGCTGTTGTGAAAGGGCTATTAAAACGGATGCAGATTATTCCTGTTCTTGCGACTTCTGGAGCGGAGGCCTTAAAGGAAACTAATAAGGAACGTTTTGACCTCATTATTCTAGATCACATGATGCCGGAGATGGATGGTATTGAGTGCATGAAGATTATTCGTGAGGACAAGCATAATTCTAATAAAGATACACCAATCATTGTGTGTACGGCTAATGCTCTGCCTGGTATGAGAGAAGAGTACCTGAAAGATGGTTTCAACGAGTTTATCGGGAAACCGGTAGAGAGCCAGGTGCTAGAACAGATGTTGTTAAAGTTCCTGCCGAAGCAGAAGATTAAAACGGAACTGGAAAAGGATGAGAAGAAGCAGGGCTCTGCAGAATTTGTAGCGGCAATGCAGAAAGAGGGAGAACGAATTGACCATAAAGTAGGACAGAGCTATAGTGGCGGTGATGAGGAAGTATATCAGGAGATTCTAGCTTCCTATATCAATCAAAGTGAAAAGTATCTTATGGACCTGCCACAAGCAGTAATGAATAAAGATTGGGCAACCTATGCGCTGGAGACACATGCGATGAAGAGTACCTCCAAAACCATCGGTGCGGTAAGTTTTTCTGATTTTGCTTTGCGCATGGAAAAAGCAGCCAAGGAAGAAGATGTTAAAACTATTGAAACCAACCACGAGTATTTTATTGAGGAATATCGAAAGGTGATAGAGGAGGCAATTGCCCTTTTGCCTAAGAAGTCGGCTCCCAGGGATAAACAGAAATTGTCTGATGAAGACTATCGCAGTAAGGTTGAAGCGATTCGCGAAGCACTGAAGGAGTTTGATATGACAGGAGCCCGCACGCTGTGTGAAGAATTGGCAGAAGTAACAACCCAGTCAGAATATGCGGTGGAATTAGAAAAAAAGATGGATCAGGTGGATGAAGCAATGCGTAAGTATGATTATGCAGGCGCACTTTTGGTAATAGATGCATTCTTAAAGGATTAATATGGGAACGTTTCGAACAAGAGGTCTTAGAGGTTCTGCCTTTGAAGATATGGTGAACCGAACCAATGAAAAGTATAAGGAAAAGGGACTGGCACTGATTCAGAAAATACCAACCCCCATTACTCCTATATCCATGAATCCGGACAATCATCAGATTACGCTGGCTTATTTTGATCAGAAAAGTACGGTGGATTATATTGGTGCAGTGCAGGGAATACCGGTTTGCTTTGATGCCAAGGAATGCGCGGAGGATACTTTTTCCTTGCAGAAGATTCATGCCCATCAAGTAGAGTTTATGAAGCAATTTGTGGCGCAAAAGGGGATAGCATTCTTTTTAATCTACTACACGAAGCGGGAAAAACTGTACTATTTAAAACTGGCAGACCTACTTCCTTTTTGGGAACGAGCAGAGCAGGGAGGAAGAAAGAGCTTTCGAATGGAAGAACTGGATGATAAATATTTCTTTACTAGTACCAAGGGCCTTCTAGTGCCTTATCTGGATATGATTCAGAAACAGTTAGAGGAAGAAGAGGGGGAGGATGACTAATGGATGACATTGCAGTATTACAGAAGCTCATTGATGAAAGCAATAATATAGTATTTTTTGGCGGCGCTGGTGTTTCTACGGAAAGCGGGATTAAAGACTTCCGCTCGGTGGATGGTCTCTATCATGAGAAATATAAGTATCCCCCAGAGGAAATGCTGTCTCATACTTTTTATGTGCGGCACAAGCAGGAGTTTTATGAGTTTTATAAAGATAAATTGCTAGTGAAAACGGTTGGTACAGAGACTGTAGAAAAGGCGATGCCCAATGCTGCTCATAAAAAACTGGCGGAGCTAGAACAGGCAGGGAAACTAAAGGCTGTGATTACGCAAAATATTGATGGTTTGCATCAGGCGGCAGGAAGTAAGATAGTGTATGAATTGCACGGTAGCGTTCTTCGGAATTACTGTGAGGAGTGCGGCGCATTCTTTGATGAAAAATATATGTTCTCCAGTGAGGGGATTCCAGTGTGCAGTCAGTGCGGTGGACCAGTGAAACCAGATGTGGTGCTCTATGAGGAGGGACTAGATAATAACGTGATGCAGGGCGCTTTAAGAGCCATTAGCGCAGCAGATATGTTAATTATTGGTGGAACCAGTCTAGTGGTATATCCAGCGGCTGGGTTAATTGATTATTATCATGGAAAAAAACTAGTTCTTATAAACAGAGATGCTACTGCAAGGGATTCTGTTGCAGATTACGTATTTCATGGAAATATAGGAGAAATCTTAGGGAAGATTCAGGTTCGCTAATCATATTTATGTAAAAATAGGAAAAAGGTTTGCAATCATATAGGGAATATGTTAAACTCTAATTCCTGTGAAATTTTTTGTCAGCGGCTTAGGCCGCTCCTTGCTCTCTACTTTATAGAGGGCCATCAGACCGAAAGGAGGCTATGTAGCAATGAACAAGTACGAATTATGCGTTGTAGTTAGCGCAAAGCTTGAAGAGGAAGAGAGAATTGCTACAGTTGACAAGTGTAAGGGATATATCACCAGATTTGGTGGTACCGTTACTGATGTTGAAGACTGTGGTAAGAAGAAGCTTGCTTACGATATTCAGAAGATGAGCGAAGCTTTCTACTATTTCATCCACTTCGATGCAGAGAGCACCACTCCCGCAGAAGTTGAATCTCAGGTTCGTCTTATGCAGGAGACTGTTATCCGTTACTTATGCGTTAGATGCGACGAAGCATAATCCAGCATAACAGAAAGGATAATGAAGTATGAATAAAGTGATTTTAATGGGTCGTTTGACTCGTGATCCTGAAGTAAGATATACACAGAACAGTGCTGAACCTATGGCAGTTGCAAGATATTCTCTCGCAGTTGATCGTAGAGGCTCCAGAAACGCACAGGCTGGAGATGCACAGAATGCAGATTTTATTAACTGTGTCGCCTTTGGCAGACAGGGTGAGTTTGCAGAAAAGTATCTTCACAAGGGAATGAAAATCGCGATTACGGGACGCATCCAGACTGGTAGTTATACCAATAAGGATGGACAGAAAGTCTACACGACAGATGTTGTTGTGGAAGAACATGAATTTGCTGAAAGCAAGAGCGCTTCTTCTGGAAGCACTGGAGGTTACGGCGGTGCACCTATGGATGGGGCAGATGGATTCTTGAATATTCCTGACAATGTAGACGAAGAGGTTCCTTTTAAGTAACAGTTGTTTTTGAAATTCAGGAGGTCATGAATCATGGCATTTAATAAGGATTCTGAAAGAGAAGGCGCACCTAAGAGAAGAGGCGGCGCTGGACTTCGTAGAAGAAAGAAAGTTTGCGTATTCTGTGGCAAAGATAGCGAAATCAGCTACAAGGATTCTGCAAAGCTTAAGAAGTACGTTTCTGAAAGAGGCAAGATTCTTCCTAGACGTGTGACTGGATGCTGTGCAAAGCATCAGAGAGCATTAACGGAAGCTATCAAGCGTGCACGTCACGTAGCAATTATGCCTTACGTACAGGATTAATTCCATTCACGTAGTAGAGAGCACCTTCCTGTTTATGACGGGAGGGTGTTTTTTTGTAGCGTGAAAATATGCTTTATGATGGAGGAAAGAAGAAATGGATAAAGTATGGGATGAACTATACGAAGCAGCAAAAGCCGTATTGAATGCAAGAAGAATATCAGAGTATGTAACTGCAGGCGAGGTAGGGGCAGCGATTCTCTCCAAGTCCGGTAAAATATATACGGGTGTTTGTATAGATACCTGTTCTTCTCTTGGTATCTGTGCTGAAAGAAATGCCATTTTTAATATGATTACGAATGGTGAACAGGAAATTGACAAAGTGCTTTGTGTAATGCCCGATGGTTCTAATGGAGCACCCTGTGGCGCTTGCCGAGAACTAATGGTGCAGCTTATGCCCGGAAGATATGGTGATATTGAAATTATGTTAGACTACGCTACAGGAAAAATCATCACCCTGGGAGATATTACGCCAGAATGGTGGATTTCGTAGGATATGCAGGTGTTTCATTATAGGACAGAAGATGGAAGCGTTCTGCAGATGATAAGGGAAAAACTTTCCGAGGTAAAGGGACATTTGGGGAAGATGTGATACTATGATAAAATAATACTGTGCCATGCTATCTATTATTTGAATGATTAGATGAGCAGCAGTAAAAGGAAATATCGGTTATGGTACTCATTGCTATTGTTTATTATCTTGGAATGATTGGTTTATTGTTCTGGGGTATTAAGGTACGTAAAAATACAAAACAGGAAGTTTTTACCAAAGAAGAGACAAACTTTATAAAGGGTATTGCTGCTATTATGGTAGTGTTAGCGCATTCCCATGAGTATCTTCAAAACCATGGACAGGCAGCGTCCATTTTGGCAC
>JAKSRR010000010.1 GCA_024403455.1 Lachnospiraceae bacterium | reverse complement strand
GTTAGAGAAAAATGAAAGGAACGTATGCAGTTTTGCTTCTTAATTAGCATACAAGAGTTTAGTATGGTAAAAGGTTTATACACAGCCTATACCGGAATGATTCAAGAGCAGCACCGTATGGATACATTGGCAAATAACTTAGCCAATGCAGATACCATCGGATTTAAGAAGGAAGGAACTACAAGCCAGTCCTTTGATGCTATGCTCATTGACAAGATTAAGGACGGGTCAGAATATGCAGGTCTTGCTCGTCGCATTGGTTCGGTAAATCCCGGCGTAAAGATTGGTGAAGGGTATGTGGACTGGAGCCAGGGAAGTTTCCAGGTAACAGGAAACAGTTACGATTTTGCGCTGGCGGGGGATGGATTCTTCTCCATAGAATTTACCAATAAAAATGGTGAAACATCTACCATGTACACCAGAGATGGTA
Organism: Lachnospiraceae bacterium; assembly: GCA_024403455.1. Taxonomy (GTDB): domain Bacteria; phylum Bacillota; class Clostridia; order Lachnospirales; family Lachnospiraceae; genus NK4A136. Next base: position 100,951 of record JAKSRR010000010.1, on the reverse strand, counting down.
ATTTTCAGGTTACCCAGGATGGCTATCTGGTTACCCAGGATGGAGATTATGTTCTGGGAAAGAATGGTCGCATTCAGTTGGATGTGAATGCAGATTTGGTGATGCAGAAGGATGGAAGCATTTATCAAAATGATCAGAAGGTTGCCCAGTTACAGCTAAGTACCTTTGCAGATTATAACTATCTGAAACACTACGGGGAGAATTATTACTATCCCGTGGAAGGTGCTACTTTAGAAGATGCTAATAACATTTCTGTAGAGCAGGGTTATCTGGAAGTGTCCAATGTTTCTACGGTAAGTGAGATGGTGCAGATGATTTCTGTATCCAGACAGTATGAAGCAAACCAGAAGATTATTCAGACCATGGATACCTCTCTCCAGACAGCTACAGAACTTGGAAGAATTAAGTAATAGACAGAAAGGATAGACTATGATTCGATCTTTATGGAGCGGTGCTACCGGTATGATCGCGCAGCAGACTGCGGTAGATACTATTTCTAATAATATTGCAAATATCAATACCAATGGATATAAAACCAATCGTAATGAGTTTAAGTCCCTGCTTTACCAAGAGTTACAGGCAAAAACCACCAGTGCCAATGGTGATCTTAAGCCTATCAATTCTCAGGTAGGATTAGGTGTTCGTTCTTCTTCCATTACTACGATTTTTACTCAGGGAAGTTTTTATGAATCCACCAACAATTTTGCGTTTGCTATTGATGGACCGGGATTCTTTGCGGTGAAGGGACAGGATGGAAAATCTTACTATACCAGAAATGGTAACTTCAATGTTTCCACTTATACAGGTGGCCGTATGGCATTAACCACCTCAGATGGTAACCCTGTATTAGATACCAAGGGTAATCCTATCATCTTTGATGCTGGACTTACTGCATCCAATATTGCTGTAAGTGATGATGGAACACTGATGTATCCTGACGAGAACAATAATTTAAAGTCCATGGGAATTCAGATTGGACTTTACCAGTTTAACAATCCTGAGGGATTAGAGAAACTTAGTGACAGCTTATACAATGTCACTGCAGCTTCCGGTCCTGTAATCAATGAAGCAACCACAACAGCCAGAATTCAGAAGAGCTCTGTAAGACAGGGTTATCTGGAAGGTTCCAATGTACAGTTGGCAGATGAAATGGTAGATTTAATCGTTGCCCAGCGTGCCTATGAAGCAAACAGCAAGGTAATCACCACTTCTGACACCATGATGGAGCAGGCTAACCAGCTGAAGAGATAATTTCATTTCGGGGACGTGTCCTTAGGGTCAACAGAGTTGACCCGAGCAGTGGAGTGTCCCTTTGAAATGTGGAGTGTCCCTTTGATTTGGCCCATGTTGACCTAAAAGGACCGTCCCTGAAGGAGAAGCATATGGATAGTTTAGATTTATTAAATTTTAATAGTGTCAGTTCTTTGGCCCAGAGTCAGGCAGCGCAGAATACGACAGATAAGTTAAAGTCGAATGCGGAGAACGCCCAGACCGATGAAGAACTGTTAGATGCCTGCAAACAATTTGAGAGTTATCTCTGGGAGCAGGTGGTCAAAGAGATGAAAAATACAGTGAGTCTCTTTGATGATGAGGACAAAGATGCCAATTCTCAAATGGTGGATTTCTTCACAGATAATGCTATCAGCGAAGTGGCAGGAAAGATGACGGAGCAGACGGTAGGTCCCAACTCCTTAGCGATGCAGATGTATGAGCAGTTAAAGAGAACTACGATTACTGCAGAAGAGTTAGAAGCAAAACGCGCTGAAGAGGAAGCTGCGAAGCAGAATGAGACCACTCAGGAAATGACTGCGGAAGAGATTTCGAAAACGGCAGCAGAAGAAGGCGTGATTACGGAGTAATATACCAGCCGCGATTCTTGCATAAGGATGAACAAAAGAGACAGGTCGTAAGACCTGTTTTTTTAATTTCGAAAGTGCTGTTCTATTTATTATATTGATGTAAATTTCCTATAATTTAGTTACTTGTTCATCAAGGATTATAAGCGGGAAAGGAAGTTTTACTACAATAGAAAGCTATTTTGTGAGAATTCGTGGTATGATATGAATGTTTTTTAGGACCGTCCCCAAAGGAGGAAATTATGAAGATAGGTTTTATTGGACTTGGAAATATGGCAGGCGCTATGCTTGGCGGCCTTGTAAAGAAGGGCTTTAGTCCTGCAGATCTTTATGGCTATGATGTGGCAACGGCATTAGCGGACAAGAGAAAAGAAGAATTAGGAATGCAGATCTGTGCATCCAATAAAGAAGTTGTAGAAAATGCAGAGTATCTCGTCCTTGCTGTAAAGCCTCAGTTTTTAGCACCTGTATTAGAGGAAATCAAGCCGGCACTGAAAGCGACCACCGTTATCATTTCCATCGTTGCAGGAAAGAGCATTGCATGGATTACCGAATTATTAGGAGAAGTAAAAGTTGTTCGTTGTATGCCTAATACAGCAGCGCTTGTGGGAGAAGCTATTACCGCTATGACGCCTTCTAAAACCGTAACAGAGGAGGAATTAGCAAAGGCAAAAGAAATAATCGAAAGCTTCGGCCGTGCTTCTGTTGTTGCAGAGCATCTGATGGATGCCGTAGTTGGTGTTAGTGGTAGCGCACCGGCGTATGTATTTATGTTTATTGAAGCAATGGCAGATGCGGCTGTGTTAGAGGGTATGCCTAGAGCCCAGGCCTACGAGTTTGCAGCCCAGGCAGTATATGGAAGTGCGAAACTTATGCTGGATACAGGAAAGCATCCTGGAGAGTTAAAAGATATGGTTTGCTCTCCTGCAGGAACCACCATCGCAGCTGTCAGAACTATGGAAGATAAGGGACTTAGAAGTGCTGTTATGGAAGGTGTCATTGCAGCCGCAGAGAAAAACAAGCAGCTATAAAGCGTACCATATAATCTTAAGAACGCATTAACTATCTCATGAGAAATACAGAAGGTAGTTGCATATTTTTGAAAATGAAAGGAGCGGATTTCTGCTCCTTTTTTAGTCCCATAAAAGCTGGTTTACATAACGCAAACCCGCATAAACATTGACTTTTTGCCATATTTTTGATAAACTTTCCCACAGCACGGTATAGGCTTTTTGAAACTGAAAAAGCCGATTGTCATGCGCAAAAACCGTGCCTGGGATTATGAACAAAGAATTTATGAAGTGCGCTTTAGCGGGTAGTATTTGCTTTACCGCCATGCTGGGGCTCATGAGCGTAAAGGGTTACGCAGAAGAAACAATTGATGCAGATACATTACTTCTCAGCTATAGCCGCGGCGTAGCTGAGGTTTTGGATGCCAATACAACACCAACCAAGGAAGAGGTACAGGAAGCCATAGAGGAGGCGGAAAGAGCCGCCAATGCCTGGAAAGAACCAGGTGCAATGATTATGGCCAACGTCACCTCTTATTTAAATGTCAGACAGGAGCCATCCACGGAAGGAAAGATTCTGGGGCAGCTTTACTGTGACTGTGGCGGCGAGATCATTGAGTATGGTGAAGACTGGACCATGATTCGTACGGGATCATTGGAAGGCTGGGTTAGTAACGAATATATTTATTTCGGTGATGAGGCAAGAGAAAAGGCGGAAGAACTGGGAACCTATAAGGCAACGGTTTTAGCAGATACCCTCAATGTTCGTAAAGCACCATCAACGGAGTCTACCGCTCTTGGTACGGTAAAAAAGAACGGTATTTATGATGTACTTTCTGTAGATGAGGAGGGTTGGGTACTCATTGATTTTAACGGAACCGATGCATATGTCAGCTCCGAATATGTAGATGTTGAATTTCTAGTTGGACACGGTGAGACCAATGAAGAGATTGCAGAACGTAAGCGCGCGGAAGAAGAAGCAAAGCGTGCAGCGGAAATTGCATCTAACCGAACTACCGAACTACAGGTAGCCAATTATGGAACTTATGCAGCCCAGGCGACAGACCTTCAGCTGATTGCAGCGGTCATTCAGTGCGAGGGTGGAAACCAGCCCTATGAAGGACAGCAGGCTATTGCAGCGGTTATTATGAATCGTGTCAGAAGTCCTAAGTACCCCAACACTGTTTGGGAGGTAATCTCTGCACCCTACCAGTTTACGGTGGTAGCATCTGGTGCCGTAGATAGAGCGATTCAGAGAGGCTTAAAGGATAGTTGTCTTTTAGCAGCCCAGGATGCCATTAACGGATATTCACCGGTAGGAGCGGCAACGCAGTTTAGACCTATTAGTTCCGGTCGTTCCGGAATTGTGATTGGTGGACACGTTTTCTGGTAAGTGTTGCGAAAATAGGCGCTTTTGATTAAAATAGTTTTTATAGACAGGCCACACGTTTTCGGGGTGTGGCTCTTGTTTTTTCAAAGAGATAATGTAACGGTGAAGGAAGGAAAGAACCATGAATTTAAAAGGACGTGATTTTTTAACCCTGCGTGATTTCAGTAAAGAGGAAATTAATTATCTTCTGGATCTTGCAGCAGAATATAAAGATAAGAAAAAGAAGGGGATTCCTCATGATGATTTTAGGGGGAAGAATATTGCCCTGATTTTTGAAAAGACCAGCACCAGAACCCGCTGCTCCTTTGAGATTGCCGCCCATGATTTAGGTATGGGAAGTACTTATTTAAATCCCAAGGATTCTCAGATTGGAAAGAAGGAAAGTATTGCTGATACAGCAAGAGTATTATCCTCCATGTTTGAGGGAATAGAGTATCGTGGTTATGGTCAGGAAATCGTAGAGGAACTTGCAAAGTATTCTAAGGTTCCTGTATGGAATGGTCTTACCAATGAATATCATCCTACCCAGATGTTAGCAGACTTCTTAACCATTAAGGAGCAGTTCGGTAAGTTAGAAGGTCTGAAGCTTGCATATATGGGTGATGCAAGATACAACATGGGTAACTCACTAATGATTGCCTGCACAAAAATGGGTATGCATTTTGCAGCAGGTACCACGAAAGAATATTTCCCTAATGATGAACTTGTAAAAGTATGTGAGGGATATGCAAAGGAAAGCGGTGGCTCCATTTTATTAACAGAGGATCCGGCAGAAGCAGCTAAGGATGCAGATATTATTTACACAGACGTTTGGGTATCTATGGGCGAGCCGGATGAAATCTGGGAGAAGCGTATGCACGACCTAACCCCTTACAAGGTAACGGAGGAGCTGTTCTCCTATGCAAAGCCTACTGCAATTTTCTTGCACTGTCTGCCTGCGTTCCATGATGACAAGACAGGAATTGGTAAAGAAATCTGTGAGAAGTATGGTGTGAAGGAACTGGAAGTAACCGATGAAGTTTTTGAATCCCCTCGTTCTAAGGTGTTTGAAGAAGCGGAGAATCGTATGCACACCATTAAGGCGATGATGGCTGCAACATTACAGTAAAGAAGGCGTGGCTTTCAGTTCTGTGATATAGGTGTAGAGAATATTATGAAACACGAAGTACTTCGAATGATTCGTGCTACGGACAGTTATATATCCGGGCAGGAAATTAGTGAAAAAATGAAAGTATCCCGTACCGCTGTCTGGAAGGTCATTGAACAGCTTCGGGCAGAAGGGTATGATATCGAGGCGGTAAGCAACAGAGGATATCATTTGATTTCCTATCCAGAACTTATGACAGGTACGGAGATCATGAGCCGTATCAATACCAACTGGTGTGGTACGAAAGTATACTATCGAAAAGATACAGGTTCCACCAATGAAGATGCCAAGGAAGTGGCAGAGAATGGTGGTACGCATGGAAGCCTTGTAGTTGCGGAAAGTCAGTCCAGTGGAAAGGGAAGACGCGGAAGAGTCTGGTCTTCCGAAAAGGGAAGCACCATTTCCATGAGTTTACTTCTTCGCCCTACATTTTCTCCCAGTGTTGCCCCGAAGCTTACATTATTAATGGCTCTAGCGGTGGCAGAGGTGCTGCACCATTTGACTGATCAAAAGGTATCCATCAAGTGGCCGAATGATGTTCTTGTGAATGGCAAAAAAGTTTGTGGTATTCTGACAGAGATGAGTGCAGAAATGGACTGCATCAATTATGTAGTGATTGGTGTTGGCATCAATGTCAATAATACCGAGTTCCCGGAAGAGATTGCAGAGACAGCTACCAGTCTTTTGAATGAAGTTGGAAACCGTATGGGACGTACGGATATCATTATTAATGTAATGGATTTCTTTGAATACTATTATGGTCTATTTGAAGAACACCAGGACTTATCGGATTTTGTAAATTTATATGACAGCTATCTGATTAATCGAAATAAAGAGGTCAGAGTATTAGATCCCAAAGGGGAGTACACAGGAACTGCACAGGGAATCAATGATAATGGAGAACTGATTGTACAGAAGGAAGATGGAACTTTTGTCAGAGTGGATTCCGGAGAAGTCAGTGTCAGAGGAGTATTAGGGTATGTCTGAAATGACAGAGGAGCGCATGGTGCTTTGCGGCGCCAATGCCTATGAACAGAAATACTATTATAATCGTGAAAAATTTGACTCTCTGCCAAAGGAACTGCAGGATGAATTACATGTCATCTGCGTTCTTTATACCGAAGAGGTAGGAGGTATCATCACTTTCGAGTTTGAAGAGGATGGTAGTGTTTATATCAATACCATGGCAGATGAAAACGATTTTGATTATGATGAAATCCATGCGGGTTTACTGCTTACCCAGATTAAGTCCACCCGCAGAGATATGCTGCAGTTTTTAAGCCTTTATTATCGTAAAGTAATTCTCGGAGAAGAGATGGAGGATATGGAATGATCCTTACTGTAGATGTAGGAAATACCAATATTACCTATGGTGTATTTGACGGGAAAGAGTTAAAGTGCTCTTTCCGTATGATGAGTAAGAGCCCTCGTACCAGTGATGAATATGGTATTACCATTAAGAATCTTTTGGCGCACAATGGAATTGTGCCGGAGGATTTGGAAGGTATTGTTGTGGTTAGCGTAGTGCCTAATATTATGCACTCTTTATTAGGCGGTTTGGAGAGATATGGTGGAAAGAAGCCACTTGTTGTCGGCCCTGGACTAAAGACAGGCATCAAGGTGTCCACAGATAACCCGAAGGAAATTGGTGCAGATAGAATCGTTGATGCGGTGGCTGGTTATGAAATGTATGGCGGTCCTATCTTAATCATTGATTATGGTACAGCTACGACCTATGACCTTGTGACAGATGGCGGAGAGTTTGTTTGTGGAATTACAGCTCCCGGTGTTCGTACCAGCGCAAAAGCTCTTTGGGAAAATGCAGCAAAGCTCCCTGAGATTGAAATCATGAAACCCGCATCAATCCTAGCAAAGAATACCATCGCCAGTATGCAGGCCGGACTTATGTATGGTCAGATTGGTCAGACGGAGTATATTGTTAAGAAAGTACAGGAAGAAGCAAAGCTTTCATCCATGAAGGTAGTTGCTACCGGTGGTTTGGGTCGTGTGATTTCTGAGAATACTGATAGCATTCAGATTTATAACAGTACCCTTACGTTAGAGGGTCTTCGCATTATCTACGAAAAGAACAGAGGATAGAGATGAGCCAGAACTTACAGATTGGCAATGTATCCCTACAAGGAAATATTATTTTGGCTCCCATGGCAGGTGTAACAGACCTGCCATTTCGTTTACTCTGTAAAGAGCAGGGGGCATCGCTGCTTTGCATGGAGATGGTTAGTGCGAAGGCGATTACCTATCACAATAAAAATACAGAAGCACTGATGCATATTGATCCAAGAGAGGGTGATGTCTCTTTGCAGCTCTTTGGATCGGAGCCAGAGATTATGGCCGAGGCGGCTAAAATGATTGAAGATAAGCCATTTCGGTTTCTGGATATAAATATGGGATGCCCTGTGCCAAAGATTGTAGGCAATGGAGAAGGCTCCGCACTTATGAAGCAACCAAAGTTAGCAGGAGAAATCGTAGCAGCTGTGGTGGATGCCATTCATAAGCCGGTGACTGTAAAAATTCGTAAGGGCTTTGATGAAGAACATATAAATGCAGTTGAGATGGCAAAGATTATCGAGGCTTCTGGAGCCAGTGCCATTGCGGTACATGGAAGAACGAGAGAACAGTTCTACTCCGGCACAGCAGATTATGAAATTATTCGTAAGGTCAAAGAAGCCGTAAAAATTCCAGTGATTGGAAACGGTGATTTGTTTACCCCTGCGGATTATTTCAGGATGCAGGAAGAAACGGGATGTGATGGCTTCATGGTGGGAAGAGGGGCCAAAGGAAATCCCTGGATCTTTAGAGAGCTAGTTGCTGCCAGCGAAGGGAAGGAAGTTCCCGAAAGACCAACGAAGGAAGAAGTGGCGGATATGGTCTTAAAGCATGCCGACTTACTCATCAAAGAAAAGGGAGAGTATATTGCCCTGCGAGAGATGAGAAAACATATCACCTGGTATACAGCAGGATTTCCAGGCAGCGCAAAGCTTCGTAAAAGCGCATGTGAAATTAGCAGTCTGGAGCAATTGCAGGAGATAACAGATATCATTAGAAATTTATAAGAAGGTGAAATTTTTACAATAATAACTTCTCCAAATGGATAGAATAAAGAATAGATAGTACAGGACAAAGGCGTCTGCATTTTTTGCAGGCGCCTATTGATTTTTAAGGAGGAGCGATAATGAAAATGAAAGATTTAGGACTTACGGCGGAAGATATAAAGAAAAAGGCCAGCACCTATATGATTGAAACCTACGAGAGATTTGATTTTGTAGCGGAAACTGCAAAAGACCAGTATCTTTATGATACCGAGGGGAATAAATATTTGGATTTCTATGCAGGTATCGCAGTAAATTCTGCTGGTAATAACAATGAGAAAGTAGTGGAAGCAATTATTGATCAGGCAAAAGATTTGATTCACACGTTTAATTACCCATACACGATTCCGCAGGCGCTTCTTGCAGAGAAAGTTTGTACAACCATTGGTATGGATAAAATATTTTTCCAAAATTCTGGTACAGAAGCGAATGAAGCAATGATTAAGATGGCACGAAAGTATGGTATTGAGAAGTATGGACCTAATAAGTATCATATAGTCACTGCTAAGATGGGATTTCATGGAAGAACGTTTGGCTCTATGTCAGCAACTGGTCAGCCGGGAAATGGTTGTCAGGTTGGATTTGGTCCTATGACCTATGGTTTCTCCTATGCTCCTTACAATGATTTGGAGGCGTTTAAGAATGCATGTACGGAAAATACCATTGCCATCATGATTGAGCCGGTACAGGGAGAAGGTGGTGTTCACCCTGCAACGATGGAATTTATGAAGGGACTGAGAGCATTTTGTGATGAAAAAGGAATGTTGCTTCTTCTAGACGAGGTGCAGACGGGATGGTGCAGAACAGGATCAGTAATGAGCTTTATGAACTATGGTATCAAACCGGATATTGTATCTATGGCTAAGGCGCTTGGTGGTGGTATGCCAATCGGTGCAATTTGTACCACGACAGAAATAGCAAAGGCCTTTTCAGCAGGTTCTCATGGAACTACATTTGGTGGACATCCTGTTAGCTGTGCGGCGGCTTATGCTGAGGTGAATGAACTGTTAGATAAGAAGCTGGATCAGAATGCAAAAGAAGTAGGTGATTATTTTGCAGAGATTCTGAAGAAACTGCCTCATGTCAAGGAGGTGCGTCACCAGGGACTTTTGGTTGGTGTTGAATTTGATGATACGATTAACGGTGTGGAAGTAAAACATGAATGTATTAAGCGTAAGCTTCTGATCACAGCAATAGGAGATCATATTATTCGAATGATTCCACCATTAATCATTACAAAAGAGAATTGTGATGAGGCATTTGAAATCATTAAGGCATCGGTAGAAGCGTTGGCATAAATTTAATAGAAGGTTGATAGAAGGAACCATAGCAAAGGTGCAAAAAAATACTTTGTTGTGGTTCTTTTTTTTCGGAAAGGAGACATAAATGAATAGTTATTCTTTTGGAATCCCGCAGAGTATTATTGTTGGAAATGGCAAGTTTGAAAAATTGCCGGAAGTCGTGGAAAAACTTGGTGGCAGCAATGCTATGATTATTTCCGGGCCACACCTAAATCGAATAGGCGTGGTGGATAGTGCAATGGAGAGTTTGCAGAAAGCGGGCATAAGCGCCTCGAAGTTTACTGATGTGGAAGGAAATCCATCAACAACTACGGTGGAAAAGGCGGTAGAGGCATATCACGCAGCAGCTTCTGATTTTATCATTGCATTGGGTGGTGGTTCTCCAATGGATGTTGCCAAAGCCGTTGCAGTTGTAGCAAAATATGGTGGAAATATCTGTGATTATGAAGGGGGAGGAAAAGTTCCTGGTCCTGTCATTCCCATCATAGCCATTCCTACTACAGCAGGTACCGGTTCAGAGGTAACAGCCTTTTCGGTAATTACAGATCATGAGAGAGATTATAAACTAACGGTGTTTAGCAATGCGCTGATTCCCGCATATGCAATTCTAGATCCGCAGCTCATTACTTCTGTTCCACCAAATGTTGCAGCTGCTTGCGGTATAGATGCATTTATACATGCGGAAGAAGCGTATGTATCAAGGGCAGCAAATCCTTATTCGGAAGCTATGAGTGAGAAAGCGATGGAATTGATTATTGAGAGCATTCGCGCTTACGTATCCTGTCGCGAGAATATTGAGACTGCTGAGAAGATGCTTCTAGGTTCTACCTTGGCAGGATTAGCGTTTTCAAATGCAAGGCTTGGAAATGTTCATGCGATGAGTCATCCGATTAGTGCATACTTTGATGTGCCTCATGGTGTTGCAAATGGCGTACTGTTTCCAACCATTGTGGAGTACAATGCCCTTGCTGATAAGGGAAAGTATCGGAAGATTTATAATATCATATCTAAAGGAAAATTAACGGAGGAAGACTTCCATCCCTGCTATCTAACCAAAAAGATTGAAATTCTCTGTAGGGATATTGGAATTCCGTCGACTTTAGGAGAGGCAGTGAATACGAGTAGAAAGATACCATTTGCAAAGTCGGATATTGAAAAAGTAATTCCACTTATGGCACAGGATGCGATGAAGAGTGGAAATATTCTAGTGAATCCAAGAAGCAGCAATATAAATGATATTATTTCACTTTATCAAAAAGTTTTATAGAGGTGAAATTTTTACAATTTTAGGGAATGAACTTTTGATATAGTATCAGCATCAACATAATCTAAAACGATAAAGAGCAAAGGCGCTATTTCCAACAGGGATTTGGCGCCTTTATTCTTTACAAAGTTTTAGAAAAAATGTAAGGAGGAAAAAGTTATGAAGAAGAGAATTTTAGCACTAATGATGGGCGTTGTTACAGCAGCAACGATGCTTTTAGCAGGTTGCGGTAAGGCTGCACAGCCGGAAGAAACCGAGGGAACTGAAAATGCTGAGAGCACTGAGACTACGGAAGACACCACCGATGATGACAAAGTTTTGAAGGTTGCCATCGAGTGTACATTTGCTCCCTATAACTGGACCCAGGAAACTGAAGAAGTTGCAAATGGAGATAAGGCAGTTAAGATTAAGAATACCGATGGTTATGCATATGGTTATGATGTAAAGTATGCACAGAGGATTGCAGATGCTCTTGGATATGAGTTAGAGATTTATAAGATTGAGTGGACTTCCATCTTTATGGGTCTGGAAGATAAAACTTATGATATCATTATGAGTGGAATTTGTTATACTGAAGAAAGAGATGAAACGTATGATTTCACCTCAGCATATTATAGAAGACAGATTAAGGCTGTTGTAAGAGAAGATAGTGAGTTTGCAGATTGCACCTGCCTATCTGACTTTGATGGCCTTGGTGCGACCGTTACTTCTCAGCTTGGTACTACCTATGTAAACTTCAAGGATCAGATTCCTGGAGCAACGATGGTAACCGATTATGAAACCGCTTCTGAGTGTTTCCTTGCAGTACAGAACCAGGCTGCAGATGTGTGCGTGCTTGATTACACCACCGCAGTATCTGCAATGGGATCCATTCCTGGCCTGAAGATTCTTACCTTAGATCCGGAAGATGATTTCGTCGCAATGAATGGTATTTCGAATGACTGCAGCATGTGCTTTAGAGAAGGAGATCCCCTTCGTGATATCGTACAGGAAGTTGTTGATGCAATGGCTCTTACCAATGACGATATGAATGAAATGATGGATGAAATGATTACCTTACAGCCTTCTGCAAACTAGCTTGCTTATTTAACAATTGATGAAACCCAGACAAAGATGTCCCTGACGCTTGTCTGGGTTTTTCTATTGAAAAAACAGGAGGAACAGTTATGGAATACGGATTATTGCTTTCCAGTACGCCTGGTGCAGAAGGATCGCTTTTTGCATGGTGTGCGTTCTTATTAAAGAAATATTCAGGAATGTTTTTGTCGGCTACATGGACTACCTTCTATGTGGCTGTGATAGGAACAATCATAGGATTTATTCTGGGATTTTTAGTTGGAATTACCAATACTATTGTGATTCACAAGGAGGACAATCCCATAAAGAAAGTGCTGCTTCATATCCTAAAGTGGATTGTTGCAATCTACTCTGAAATATTTAGAGATACACCTATGATTGTTCAAGGTATGGTTATTTACTATGGACTAAGACAGAATGATGTCATGATTTCTTCCGTTATGGCCGGTATATTAGTCATTGTATTAAATACTGGAGCTTATATGGGTGAAACGGTTAGAGCAGGTATTAACTCTATTGATAAAGGGCAGGAAGAAGGTGCTCTTGCCATGGGAATGAGCCATTTTGGCGCAATGATGACAATTATTCTTCCTCAAGCTATCAAGAATGTCATTCCGGAAATGGGAAATACGTTCTTGAGTAATTTGAAGATGACATCCGTATTAAACGTCATTGGCGTGTCCGAATTATTCTTGATGGCAAAGACAGCAGGTGGTGCATATTATAAATACTATGAATCTTATATGGTTATTGCGATCATCTATCTTGTTCTTTGCTTTGTAATCAATAGAATTCTTGCTTTTGTGGAAAAGAAAACAAAGGGAAGAAAAGATTATGAACTTGCGACAGAATATATTACTGGAGATTAGGAAAGGAGAAATCATCATGGGCGAGAAAATTATTGACGTAAAAAACCTAGTAAAAACTTTTGGTGATCATGAGGTATTAAAAAAGATTGATTTCTCTGTAGAAAAGGGGGAGGTGATCTGCATCATTGGATCTTCGGGATCTGGAAAATCGACGCTTCTTCGGTGCATTAATCATTTGGAAACCCCGACTTCAGGAGATATTCTTTTCCATAATGAAGTTGTAAAGAATACACAGAAATCACTGACAAAATATCGCTCCTGTGTAGGTATGGTGTTTCAGTCATTTAACTTATTTGACAATATGAATGTGTTAGAGAACTGTATGTTTGGTGTTAGAAAAGTACTCCATCTCTCAAAGGAAGAGGCAAGGACAAGGGCTATCACGCATCTTAAGGAAGTTGGTATGGCACCTTATATTAACGCTAGACCTTCGCAGCTTTCTGGCGGACAAAAGCAGCGTGTTGCAATTGCGAGAGGATTATGCATGAATCCAGAAGTGCTTCTGTTTGATGAACCGACTTCTGCGTTAGATCCGGAGATGGTTGGTGAAGTACTAAGTGTTATGAAATCATTGGCAAGTCAAGGGCTCACGATGATTATAGTAACCCATGAGATGGAGTTTGCCAAAAATGTATCAACAAGAACCATCTTTATGGACAACGGATATGTTGTAGAAGATGAGAGTCCGGAGATTCTATTTAATCATCCGAAGAATGAGAGAACCAAAGAATTCCTGCACAGATATATGGAAGCAAAGGTTAGTTAAGGAGGATGAAGATAATGAAAAACTTAGTGATTACAGTTGCTAGAGGTTTTGGAAGCGGCGGGAAGCGGATTGCATCAAAGATTGCGCATGATTTAAATATCAATTGTTATGAGAATCGAATTTTAGTATTAGCATCACAGATGGCAGGTCTTGATGAGGAGATGTTTCGTGAAGTGAATGAAAAGATGAGACAGAAGAGCAAGATTTCTTCTTTCTTAAAGGGTCTTCCGAGGCAAAGGACACCAAAGCCGGAAGAGAAGTTTGTATCTGATGATCAGCTTTTCCAGTATCAAAAAGAGATTATTGAACAGCTTGCTGATACGGAATCCTGTGTCATTGTTGGTAAATGTGCAGACTGGATCTTAAAGGATCGTCCTGGTGTAATCAGCATTTATATTGAAGCGCCAAGAAAGTACTGTTTGAATGAAATTATGAATCGTATGGGAGTCAATGAGGAAACGGCAGCGAGAAGTATTACTGCAACAGATAAGTATAGAGCGGAATACTATTCTTACTATACGGGAGGAAATTATTGGACAAATCCTGTGAACTACGATCTTACCATTAATACAGACAGGGTTGGATTTGATGGAGCAGTAAAGCTGGTAGAGGATTACATTAAAATTAAATATCCAGATTTTGTAATCACACCTACGAGAGAGCCGAAGGTTATTGAATAAAAAGGAAATCACCCTATGCATATTAGAACGTATCTAATTGAAAAAGAACATGGATATCAGGAAAAGAGAGTGGACGGGAGAATAATTGCAAAATTCTACCAGTTCACTAATCCAACAAAGGAAGTTATGGCGATTCCAGATGCCTGTGTTGATATCCAGTTTGTAAAGGAAGGGGAGCATTACGAACCTTACTTTTGTGGTACGTTTTTATCCAGCCATATCTCAAATGCTAGTGAAAAGGAGGAGACTTTTGGAATTAAATTTGAACCTGGCGTTATTCCAGCATGTATGGGTCTGTCTCCAGGAGAGTTGATTGAGAGAGTTTCGCCAATCGAAAAAAGTATAGCAATGAGAGAGTTTTCCAGAATTTTAGAAAAGGAAAAAGATTTCGAGAAAAGAGTAGAAATCTTTGTATCTGAATTTTCTAATCACGATCATATATTGGCACATCATGAAACAGTTCTGGCTATTACGCAGCATCTCATGGAAGCAAGAGGAGCCATAGAAATCAAAGATGTGGCAACGGAAATGATGTATAGCCAAAAATACTTAGATCGTGTCTTTCATGTAGCGATTGGGATAACTATGAAGCGTTTTGCAACGATTATTAAAATTCAAAAAGCAGTGAGTTATCTGGAGAAAGGGAACGAGGAGGATGTATATGAGAAACTTGGATATTATGATCAGTCTCATTTTATAAAAGAATTTAAAAAGTATACATCATTAACCCCTGCCGGATTCAGAAAGAACATGGACACATTAATGATTGTTTAGGAGGATAGCAAAATGTTTATTGATAATAGTGAAATTACAAAAGAAAGTATTTTAGAAAAGAGCATAAAGTATTGGAATCCATCCAAGACACAGGAGTGGATAGATCGCGATATGGCCCTAGTCATTGGTAAGAGAGAAGGATACTATTTTTGGGATCTTGATGGAAGAAAGTTTTTGAATATTCATTTAAATGGTGGTGTTTATAATCTTGGCCATCGAAATCCTGAGGTTGTTCAGGCACTTTGTGATGCTGCACAGGAACTGGATGTGGGAAATCATCATTTTACTGGTATTACAAAGGCGCTTTTGGCAGAGCAGCTATCAGGTCTGTGTCCGGATGGTATTGATTATGTTTGCTTTTCTACTTGTGGTGGAGAAGCAGTGGACGTAGCAATCAAGAGTGCTAGATACTATACCAAACGTAAGAAAGTTATTTCTATTGCGGGATGCTATCACGGTCACACAGGGTTGTCCGTTTCCACAGGGGATGCCAGATTCAAGGATCCATTCTTATGCGAGGGAGAGAAGGACTGTTTTGTACAGGTTCCGTTAAATGATTTAGATGCGATGGAAGCTGAACTAAAGAAAGAAGACACAGCATGCGTTATTATAGAATCCCTTCTGGCAACTTATGGATTCCCAATTCCTAACCCGGGGTATTTAAAGAGTGTGAAAGCACTGTGTGAAAAGTATGGTGCTTTGTATATTGCGGATGAAGTGCAGACAGGTTTATATCGAACAGGGAAAATGTGGTGTTTTGAACATGAGGGATTTGTTCCGGATATGATTGTTTCCGCAAAGGGATTTTCTGGCGGTGTTTATCCGATTTCTGCGACGATGATGAATAGAAAAGCCGCCTCTTGGATGTTTGATATTGGTAGAATGCATGGAAGTACCTGCGGTGGATCTGAGCTTGGATGTGCAGTAGCAATGAAAGTTCTAGAAATTACAACCAGAGAAAGCACTATTGCAAATATTAATAAAAATACAAAGATCCTTACGGAAAGAGTAGATGCGTTGAGAGAGAAATATGACGGATTCCTTACAGGTTATACGCAAAGAGGTGTCATCATGGGAATTAACTTTGCCGTGAAAGATGCTGGATATGAAATATGCAAGCCGCTCTTTGATGCGGGTGTATGGAGTCATAATTCTAGACTACATCCTGAGACACTTCAGTTAAAACTAGGACTTCTTTGTGATGATTCCTTTATGGATGAATTGTTTGAGAAGATGGACAAGGGAATTGCTGTTGCATGTAAGAATAAATAGTTTATTTGGAAGCAAAGGGGCTTACGTATGGTAGGCCCCTTTTGTATTTTAGGAGGCTGGTTATGGAGAAAGAACAGATTCTTGCCTGTGTGCAAAAATACTACGGAAAATTATATGGGGTAGAAGAAGCCTATGACGTGTCGCTAATTAAATACTCGGAAAATATTATATTTAAGATTACTTTTCCCTCAGGAAAAGCGCCTGTTGTTTTTCGTGTGCATAGGCCCGGTTATCACACATCGGAAGAAATTTTGGGAGAGATAATTTGGATGAAAGAACTTCAGGAAGAAACAGACCTACTGCTTCCTAAGGTATTTCCAGGAAAAGATGGAGGACTTCTTCAGGAGATGGGGCTTCCTGATGGACAGAATGCATATGTTTCTGTGATTTCCTTTTTGAATGGTAATCTGCTCGGTGCCTTAGAAGGAGAGGATTTAGAACAGGCTATTTTGGATCTTGGCGAGATGACAGCGAAAATGCATAAACAGTCCATGAACCGTAAGGGAAAAAAACTGAAACGTACCATTTGGGACGAGAAGAATTATTTTGGTGATGACGGCGATGGAATTTGGGGCTCATGGAGAGACTATAAAGGATTAACAAAAGAACAATTTGGTTTGTTTAATGCGGTTGAGGTCTTCTGCAAAAGAAAATTGAGAGAATTTGAAAAAGGAAAAACACACTTTGGCCTGACACATTGTGATTTACATTTTTGCAATATTATCTGTGATGGAGAAAAGAAACAGATTATTGACTTTGATGATGCGGGATATAGCTACTATTTATATGATTTTGGGTGTAGCTTGGTGACCTACTCGAAGGATCTCGATGTACTGACAGAAAAGTGGGTAGCAGGATATGAAAAGGTAAGGAAACTTTCGGCCAAAGAAAAAGATATGCTACCGGTATTTCTGTTGATACGAAGATTTGTGCGATTGGCGTGGTTGGCCAGTCATAGTGAGAGCGACACTGCAAAGACAGTGGGGGAAGATTACCTTACTGTCACAGAGGAACTTTGCAGAAAAATATTGAAAGAAGATAGAGAAAAGGTTGCTGTCGTAACAGGAGCCGGGCAGGGATTAGGGTTAGGCGTGGCAGAACGACTCTGCGAGGAGGGAAGAAGAGTCATCCTACTTGGCAGAAGCGAGAGTGTACTAAAGGAAGCGTCCAGACTCAAAAAGATGGGGTATCTTGCAGAGGGAAAGCTGTGTGATATTACGAAGACGGATGAAATAAGGAATGTTGTGAGTGAAATCCTAAGGGATTATGGAAAAATTCATATTTTGGTAAATAATGCCGGTGTGGCGAAAATTAGTTCATTTGAAGAAACAACAGATGATCTTTTGAATATGCAGATAGGAATCAACATCATTGGAACATGGAAGATGACACAGATGGTGATTCCCGCGATGAGAAAGCAAGCGTACGGAAGGATAATTAATATATCCTCTGTAACGGGACCTTTTGAGTGTGATCCTGGCTATGCTGCCTATGCAACGACCAAGGCTGCACTTCTTGGATTCACAAAAGCTATTGCTTCTGAGTATGCGAAGGATGGAATTACAGTGAATGCCGTTTGTCCTGGTTTTATGAAGACGCCCAATGTAGAAAGAAATGCAATGATTTCAAATCCGGATGATCCTGAAATGGTACTTAATGAAATTGCCCAAAAGGTTCCTTTAAAAAGAATGGGTACGAAAGAAGATGTAGGAGCAATGGTATCCTTCCTAGCATCTGAGGATGCAGGATATGTTACTGGAGAAGAAATTATTATTGACGGTGGGAATATTATTCCGGAGACTGGTGTGATGGGTTGCCAGTAGGAAGGAGTATTCATGATTAAAGAAGTTTTACTGCAGGTTGTAATTATTGTATCTAATATCCTACAAGTTGTGGCTGGTTTTGGTGGAAATATGATTGCAGTTCCTTTAGGAATTCGTCTGGTGGATTTAGAGAGTGTGAAATGTGTATTAAATACATTCTCGACGGTTGGCTGTATTGCACTTATGGTGCAAACCAGAAAGGATATCAATAAAAAAGAAACCATTAAGATGACTACGGGCATGCTGATTGGTATGGCAATAGGAGTACTTGTAATTCGGTCACTTTCATTAGATTATCTTCTTTACTTTTATGGCGGTTTTGTGATCATAGTAGGATTGGTTAAACTCTTTGCGAAGAAAACGATCAGTGTTCCTAAAATTGTTCTTACGTGTGTGATATTGATTGCAGGAATTATTCATGGTATGTTTCTTTCTGGAGGGACGATGCTAGTTATTTATGCAATTTCCGCAATCCCCGAAAAAAAGTCATTTCGTGCTACCATGAATGCGGTATGGGTCATTACAGGTGTGCTGTACTTAATATATGATGCTGTATCAGGACATTTCACTAGAGTGAATATCATACGGTCGGTGGTAGGAACAGCGACGCTGTTAATTTCAATGCCTATTGGAAATTATCTGTTCCGGAAAATATCACAGAAAAAGTTTCTGGTGATGACGTATGTGTTGATTATACTTGCAGGGGCTAGTATGTTTTTGTGATTTGGGGAAAATGTATGGAGATAAAAAGAGTGGTGGATGCTTTGCACTACCGAAATACCGTGAAGAGGTTATATTATGAGGCCTTTCCGAAAGTAGAGAGATTTCCATGGAGAATTCTCCTTAAAAATGAGAAGAAAGGAACATCAGAATTTCTTGTATTTCTTGAAGCGGAAAAGGTCGTTGGAATGAGCTATGTTATTACAGGCGAGGAACACGCGTATCTGTTTTATTTCGCAATTAACAAGGATCTTCGCGGAAGTGGGTATGGCAGCAAAATATTAAAAGAATTGCAAAATAGATATCAGTCGAAGAACCTTTTCCTTGCTAGAGAGGTTTTGGATCCAAAGGCGGAAAATTATGAGTGTCGAGTAAAAAGGAAATCGTTCTATGAGAGAAATGGTTTTCATGATCTTCCCGGGCATATTATGGAGGCGAAAGTTACCTTTGATATTATGGGGAATAAAGGACGTGTCTTTCCAGAAGATTATAAAAAACTAGTAACCACTTGGGGTGGCCGATTTATGATAAAACTAATGGGTTTGAAACTTGTTATAAATGATTGAAGAAGAGAAGGTAATAGGCTATGATGAGAAGGTAAACAAGGCATTCTTTGATATTGGGAGAAGGAAAATGGCAAAGTTTAAAGTAGCAGCTGTCTTTAGTGACCATTGTGTTTTGCAGCAGGGAAAGCCTTGCAAAATCTTTGGATGGGGAGAAGAAGGAAGAGTTATAACGGTTGAAGTAGAAAGCGCAGAGGGAAAGCAACAAAAAGTTGCCGAAGTGAAAGATGAGCGTTGGGTGGTTTCTTTAAATCCTATGAAAGCGCAGATAGGCGTTCGTATGACCGTCTTTGATGGTGATAGAGAAAACAGAACTTATACAGATATTGCCGTGGGGGAGGTCTGGCTTTGTGGCGGCCAGTCTAATATGGAGTTTGAACTGCAGAACATGACCGGTGGAAAGGAACACTTAGAGAAAGATCATCCCAATGTAAGATTTTATTATACGCAGAAAAATGGATACATGGATGATAAATTTTTCCAGGATGAGGGAAATACCAGTTGGAGTCTTTTTGGACCGGAAGATGCGAAGGCGTGGTCTGCAGCAGGCTATCTGTTTGGAAAGAAGTTGTCTGAAGCATTAGGGGTAACGGTAGGACTCATTGGATGTAACTGGGGAGGTACCTCTGCTAGTGTATGGATGCGAAAGGAAGCTCTTTTAGAAGACAAAGAAACCGCAATCTATTGGAATGAGTATGTAGAAAAGAATAAAGATAAATCGGAAGAAGAGCAGATTAAAGAGTATTTGGAATATGAGGCATATGACAAGGCATGGTTTGAAAAATCGCAGGAAGTGTACAAGCAGCAGCCGAATATTTCCTGGGATGCGCTGCAGGAAAAGATTGGAAAGAATCTTTGGCCGGGACCGATTAATTGTCGTAATCCCTATAGACCGGGTGGTCTGTATGAATGTATGCTACAGAGAGTCGCGCCTTACACCTTGAAAGGATGGCTTTTCTATCAAGGAGAGAGTGATGATCACAGACCAGTCATGTATAAAAAACTATTTAGCAGAATGATTCAGGACTGGAGAGAACTTTGGGGAGAAGAACTTCCTATGATTTTCTGTCAGCTTCCCGGAAATCGATACCAGAATGATCCGGACTATAAGCATTGGTGTCTCATCAGAGAAGCCCAGGAAGAAGTGTCCAAAATGGTAAAAGATGCCTATATGTCTGTTTTGATTGATGCGGGAGAATTTAATGATATTCATCCTAAGGATAAAGAACCTGTCGGGGAACGTATGTATAGAACTGCTATGACGGAAGTATATCACATGATGAAGTCCGTAGAAGGCCGTACACCGGCCATCGAAGCAGTGAAGTTTGATGGCAGAAATGCTGTGGTTAGTTTCCGAGATTTGGGTGATGGCCTAGAAGTACGAAATGTCATAGGAAGGGATAAGCCTATTTCAGGTTTTGAACTGGCAGGCGAAGACAAGGTGTTCTATCCTGCTGTAGGAAGACTTTCCGGTACTGGTGTTGTGGTATCTTCGGACGCAGTACCTCTGGCAAAGTACTTAAGATATCTCTGGACCAATTATCCCGTGCAAGTAGATTTATATGGAGTGAATGGCCTGCCTGTACCGCCCTATAGAAGCAGTAAAACGGATAGCTTCGAAGCGGGAACCCATGCCACGGAAATCCAGCAAATCATGACCGTATAACTATGACCATAACCATGTAATTCATCTACCTATTAGTAACATAGGACCAGGCGCGCGGCCTCTTTCTCCACGGGACCGAAGGTCGAGCGGAAGCGTGTCCTGTGGAGAATGTCCGCGCTAGCCTGGTCCGCATCATTCAACATAAACATTTGAAAATACTAGCACACACATCCTGCACTATTGAAAGAAACGAAAAACGGAGAACATCATGAGTAGTTACAGAATTGGTATCGATCTTGGCGGCACCTTTATTAAAGGCGGTATCGTAGATGAAAATAATACTATACTTCTGCAGCGCCAGGTACCCACAAAAGCAGAAGAGGGTGCCTATGCTGTATTAGACCGTATGGCAGAACTAGCCAAAGATCTTATGATTGCGGATGAAGTGAAAGACATGGACTGTCTGGGTGTTGGCATTGGCAATCCAGGCACTGTAGATGCCGTAAGAGGATTTGTTCCCTATTCCAATAACATCCACTGGGAGAATGTGCCGGTTGCCGACTATCTTTCCGATAAACTGGAACTTTCCGTGAAAGTGGATAATGATGCAAACTGTGCTGCACTAGGTGTACTTTTATCAGAAAAGGAAACAGCCTATGAAAGTGCCATCCTTTTGACACTAGGAACGGGGCTAGGCTGTGGAATTATTTTACATGGAAAGATTTATGGCGGCGAGCATGCAGGTGGTGCTGAAGTAGGACATATGATTTTAAAGAGTGGAGGCAGAAAATGCAGCTGTGGAAAACGAGGCTGCTTCGAGGCGTACTGCTCTACCACAGGGCTTATTAAGGATACGAAAAAAGAGATTGAAAAGGCAAAACAAAAGACACCGCTTACAAAGCTTTATAAGAAGGACGGTCAGTTAGATGGCCGAAGAATTATGACGGCTGTCAGCGATCAGGATCCCGTTGCAAAGAAAGCTTTTGATAAGTACCTGACACATTTGGCAGAAGGTATGACAGGGATTGTTGATTTATTCCGCCCTGAAGTGGTGTATATTGGCGGCGGGATTTCTGCAAGGTTTGACCTTATGGAAGCATTTCTAAATGACTATGTGAAAAAGAATTCTTTTGGCGGAGAGCATGCTTTTATACCTGTCATTAAGAAAGCACCCGGTGGAAACGACGTAGGAATTATTGGGGCAGCAGGACTGATTGGTGTGGAATAAAAAGCCTTGCACCCTTGCAAAATACTTATAATTTTGTTGAAAAAGTGCATTATACAGGGGAAAAAACCTTAGATTGTATGCACTTTTTTTATTGCGTGGGTAAAAATTATCCTATAAAATATGGTCGTTATTGACTTGTAGAAGGCAGCAAGTAAAAAATATGCTTTCAAAGGAGGATGTACGATTATGAAAAAGAAGATTTTAGCAACTGTAATGTGTGGTGCAATGGTCGCTTCCACTTTAGCAGGATGTGGAAAAGCAAATGGTGGCACATCAGAAGGTACGGTATACAAAGTTGGTATCGTAAACTATGTAGATGATGCTTCCCTGAACCAGATTGTAGAAAACATTGAGAAGGAATTGGACGTAAAGGGTGCAGAATACGGTGTTACCTTTGAATACGCTCCTTACTATCAGAACTGTCAGGCTGATTCCACTGTATTAAATCAGATTGCAACAGACCTGGTAGCAGATGAGGTTGATGTGATTGTAGCTGTTGCAACACCCGTAGCAATGGTTATGCAGTCTGCAACGGAAGACAATCAGATTCCTGTTGTATTTTCTGCTGTATCTGATCCTGTTGGTGCAGGTCTTGTTGCTTCTATGGAAGCACCTGGGGCAAATATTACTGGTACCAGTGATGCGCTTGATACCAAGACGATTATGAATTTAATGGCAGCAGCAGATGCTGATCTTTCTTATGTAGGTCTCTTATATGATACTGCACAGGACGCATCTACCCAGGCAATCATTGATGCAAAAGCATGGTGTGATGCAAATGGTGTTGCTTATGTTGAGAAGATGGGTTCTTCTACCGATGACGTTATCTTAGCAACCCAGGCTTTGATTGCAGAAGATGTAGATGCCATCTTTACTCCTTGCGATAATACCATCATGACAGCAGAGCTTTCTATTTATGAACTTTTACAGGAAGCAGGCATTCCTCACTATACCGGTGCTGACTCCTTCGCATTAAACGGTGGTTTCTGCGGATATGGTGTAGATTATGCAAACCTTGGTAAGGTTACTGGCGATATGGTTGCAGACTTACTAGTAAATGGTAAGAAGGCTGGTGAGACTCCCGTTGTTACCTTTGATAATGGTATCGCTACTGTAAATACGGAAACTTGCGCAGCAGTAGGCTTTGACTTAGAGACCATCAGGGCTGCTTTTGAGCCTCTTTGCACCCAGTTCAAGGAGATCACCACAGCAGAGTCTTTTGAATAAGTTAGCAATACTCGCATAGAGAACTTGTGAAAAGATAGAAAAATCCCGTGTAAGCGGGATTTTTTTATTTGTGGTAAAATGGAAGTAGTGTTGTAAATTACGATAAGGATAAGACTATTATGATTACCTGGCCTATTATACAGAGCGCATTGGAACTGGGACTCATCTATGCCCTCATTGCGCTGGCACTGTTTCTAACCTATTCCATGCTAAATGTTTGTGATTTGTCTACGGATGGTTGTTATACCATGGGCGCAGCAGTTGGTGCTGTAGTTGCTATTGCGGGACATCCTTTTTTGGCACCTCTTGCAGCCATGGGCGCAGGTATTCTTTCCGGTTTAGTAAACGCTTTCCTGCAGACCAAAATGAAGGTGGAAAGTATGCTGGCAGGTATTGTGGTAAATACAGGTCTATACACGATTAATATTTTGGTGATGGGAAAATCTACACTGAGTATGAATGATACGAAGACCATTTTTACTATGATGAAGGAGTTACTGGCTAATACACCTTTTGCTTCTTACTATAAGTTAATTACGGCACTTATCTTTGTTGTCGTTGTTGCAGTGTTACTGCTCCTTTTCTTAGGAACAAGACTTGGATTATCTCTTCGTGCAACGGGTGATAATATTGCCATGGTCAAGAGTTCTTCTATAAATCCATCCATTACGACGACAGTGGGTCTGTGTATCGGTGGATCGGTGACAGCATTGGCGGGATGTCTTTTGGGAGAATACCAGAAGTCAGTAGATATTAATATGGGAACGGGTATGGTTACTGTTGCGTTAGCATCTCTGATTATCGGTGAGACAATCTTTGGTAAAAAGGGAATTAAGATTCGTGCCCTTGGTGTCATTCTCGGTTCCTGCTTGTATCGAGTCATTGTAGCGATTGCGCTTCGTTTCAATTTGCCGGCAACGGCGTTAAAGCTGGTATCCGCTATTATTGTAGGTATTGCGATTTCTATGCCAGCCATTAAGGAAATTATATCTCTGCAGAGAACAAAGATTGTGGCAATGAAAAAACACAAGGAACTAGTTAAGCAGAGAGAAGAGGCAGCGAAGAAAGGTGAGGAGGAGAACTAATGTTACAACTAACCGGACTTCGAAAAACATTTAACAAGGGAACCATTAATGAAAAGGTTGCTTTAGATGGATTAGATCTTACGGTAAAGGACGGAGATTTTATCACCATTATTGGTAGTAATGGTGCAGGAAAGTCGACCACCTTTAATGCCATCTGTGGTGGATTTTATGTAGATGAGGGATTTGTGGAACTGGATGGGAAAGACATTACCTTTGTTCCGGAATATAAAAGATCCAAGTATATTGGTCATCTGTTCCAAGATCCTATGAAGGGAACAGCCCCTCATATGAGTATTGAGGAGAATCTTGCCATTGCCTATCTTCGTGCATCTACAAGGAGCTCCGCATATTTCAGTAGGGTATCCAAGAAGGATAAAGAAACCTTTAGGGAAGCACTAGCCAGATTGGATATGGGACTGGAGGATCGCATGAAAAATCCAGTTGGACTATTATCCGGTGGACAGCGTCAGGCCCTGACACTTCTTATGGCAACATTAGTCACACCAAAGATTTTGCTCTTGGATGAGCATACTGCAGCGCTAGATCCGGGAACGGCAGATAAGGTGCTAAAGCTTACTAAGGACATTGTGTCTGAAAGAAATATTACCTGTATGATGATTACCCACAATATGCATCAAGCTTTGGAACTAGGGAACAGAACGTTAATGATGAGCGATGGAAAGATTGTTCTGGACGTCTCCGGTGCAGAAAGAGACGAAATGACCGTGGAGGATCTGTTAAAGCGTTTTGCTGATAATACGGGAAAGGATCTGGATAATGATAGAATCCTGCTTTCCACAGCAGAGAAACGGGAAAGCTAGCTTTGACCACCTGTTTTAATTATGATAAAATGTTCCTATCTATGTCCTAGAAAGGATGAATGTTATGAGTGAACTTGAAAATAGAGAAATAACCAGACCGGCAGAAAAAAAGAAGAGCCCCATTAAGACAGTATTATGGATTTTGATGCTTATTATTGTAGGTGCTTTAGTAGGATTTTCTATTGCGAATCATGATTTCTCGAAAGATAAGGAAGATGATACGGTAATTGAGGAAACCCAGGATGACGATGCTAGTGCAGCAGCCGAATTAGATGAGGAAACCCAGCAGCAAAACCTGATGGTAATGCTTGTTCTTGGAGGTGCTTTAATCATTATTATTGCAGTAGTGATTACGGTGGTATCCTCTACCGTTAGCTCCGTGGCCAGTGCCGTGGATGACGACGAAGACGAGTAAGGATGACTAGTTAGTTTGCAGGCGCTGCGGTATCGTGGCGCCTTCTTTTAATGATAGCGGGGATATACTATGGCAGAAAAGACAAATGCTAAGGCAGCAAATAAAAAACAGCCACAAGCAGGCACGAAGATTAAGAAACCAACGCTCTATAAGGTGATTATGCATAATGATGATTTCACCCCCATGGATTTTGTGGTAGAGATGTTGGAAAAATATTTTGCGAAAAGCCATGACGAAGCCATGGAGCTGATGTTAACTGTACATCATGGCGGAAAAGCAGTAGTGGGTATTTATCCTTATGACATTGCGCTAACCAAACAGTCCAGAGTCATAGGAGAAGCCAGAAGCAGAAAGCATCCTTTCAGTCTTTCTGTAGAACCCGTGGAAGAATAGTATTTGGAGATAGAATATGTTATTTACACCAAGAGTAGAAGAAGTTATGCGGAATGCAGTTATGAAATCCGTGTATATGCAGAATGAGTATGTGACGCCGGAACATATCCTGTTTGGAATGTCTGCGGACACTATTTTTGCTCGTTGTTTTGAAGATTTGGGCGGAGAAATTGATACGCTTCGAGAAGATTTGGATGCTTATTTTATAGAGAGTCTGCCCCATAAGGAAATTCGTACGGGAGAGGAAGCACAGGTTTCCGTTGGTATTGAACGTGTGATTGAAGGTGCTGCCCAGGCGTCTCATAACAGTGGACATGATGCGATTGATTTGCATCATATGCTGTGGGCAATCTTTAAACTAAAGGATTGCTTTGCTGTTTATTTTATTGAGAAACAGATTGGTGACAAGGAAGAGATTCTGTATCGTATTCAGGAAGCCATTGATTCTGATGGGGATGAAGAGACCAGAGAAGATGCATGGAAGAAGTATGCAACCTGTCTCAACGAAACTGTGGCAAAACATAATCCTTTGATTGGCCGAGCAGAAGAATTGGAAAGAACACTGCAGATTCTCTGCAGAAAGGAAAAGAATAACCCTCTGTTTTTAGGAGAGGCTGGCGTTGGAAAGACCAGCATGGCATATGGTCTGGCAGAGAAAATCGTGAAGGGAGAAGTGCCAGAGGCTTTAAAAGATGCAAAGATTTATCTTTTGGATGTAGCATCCCTCATTGCAGGTACCCAGTATCGAGGTGAGCTGGAAAAGCGCATGAAGTCAGTGATGGAGTGCTTTGTCGGTATGGAAAATGCGATTCTGTTTATTGATGAGATTCATACTCTTTTAGGGGCTGGATCTTTAGGTGGCGGATCCATGGATGTTTCCGATATTTTAAAACCCTATTTTGAGAGTGGAGAGATCCGCTTTGTTGGTGCTACTTCGTATAGTGCATATAAAAAATCCTTTGGTAACAATAATGCATTATCCAGACGTTTTCAGACGGTAGAGATTAAAGAACCTAGCAGCGAAGAAGCGGTACAGATTCTTAAGGGTATCAAGAAGTCTTATGAGAAATTTCATGGTGTACGCTATGCCAGCGGCGTTATCGAGGCGGCTGTAGAACTAACCAGCAGATTGGTGCACGGGAAATTTCTTCCTGATAAGGCAATTGATTTGCTAGATGAAGCAGGTGCTTATCGTAAGCTGCATCCCCAGGAAGATAAGAAAGTACCTGTGGTAGATAAAGAAACCCTAGAAGAGGTGTTAACCAAAGCCTGTGGTATCCCTGCCAGTCAGGCAAAGGGAAGCGAGATTGATAGACTGTCTAAGCTGGAAGAGAAAATTACCTCTCAGATTTTTGGTCAGGAAGAGGCAGTCAGAAAACTGGTGGAAGCCATTTCTATGTCTCGTGCGGGACTTTTAGAAGAACATAAACCTATTGCAGGTCTTTTATTCGTGGGTCCTACTGGTGTTGGTAAGACAGAGGTAGCTAAGGTACTTGCTAAAGAGATGGCAATGCCTTTGGTTCGATTTGATATGAGTGAGTATGCAGAAAAGCATACCGTAGCAAAATTAATTGGTTCGCCTGCAGGATATGTTGGATATGAAGAAGGTGGATTACTTACGGAAGCAGTACAAAAGGAGCCTTACTGTGTTCTTTTATTAGATGAAATAGAAAAGGCACACCAGGATATTTATAACGTACTGCTGCAGGTATTAGATTATGCTTCCTTAACAGACAATAAGGGAAGAAAGACGGACTTTAGTAACGTCATTATTATTATGACCAGTAACGCCGGTGCCAGAGAACTTGGAAAGAGTGCCATGGGGTTTGGTGGAGAAAATGTAAACATGGGCGCTATGATGGAGGAAGTGAAAAGGGTATTTTCACCAGAATTCAGAAATCGCCTTTCCGGTATCGTAGAGTTCCACCCTATGAGCGAGAAGATGGCGGAACTAATTGCTAGAAAGAAACTGCGTAGTTTGTCTGAGAAACTGCTTCTAAAGAAAGTGAAACTGCAGGTTTCTGATGAAGCCTTCCGCTATGTATTAAAGGAAGGTATCACCAGAGAGTATGGAGCAAGACAGTTAGAGAGAGTGGTGGATACGCAGATTAAGCCGCTTTTTGTAAATGAGCTTCTTTATGGAAAATTGGTAAAAGGTGGCAATGTCACCCTGGATGTTAAAGAAGGAAAACCCTGTCTTCGTTTTGAAAGAACATCTACAGCAAAAAAGAAAGCGGTGCAGGAAAAATCCAGTAAGAAACAGCCACTACCCAAGATGCCAGCGATTCTTACGGTAGCACCCTCTGTTCCGAGTGGTACATCGTCTGCAAGAAGAACAAAGTAGCATTAGTCTTTTTGCATGTATGTGGAAAAAGGAATATAATAAATATATCTGTGGGCTTATTTCTGCCCAAATGAAAAATAAGGAGCCATCATGGACAATTTAGAGTTAAAGCGCAAAGCCTGTGAGATTCGTAAAGGCATTATTTCTTCCGTGCATGCAGCAAAAGCCGGACACCCCGGTGGAAGCTTGTCGGCAGCAGATGTCTTTACGTTTTTATATTTTGAAGAGATGAATGTTAATCCTGAGAATCCAAAGGATCCAGACAGAGATCGCTTTGTATTATCTAAGGGTCATACAGCACCGGGATTATATGCAGCTCTCGCAGAGAGAGGATTTTTCCCTAAGGAAGAGTTACTTACACTCCGTAAGGTAGGCTCCCATTTGCAGGGACATCCTTGTATGGGACACACCCCTGGTGTGGATATGTCCACTGGCTCTTTGGGACAGGGAATTAGTGCAGCGGTTGGTATGGCTCTTGCTGGTAAGATGGATCAGAAAGACTACAGAGTCTATACGCTTCTTGGTGATGGTGAGATTCAGGAAGGTCAGGTATGGGAAGCTGCTATGTTTGCAGGTACCAAAAAGCTTGATAATCTGGTTGTAATCGTAGATAACAATGGTCTGCAGATTGATGGTAATGTAGAGGACAGCGCGTCTCCTTATCCTATTGATAAAAAGTTTGAAGCTTTTCAGTTCCAGGCAATTAACGTTGATGCGCACGATTTTGATGCATTACGTGCAGCATTTAAGAAAGCAAGAGAGACGAAAGGTCAGCCAACAGCCATCATTATGAAGTCGATAAAGGGTAAGGATGTATCCTTTATGGAAAATAATGCAGGATGGCATGGAAAAGCACCAAATGATGAGGAATATGCCATCGCCATGGCGGATCTCGAGAAGGTAGCTGAAAGTTTAAAATAAGAGTAGACAGATTTTCTGTTTAAAGGAGCATTTGGAACAATGGCAGATGTAAAGAAAATCGCAACCAGAGAAAGCTATGGTAATGCGTTAGTTGAATTAGGAGCAAAGAGAGAAGATATCATCGTAATGGATGCTGATCTTGCAGGTGCAACCAAAACGGGTGTATTCCAGAAAGCATATCCCGATAGATTCTTTGATGTTGGTATTGCAGAAGGAAATATGATGGGTATTGCAGCGGGGCTTGCAACCACTGGTAAAACCGTGTTCGCATCTTCTTTCGCCATGTTTGCTTCTGGAAGAGCTTACGAGCAGATTCGTAATTCTATTGCTTATCCCGGCTTAAATGTTAAGATTTGTGCTACTCATGCAGGCATTACCGTTGGTGAAGATGGTGCATCTCACCAGTGCTTAGAAGATTTGGCATTGATGCGTGCTATTCCTGGTATGGTAGTGCTTTGCCCTTCTGATGATGTTGAGGCTAGAGCAGCGATTCATGCTATCGCAGATTATCAAGGACCTGTATATGTACGTTTGGGACGTGCAGCAGTTCCTGTCATTAATGATCCAGAAACCTACAAGTTTGAGCTTGGTAAAGGTATTACTGTAAAAGAGGGTAAGGATGTGACTCTCGTGGCAACGGGTGTTATGGTTGATAGTGCTATCAAGGCAGCAGAAATGTTGGCAGCAGATGGTATCGATGCTGAAGTACTGAATATCCACACCATTAAGCCCTTAGATACAGAACTCATTGTAAATAGTGCTAAGAAGACCGGAAAAGTGATTACGATGGAAGAACACAATGTCATCGGTGGTCTTGGCAGTGCAGTATGTGAAGCACTTTCTGAAATCTATCCAGTTCCAGTGAAGAGAATTGGTGTATACGACAGATTCGGTGAGTCTGGAAGTGCCTCTGCCTTAATGGAGAAGTTTAAGTTAGATGGCAAGGGCGTTTACGAACAGGTTAAAGAGTACTTGAAGTAATTCTATAATGGGACAGCCTTAAGACTGCCCCATTTTTTATTGGCGATTTGGAAGAGAGAAGGAGACGAATATGAAATTTATTTCCTGGAATGTAAATGGACTTAGAGCATGCCTTACCAAAGGATTTATGGACTTTTTTAAGGAAGCGGATGCAGATATATTTTGCCTGCAGGAAACCAAAATGCAGGAAGGCCAGGCAGAGATTGATGCCCCCGGATATTATCAGTACTTTAATTATGCGGAGAAGAAGGGGTACTCTGGAACAGCAATATTTACAAAGAAAGAGCCGATTAGTGTTTCCTATGGGATTGGTATAGAAGAACATGACCACGAAGGCAGAGTGATTACGCTGGAATTTGAGGATTACTACTTTATCACGGTTTATGTGCCAAATTCCAAGCAGGAGTTGGAGCGTTTAGCATACAGACAGGTTTTTGAAGCAGATTTTTTAAAATATATCCTAGCATTGGAAGAGAAGAAGCCGGTTATTTACTGTGGTGATCTAAATGTTGCCCATGAAGAAATTGACTTAAAGAATCCCAAAACCAACCATCATAGTGCTGGGTTTACAGACGAGGAGAGACAGTGTTTTACAAACGTGCTGAATGCAGGCTACATTGATACTTTCCGCTATTTTTATCCGGAGAAGAAAGATGCATATTCCTGGTGGAGTTACAGGTTCCATGCCAGAGAGAAAAACGTGGGATGGAGAATAGATGCTTTTGTGGCTTCAGAGAAGCTGAAAGATCGGTTACAGGATGCGATGATTTATCAGGATGTTTTGGGGAGTGACCACTGTCCTATTGGCTTAGAAATCTCCTAGTGTTTTGGATATTTCTGGTGGAAAAACATTGTTTGCTGGAGTAAAATAGAATAGACTGCTTGCAGTCTATTTTTGCGTTAAGAAAAGGGTGTTGTCTATGGAAAAAGAGTATCCATTAGCCTTACCTTCCGGTTCGGTCCTTGCAGGAAAATATATTGTGGATCGCGTACTAGGACAGGGTGGATTTGGTATTACATACAAAGCGACCGATTATGATTCGGGACGTAGTGTGGCAATAAAAGAATACTTTCCAGATTGTTTGGCTACCAGAATGGGGACAACGGTAACGCATCATGGTGGGGAGTATGCCGTAAACTATACCTATGGTATGGATTGCTTTTTGGAAGAGGCCAAAACTCTGGCATCTTTTTCTGGGATTCAAGGTATTGTAAGCATCTATTGCTATTTTGAGGAAAACTCTACAGCATACTATGTCATGGACTATTTAGAGGGACAGAGTTTTTCAGAGTATCTTTCCCAAAAAGGTGGGAAGCTCAGTTACGAAGAAACCGAAAAGATTATGCTTCCTGTGATGGAGGCTCTCAGTAAAGTGCATGAAAAGGGTGTTGTACATAGAGATGTTGCTCCCGACAACATATACATTTTGAAAGATGGAACGGTGAAGCTGCTAGACTTTGGTGCAGCGAGACAGAGTCTGGGAGATAAGAGTAAGTCTCTGGATGTGGTGCTAAAACATGGTTTTGCACCGAAAGAGCAGTATTCGAGAAGAGGACGTCAGGGTCCCTTTACGGATGTGTATTCCACCGCGGCTTGTTTTTATACGGCATTAACGGGTCATAGACCAATGGATTCGATTGACCGACTGGAGAATGATGAACTACTTCCGCCTAGTAAAGAAGGTGCTGTGATTTCTACAGAAAAAGAGAACGTACTTATGATGGCACTAGCTGTACAGGCCGCCAATAGATTTCAGAAGATGTCGGCATTTATTCATGCACTTCGTGGCATGGTGCAATTGCAACAGCAGCCGAATCCAATGGCCACGGTAGCCGTTTTTGGGAATCAGCTAGTTGCGCCAGGACAAAATATACCTGTGCAGAATATTCCGATGCAAAACAGTTCTATGCAGAGTACCTTTATGCAGCAGGCTCCATTGCAAAATGCGCCCGCGCAGAATGTCCCCTTAGGAACTGCAGCGAGCGGGAAGATGCCCCTTAGACAGCCGTCTATGAACGCGCAGGCATTGAAGCCCTATGATCCGAATTATCAGAAACCGGTTGCTGCATGGAAACCATCACCTGCAGGAAATATGACCCCTCCTTCTGTAGAGGATCTGCAGGAGAACTATAATCGTTGGAAGTTGGAACTTTTGCAGCTGAATGAAGAGAAGAGGGATATGGAAGACATCCTGCTTAGTTATGAGGAAGGTTTGGCAGACTGTTCAGCAGGAGAGTTTAATAGAAAAAGAAAACTTACTGCGCAAGTTAAAAAAATCAAAGAACAGATTCAGTCCAAACAGCAGCAGATTGACCGCAAAGCGAATATGATTCAACAGATTCGGAATAACATCAGTCAACTGCAACATACACAAAGCGGAATGGCAAGGAGCGAGGGCCAGCAGGTTCCGAAAAAAACAGAGTCTCAGCTGAAAGAAGAAATGCAGTTTAATCAATTGAAGATGGAACTCTTACAGCTGAACGAGGAAAAGCGAGATTTAGAAGCAGTTTTGCTGAGTTGTGAGGCAGGGGTGTCGGATTGTTCCTCGAGGGAACTTTCCAGAAGAAGTAAGCTGACCTCAAAAATAGAACAGACAAAAGAACTGATTAGATTAAAACAACAGCAGATTGAGCAGAAAACAAATATGTTGCAGCAAATTCGAAAAAATCTGGGATAGAAGAATATATCGTCCCGATACGAGAACAGGAGAAAAAAGTGACACCAGAAGAAATGTATAATCAGCAAATGAATAGCGGGATGCCTGGCCAGCAGCCAGTTCCTCCCATGGGAGAAGTTGGGAAAACGGTTCCTTTACAGAACCCCTATATGCCAGCCCAGCCGGTTAGCCCGTATGCTCCCAAAGCGGATAATGTTCAGCCACAGCCCCAGAGTCCTTATGATATGCCGGGAGCACCGGTTCAGATGCCTGTGTATGGAACGCAGCCCCAGGGTATGCCAAACCAGACACCGATGTATGGAACAATGCCGCAGCAGGTTCCGCCAACCTATGGCGCCATGCCTCCTGTAACCTACATCAATGGGGAAGATCCTACGCAGAAAAAGAAGAGTAAGCTTCCCGTGATTATTAGTATTGTTGCCTCTGTGGTTGTTTTAGGTGGCGGCGGTGCTGCCTTTGGTATTATTAATCACAACCAGAAGGTGAAGGCACAGCAGGAAGCCGAGGAAGCAGAGAGACTTCGTCTGGAAAAAGAAGAAGCAGAGCGTCAGGCTAGAGAAGCAGAGCGTCAGGCCCAGCGAGAGGCAGAGGAACAGGCAAGAAAAGAAGCAGAAGAACAGGCAAGAAGAGAAGCAGAAGAGGCCGCTGCTGCAGAAGAGGCAAGACTGGCACAGGAAGAGGCTGAGCGCCAGGCACAGGAAAGCTCTGGCCGCGTTCAGACCTTTGATGCCATCGCTATTAATAATATTTTTGCAAACTGGGGATATGCGGTAGATACACCCAACGGCTATTTTTATGCTGATGAGGGAGATAAATGTCTTTACTTCCAGCCTAAAAATGGAGATAGCGTAGTGATTGATGAAGGCGGTATTGATGGACTATACGCCTATAGTGATGACAGCATTTTCTATAACAAGGATTATGAAATTTGGAAGGCAAATACTTCTGGACAGACGGAACTTGTTTTTGACGCAGAGGAGAGTTCCGATATATGGTATCTTGTTGCGGCTGCAGATGACATTATCCTAGTTTACAAGGATTTGGAAACGGATAGTTTCTATATCTCTGTAAATAATGACAGTCCAGATACCGAAATCTATGACCCGGCTTGCGTTAGCATTTGGGATGGCAACATCTACTATGTGGATCCCGTTGGTGTCATGTATTGTTGTCCAGTGGAAAAGATGGGGTACGGATATGAAGAGTACATCTGTACTGTAAATAGTCCTGTAGCAATGGTGGCGTATGATAATTACATCTATTGGGCGGATGCGACAGATGATGGTTACGAGATAGGTATGTATGATACCTATTATGCAGCATGTGACACCTTGGATATATTAGAAACGACCATGGATTGTACCTGTCTTAATGTTAGAGATGGTGTCCTGTATTATGGATTCAGCAATAGCGCAGATGATTATTGTACTGTATATAGTGAGGACATTGAGACGCTGGATCTGAATATGGTTTATGAAGGAACCGGACTTATATTAACTATTAATATGGTTCCCAGATCTACGAACTTCCTTGCACTGCATTACGATTATGATACAGAGGATTTTACCACTCTGTATATTGATCTTCCAGAATAAGATGAAGAGAGCGTGGCACAAAGATGAGTGAAAAGTACCCCTTAGCATTACCTGAAGGAACTGTATTAGCAGGAAAATACGTACTAGAACGAGTTTTAGGACAGGGTGGTTTTGGTATAACCTACCAGGCTGTTGAATACGAAACAAACTTAAAAGTTGCAATCAAGGAATTTTTTCCAGATGCGATGGTTACCCGTACAGGCACAACGGTAACATCTTTTTCTGGTGAGCGTCAGGAAAACTTTAATTACGGAAAATCCTGTTTCTTGCAGGAGGCAGAAACCCTTGCGGAATTTAGCGAAGTTCCAGGCATAGTTCATGTGCTTGGATATTTTGAAGAAAATGATACCGCGTATTTCGTAATGGATTTCGTGGAAGGGGAAAGCTTTGAAGAATTTATCCGAAGAAACGGCGGAAGAGTAGATTATCCTACGACAGAAAAGATTCTTCTTCCCGTCATGGAAGCGTTGGCGCAGGTACATGATAAGGGAATCATTCACAGAGATGTTACGCCGGATAACATTTTCATAACGGAGAGTGGAGATGTTAAGTTAATAGATTTCGGTGCGGCGAGATATAGTCTGGGGGATAAGAGCCAGAGTCTTGATATTGTTTTGAAACATGGGTTTGCACCTAAGGAGCAATACTCCAGACGTGGTAAGCAAGGTCCTTTTACAGACGTATACTCCATGGGTGCAACATTCTACTTTGCACTGACGGGACAGCGTCCACCGGATGCGATTGATCGTTTGGAAAGGGATGAAATGGTCAGACCCTCTGCCATGGGTGTGCAGATTACCCCAGACCAAGAGAGTGCGCTACTTATGGCATTGGCGGTCATCCCGGAAAATCGTTTTCAGGGAATGCGCGTGTTTAAGAATGCACTTACCAGTGTAAAGGAGCAGTCTAGCATTAACAGCTATATGCAGCCACAGCAGGTACCGTCTCCTATGGCACCTAGTGTGCCTGCTTCTGGTGGTACATTTGTTCCCAATGGGTATATACCGACAACGGGTAATCAGCCGATGACTGCTTCCACACCTGTATCATCAGAACAGAAGAAGAAAAAGATCTGGCCTATTTTTGTGATTATTGGAGGCGTTGTTGCCGCGGCTGCGGTAGTGCTTGTTCTCCTGTTTACAAAGTGGGGAAATGCCTATAAAGAGGCCAACGCGCTTTATGCACAGGAGAAATATGAAGAAGCTGCAAAGGCTTTTGATGCTATCTCATTCTATAAGGATGCAAAGAAACAGGCGGAAGCATCTAGAGATATGGTGAAGAAGAAGGATGCCTATGAAGATGCGGAATCCTATATGAATGCAGGAAAGTATGAAAAAGCGCTGGATAGTTACGAAACAGCAAAAGGATACCTGGATGCATCAGATAGAGCCGAGTTGATCAAGGACATGTTTAGCTACGAAGAGAGTGGTAACCTTCGTAAGGCACATGAAATTTTACTTAGCAAGCAAATGGGACTTAGCTCGACGGCAACCCAGAAACTGGAAGACAGTTGGTATGAGGCAGATAAGGCTTACTGCACCTTACTAAGTAATAATTGTGTAGCTGCGTTAAATGACAATCTGGATGATAACGATATTTTCCTGGACCAGATATTTGATGAACTAGATATGACAAGTCTGCAGAATAGCGATTCCGCAACGCAGGAGTTTCTGCTTTTAATGAATGCAAAGAGTGGTTGGGAATTAGTGAATCGACTGAGTCTTCCTAATGCCTCTGGAATTATTATTACTGCGGAATTTAATGAAGCAGAAAATACAAACTATATAACCGTATGGATTCAGGGAACTGATATTTCATATTAGAGAAAAAGGAGTAGCGTATGGCTTTCGTAAAATGTGATCAGGGTCATTTATATAATACGGATCAGAATGCAACCTGTCCTTATTGCCAAAATGGTGGTGTAGTAATCAAGAGTTTTGCTCCCATTGCAGAGATGGCAGGCAGTAAAGAAGAGACGACAAGTCCGTCTGTAAATGCTCCCGTTTTGGAAGCGGATAAAACAGTAGAAGTTGATTTACCCCAGATGCCTGTTATGCCGGCAGCACCTGTAGTTGCTGAAGAGTCTATACCTGCACCCTTTGTAGCAGCGCCTTCGGCAGATATCGGAAAAACAATGCCCGCAATGAATGTAGCAGCGCCCTCGGCAGATATCGGAAAGACAATGCCCGCAATGAATGTGGCAGCACCTTCCGTAGATATTGGAAAAACAATGCCAGCATCGAATGTAGCAGCACCTTCCGTAGATATTGGAAAAACAATGCCAGCATCGAATGTAGCAGCACCTTCTGTAGATATTGGAAAAACGATGCCTGCCAATAATGTAAATTCAGCAGAGGTTAGAAGACAGAATGCGCTGGCAAACCAGAATGCCCAGCAGATGGAAAAGGCTCCTGCGCAGGAACCTATGGGTAATGCTATGCCACAGGCCGGAATGAGCGCACCAGTAATGCAGCCTATAGGAAATCCGATGCCGCAAAGTAGTATGCCTCAGCCGATGATGCAGCCCATACCCCAGCCCATTCCTCAAAACAATGGTATGAATCCTGCCATGATGGCCTCCCCTTTGGGTAATATGCAATCAGCACCTGTAGGTGTCCAGCCTATGCCTCAACAATCTATGTCTCAGCCAGGAATGATGGCTCCAGGACAGATGATGAATAATGGAATGCCACAGGGACAGAATCCTTATGGTGTGCCCCAGCAACAGGCGCCGAAAAAGAATATATTCCAGAAGTTGGGTGATAAATTGAAGCAACCCAACCAGCCAGTTATGAATCAGATGCCGATGGGGAATCCTATGCCCCAGAATGGTATGCAGCCTATGCCTCAACCAATGCAAAATGGCATGCAGCCCATGCCTGGTGCTATGCAGCCTGTGCCTCAGCCAATGGGTGTGCAGCCAAATAATAATCAGCAGCCGGTGAGTCCTGTAGTGCCGCCGATGGGTGGAGGCATTTCTCAACTTTCCCAGCCGCTGCAGATGCCTGTGCCACAGTTAGGTGGAGATTCTTCTGAAGATATAGGTAAAACAGTAGGTATTGTTCAGAAAAACGTAAGTACGAAGACGGAACCTGTAGTAGGATGGCTTGTATGTATTGAAGGTGCCGAAAAAGGTAAGGACTATAGAATTTACGAGAAGATTAACACGGTTGGTCGTGGCGGACATATGGATATTTCTATCCAGGGAGATACTGCAATATCCAGAGAAAATTATGCAAAGATTAACTATGACTCTAAGCATAATGTCTGCTATTTGGTTCCGGGAGAAAACTCTTCCAACATTTATCTGCATGGAGAAGCAGTCATTCAGCCAGAAAAGCTGCAGGCTTTCGATAAGATAGAGTTTGGAGCAACCACTCTGGTGTATGTACCATTCTGTAATGATAAATTCAATTGGAATGATGGAATCAAAGCAGGAGAAGATACTACGGTAACAGAAGAAGCAACTGAGGAGTAATACTATGCCACAGCAAAGCTATCATATTGCAAGTGTACAGGGAATTGGCACAAGGGCCAGACAGGAAGATTCCTTTGCATATGTAAATGATCATAATGTAAAAGTCAGTAAAGAGAAGGGTCTTCTTTTTGTTGTGTGCGATGGAATGGGTGGAATGCGCGATGGCAAGGTAGCAAGTGAGACGGCAATCACCTACATTGTTAAAAATTTTGAAAACATGAATGTTTCCAAAAATATCGCAGCACAGTTAAAGCAGAGTGTCTATGAGTCTTCTGCAGAAGTAGAGAAGCTTTTAGAGGGACAGGGTGGTTCCACGGCGGTTACCTGTATGATTTATGACGATGGATTATATTATGCTTCCGTAGGAGACAGTTTTCTCTTTCTAAAACGAGGAGAGGATCTTTTTCAGTTGAACACAGAACATAATCTTCGCAACCAGATGTATGACGAAGCCATTATGGATGGAGAACTGGATCCTGAACCTGCCAGAGTGCATCCAGATACAGCTGCACTCACTCAGTTTTTGGGATATGCAGGATTGTCTGAAATTGATGGGTCCGTTAGACCGATGAAGCTTCATGAAGGGGATGTCCTTCTTGCCTGCTCTGATGGTGTGGGTGGAGTATTATCGGAAGAGGAGATTAAAGCTGTACTAAGTTATCCTCAGCCGGAAATGATGTGTGCAGCGATTGAACGTTCTGTATTAGCACATAAAAAGAAAAATCAGGATAATTACACAGCCATCGTTGTGAAGTGTGTTGTGTAGTCCGTAGTTGTTGAAAGAACAGAGAAGGAAAAGAATGCACCTATGAAATTTGATGTATTTGCGTATACAAATAAAGGTGGAAGATCTTATAATCAGGATCACGTATCCTTTCGAACCATAGAACAAAATGGTATTTTTGTGGTTGCTGATGGACTTGGTGGACACTCCTTTGGAGAGTTGGCGTCTGAAATCGTATGCAATACCATGGTTGAAGAGTGGGATGGCACATTCCAGCCGGACCAGAAGGGATGGCTTCAGGAAAAGATTATAGAGTCGAATCGAAGAATACTAAAAGAGCAGGAGGAACGTAATTCTGTACTTAAGAGTACAGTGGTTGCACTTTCTGTTGTAGGAGACAAAGCAGTATGGGCCAATGTAGGTGACTCCAGACTATACTATGTGCATGAAGGAGAAGTGCAGTCTTATACCAATGACCATTCTGTTGCTTACAAGAAATACAAAGGCGGAGAAATAACAAGACAGGAAATTTGTACGGATCCGGATCAATCCGCACTTTTACGAACGGTAGGCAGTGAAGATCGCTGTAAGCCAGAGATTTATGCGCCAGAAACTTCCATTGTGCCTGGGGATGCATTTTTGCTTTGTAGCGATGGAATGTGGGAATTTATTCGCGACGGAGAAATCGGTATTGATCTGCAGAGAGCGGTAAATGCAGAAGCCTGGGCCAAGCACTTGCTCCTTAGATTAATGGATCGCATTAATGAAGAGAATGATAATCTGTCGATTATGACAGTGATTGTAAAGTAGATACTTCAGTCTAAAAAGTGAGGATAGAATAATGTTTCAAAAAATGCTGATTGTTTGCATGACAACCTTACATCTTCTTGTGCCGGGAGTAGGAACTGGTGTAGAAAGCATTGCGCTGTGCGAGGACGGGGAAGTTGCGATTACAGAAGAAAATACTGCTACAGCAGAATCTGAAGAGAAGACCGCAGATGATGCGGAAGAGGCAACTAATGATTCAGAGGAAGTGGTAACAACTACTAGTGTTTCATCAGATGCGGTGGTAGCAACAATTACCAGTGTTTCTGAAGATGTAGTAGCAGAGCCTACTGGAATTGTGGGAGGCATCACAAGCATGACGACAGGGATTCTGAACACGGTTTCTGATGTGCAGAGTACTGTGGAAGCAGCACAGACGGGTGTATCCAATCGTATGGATATCTATGCAAGTCTGCCCCAGAAGATTAATGTGGTACCAACGGTGATTTTAGCAATCATTGTATTGTTAGAGACAGCAGGATTGGTATGGATTCTTTTAAGAAAACTGAAAGAAGAAAAGGAACCTAGCAAGGAAAAGAAGGTTAAGGCTTCTGCAAGAGATATGAGTGCGACTTTTACCCCTACCACAGGAAGCCACAGCATCAAGTTAGAAGTAGAAAATGGTTCCCTTGTGAATCCGGAACTATCCTTCTCCTTTGATGAGCAGGTGCTCATTGGTCGTGCAAGCATTTGTAATATTGTATTTAATGATTCTGATGTATCCAAGATTCATGCAAGAATTTATTTTATGGATGGCACCTACTATATCGAAAATCTTTCTCTGAAGAAGGCAACCTATCTTGCAGATATGCAGATTCAGCGGATGAATCCATTAGATAATGGTGACGTGATACAGATTGGAAGTGCAAAATTCAAGGTGCGCTTTTAGGGAAGACGGATGATTTTACAAGACAAAGTGCGTGTATGAGATTTCATTTTAGGACTACTCTATGCTGAGTAGTCCTATTTTTTGGCTATTTTCATGAAAAGGAACACCAAATTAAGAAAAATATTGTGGTAAAAGGCAACTGCATATTTAACGGAAAATACACAAAACCATGGTAAAATATAGATTCGTGTGAAAGGAGCAGAGAACATGTTAGAGTTAAAAAACATTGTGAAGACATATATCACGGGTGAATTAAAGCAGGATGCATTAAAGGGCGTATCCATTAAATTCCGTGAGAATGAATTTGTCTCCATTCTGGGTCAGTCTGGTTCCGGTAAGACAACCATGCTTAATATTATTGGTGGTCTGGATCGTTATACCAGTGGTGATTTGATTATTAATGGAGTATCTACGAAAAAGTATAAGGACAGTGATTGGGATTATTATCGTAATGACTCCATTGGTTTCGTATTCCAGAGTTATAATCTGATTCCCCACCAGACGGTTCTTGCCAATGTTGAGCTTGCACTTACTTTGGCTGGGGTATCCAAGAAGGAACGAAAAGAAAGAGCCAAGGTGGTATTAGAGAAGGTAGGCTTAAAAGATCACATGCACAAGAAGCCCAACCAGATGTCTGGTGGACAGATGCAGCGTGTAGCGATCGCCAGAGCTCTTATCAATAATCCCGACATTCTTCTTGCAGATGAACCTACGGGTGCGCTGGATTCTGAGACCAGTGTACAGATTATGGAACTGCTGAAAGAGATAGCAAAGGATAAGCTGGTTATTATGGTTACCCATAACCCAGAACTTGCAGAGCAGTATTCTACCCGTATCGTAAAGTTAAAGGATGGTCAGATTACAGATGATTCGAATCCTTGCGATGATGTAGAGGAAGCGAAGGAAAGACAGAAGAAAAAGAAAGTATCCATGAGCTTTGGTACAGCCCTTGCCCTTTCCTTTAATAACTTAAAGACCAAGAAGGGTCGTACGATTTTAACCAGTTTCGCAGGATCTATTGGTATTATCGGTATTGCGCTTATTCTGGCGCTTTCCACTGGTATGAGTAAGTATATCAATGATATTCAGAAGTCGACCATGACCTCTTACCCTCTTTCCATTACGGAAAGAACATTTGATATTGCAACTCTCATGGGCGAGCAGGAGACCATGGAGCAGAAAATGCAGGACGCGCTTGCTACGGTTGCGCATGATGAGGTGCATGTGGATTACACCGTCATTGAAGCAGGATCTTCTATGATGAGTGGTATTGCAGAGAATAATCTTACAGGATTTAAGAGATACTTGGACGATCCTAACTCGGAGATCTGGCAGTACATCGGTGAGAATGGTGTGAAGTACTCCTATGATACTTCCTTTATGGTTTACACAAAGGATCCAGAGGATGAACTTTTGGATACGGACACCCAGGTTGATCATGGTGCGAGCTCAGCATTTAGTTTAATGGGCAATTCCATGAGTCTTCTTTCCAGCGGAACCCATCCACTGTTTTCTATGATGGATGACAGTACAGGTGGCAACTTCTCTGAAGTAAAGGACGGACAGGACGGGGAAACCGTTAGCCCCATCACCAAGGAAAGTTATGAGCTCTTATATGGTGAATGGCCTACTGAATACACAGACATATTATTAGTATTAGACCGTAAGAATGCATTAACCATCTCAACTTTATACAGCCTTGGTTTTGTTACCGAGGAAGTATATGACGCAGCGGTAGATGCCATCTTTGCAGAAGAGGAGCCGGAAGAAATCACCTTCTCTTATGAAGAAATGTGTGAAAAGCCTTTCTACTTAATTGCTGCTTGTGACTTATATGAGAAGAATAGCGATGGAACCTTTACTGCACTGGAAGAGATGACGGAAGATTTCTTAAAGAAGAATGGAATCAAGTTAAATGTCTGCGGTATCATTAAGCCTTTAGAAGGTGCTGATAATGCAAATATTACAACGACTTTCGTTTATACAACCATGCTTACCAATTACATGGTAGAACATACGATGGAAAGTGATATCGTTACCGCACAGATGAAGGACCCTGAAACCAACGTCTTAAATGGTACAAAGTTTATTCCTGGTACAGACAAGGAAAAGGCAGAAGAATTAAAGAACTATATGCTTTCTATGGATGAGGAAGAATTAACGAGCCTTGTACAGATGATGACTATGGTAGGCGCTGCCATGGGTATGGATGCTATGGGTGGCGGCGAAGTGGAAATGCCGTCTATGGAGGATATGGAATTATCTGAAATCGCAGCTATGATGGGCATGTCAGAGACCGATTTACAGATGGCCCTTGCCTATGGTCAGATTACAGAAGAACAGATTATGACCTCCATCAAGGAAGCTATGGAAGCGCAGATGGCATCCTTAACAATGAATGACAAGATGGAGATGTGGTTTGATTCCGAGCCGGATATGGATACTTTAATGATGATGTATGATAATCTGATTGGTGAAGCTAGCTATGAAGATAATATGAAGGCCTTTGGCTATGTTACCTATGATACGCCTTCTTCCATCAGCATCTATACAGACTCCTTTGAAGATAAGGATTTCATTTCTGAGTGTATCGACAGATATAATGAGACAGCAGCAGAAGAAGATCAGATTGTATATACAGACTATATTGGCCTTCTTACCAGCTCCTTAACAACAATTATCAATGGTATTTCTTACGTACTTATTGCCTTTGTTGCAATTTCCCTTATTGTAAGTAGTATCATGATTGGTATTATTACTCACATCTCTGTATTAGAGAGAACGAAGGAAATCGGTATCCTGCGTGCCCTTGGTGCAAGTAAAGGAAATATTGCACAGGTGTTTAATGCAGAGACCTTTATTGTAGGATGCTTTGCCGGAATCTTAGGTATTGTTGTGTCTTGCCTATTATTGATTCCTATGAATATGGTCATTCAGAAGGTCAGTGGACTTGCCGACTTAAAGGCTATTCTGCCTTGGGTAAGCGCAATCATATTGATTGGCATCAGTATTATCATTACTGTTATTGGTGGACTCTTACCTGCTAGAAAAGCAGCAAAGAAAGATCCAGTAATTGCACTGCGTAGCGAATAAGTTCGTTTGCTAAAAGAAGCGTAGCGTCCCCTTTCGTAAGAGAGGGGACGTTTTTTTATGGAGATATCTAATTTTTATGGCAGGAAAGATAGGCTTTTTTAGTAAACTCCTTGCCATAAATAGGGTAAAATAGAAAGTAACGAGTGAAATGGTTGCGAGTACCAAAACAGCAGAAATGATGAAGGGGAAAAATATGCAGACAATTCCTTATGAATATAAGAATCTTCCCATTCCAGGAGGCGGATATGTTACCGGTTTCCTGTATGGCAAAACGGAGGATGAAAGAAAGCCAGTTCTGTATGCAAGAACAGATATTGGTGGTACCTATCGTTTTGATGCAGAGAAGGAAACATGGATTAATCTTATTTCACATGTTACCCAGGAAGATTTAAATGAAACATTTCCACTGGCATTAGCAGTGGATGATTTACATCCGGGCAGACTGTATATTGCCTGCGGTATAGACAAGGATAAAAACAAAGTGCCCAGTACGGAGGGTGTACTTGCAATCTCTGAAGACTATGGAGAGACCTTTACCTACGAAAAGATTCCTGTATGGGTGCATGGCAACGCCAATGGACG
The DNA here is from genome assembly GCA_024403455.1 of Lachnospiraceae bacterium. Lineage (GTDB taxonomy): Bacteria > Bacillota > Clostridia > Lachnospirales > Lachnospiraceae > NK4A136. The sequence continues at coordinate 56,444 of JAKSRR010000010.1, read as the reverse complement.
TGGTACGGGAGATCGTCTTTGGGTAGAAGGAGAAACCATTTACTTTGCATCCATGAGAGATGGTCTTCTGAAGAGTAATGACAGAGGAAAAACTTTTCAGGAATGTAAGGCGCTTCCAGAAAAGTATCTGACCTTTGTGACGAAGCAGGGAGATGCCCTGATTGTAGGTAGCGCTGGTGTGACTAGAGCTAACAGAGAAACCTTCTTAATGCGAGGACACTCTTTATATGTTTCCTACGATGGTGGTGTTAGTTTCGAAGAACTGCATGAGCCGCCCCATCGGTTAATTGACGGAAGTCCTTTTAGTGGTGTGGTAGCACAGCGTTATAGCATCGATGAAGAGTATTTATATGTTACCTTTGCCGCAACAGGAAGAAGAGCCTATGTCTTCGACCTAGGTTATAGCTGTGATGGCGGTGACACAATGGATGGTCATATTGTTCGTTATACCCTAGAGAAGGGTGAAAATGGACGAATTCGAAAGATTGGGAAGATGGTGGATATTACACCTGGAACCCATTCCCCGGTGACGGGAACAAGACAGGAGAACATCAAACATGGTCAGATTTTAGAGTATGGATTTTCTGGAATCTGTGCATCAAGGAATACACCAGGATTCTTAGTTGCATCTACCATTGTAAAAGATGATGGGGACAGTGTTTTTGTTTCCAGAGATTATGGGGAGACATGGAATCAGGTTCTGTATGACCTTGTGGATGGAGAGATCTCGTTCCGCGCACCGTATATGCGACCGGAATGCAATGGAGGACATTCCTTAATCCATTGGCTTTCCGATATTAAAATGAATCCTGTGAATGACGACGAAGCATGGTTTAACTCTGGAACGGGTGTATTCCGTACCAAGAATCTAACCGCGGAAACCGTGCAGTTTACCGATTGGTGTGATGGTATCGAAGAGACGGTTCATCTGAATATCTATGGTCTTCCAGGGGATAAAGCGAGAGTACTAGACATCCTAGGAGATTTAGGCGGATTTGTATTCCAGGATTTGGATACGCCTTGTGATAATTCTTTTGCAGATGATGATGGGAATCGTTATATCACCTGTATCAATGCAGATTATTCTGACAGCAACCCGGATTTATTTGTTGTTACTGCCAGAGGAAACTGGAAGGGACAGACAAAGGGCGGCCTGATTCTTACAAAAGATCAGGGAAAACATTTTGATAGATTGCCAATGCCTTTTGGATTATCAGAGGATTTGGATGAAGCGCTATCCTTAATTGAATGTCCCAATGTTAATGCCGGTTGGGTTGCTATGAGTGGTGATGGAAAAAACATCGTCTGGAGTGTAGCAGAGCAGATTGATTTACCGGTGAATCGTGTCATTGTATCCAGAGATGGTGGGGAAACATTTGACCTCTGTAGAGTATACGATTCCTACGGAAAAATTAAAACGTCAGGTAATTTAAAGGTGTTTGCGGATCGTGTAATTCCTACATTGTTTTACGCATTTGGATCTCATTCAGATTTCTATGTCAGCAGAGATGGTGGACGCGTATTTAAAGAGATAGAGCTTCCTTTAGAATTTCCGGAAGTTGACTTTGGACTCATTGATTGCGCCAATAAAACGGAAGTACGTTGTGAAAATGGAAAAGGCGGCATCATCTACATAGCTATCGGTGAGGAAGGCCTTTGGAAATTGCATTATGAAATTACCAGTGGTCGGGTAAGATTAGACAGACTGACAAAACCGGGCACAAAAGTATATCGTATGGGACTTGGTATACTGCGGGAGAATGGTGATTATTTAAAAGAAGATAAAGCTATTTATTTCAGCGGTATTGTAGACGGTGCATATGGATTCTATAGAAGTTTAGATGACTGCAAGACTTTTGAGCGATTAAATACCAGTCAGCAAATGTACGGTGAGATTAACAGTATGGATGGTGACAAAAAAGAATTTGGTACGTTCTATATTGCAACAGGATCCAATGGTGCAAAATATGGAAGGCAGTTGTAGATAGCAGAAGAGAAGTATGAATAAATAAGGGGTAGTTGTATGCGTATTTATCAGGAAGAGAATAAGATTATCATCGCAGAAGGAAAGACCGCCGTTTGGATTGAGCCTTGGGGTGAGGATACTGCAAGAATCCGTATGACGGCAACGCCAGAGATGGATGGACATGAGTGGGCACTAACAGAAGTACCGAAAAAGGTTGTGCCTGTGATTACCAGCGAAGAAGTTGATGTTACAGATCCTTGGTATCAGACCGAGGAGTGGAAAAAGTATCATCAGAAGGGTACCAACTGGCAGATGGTGATTGGAAAGCTGACTGTTAAAGTGAGTCATGAAGGCTGGCTTTCCTTTTATAACCAGAAGGGTGAATTATTAACGGAAGAGTATTGGAGAAACAGAAACCGTTTAAACAGATATTGCGTATCCTTAAGATTAGATGCGAGAGAATTAAAGCCAGTACCTGGTTCTACTGATTTTGCATTGACTGCAAGGTTTGAAGCCTTTGACGATGAGAAAATCTACGGCATGGGCCAGTACCAGGACAGACAGCTTAATAAAAAGGGTGCGACACTGGAATTAGCTCACAGAAACTGCCAGGCATCCATTCCCTTCTATGTATCTTCCAGAGGATACGGTTTCTTTTGGAATAATCCTGCCATCGGTAGCGCTACCTTTGGAATGAACCGTACAGAGTGGACGGCAAAGTCCTGTAAGAAGATGGACTACCTGATTTTTGCGGGAGACACTCCTGCGGAAATAGAAGAAAAATATTCTGCAGCAACAGGACGCACGCCTATGATTCCGGAGTATGGTCTTGGATATTGGCAGTGCAAATTAAGATATCGTAATCAGGATGAGATTCTGGCGGTTGCAAGAGAGCATAAGAAACGCGGACTTCCCATGGATGCCATTGTTATCGATTTCTTCCATTGGACAAGACAAGGTGATTTCAAGTTTGAACCCTTAGACTGGCCTGATCCTGATGCTATGGTAAAAGAGTTAAAGGAATTAGGAATAGAGACGGTTGTGTCTGTATGGCCTACCATTGACGAGCGTAGTGAAAACTATGGTGAGATGGCTGATAAGGGTTATCTTGTAAACGCTGATCGTGGAAATCAGAATCATATGACTTGGATGGGCAATACGGTATTCTATGATGCAACCCATCCTGGTGCACAGAAATTCGTTTGGGAGAAGTGCAAAGAGAATTACTACAAGAAGGGAATTCGCTGCTTCTGGCTAGACGAAGCGGAACCGGAATATGGTCCTTATGATTTTGATAACTATAGATACTATGCGGGTCCTGCTCTGCAGTGTACAAACACCTATCCTGTAGGCTATGCAAAAGGTTTTTATGATGGATTAAAAGAAGCTGGAGAAAAGGATGTGCTGAGTTTGGTGCGCTGTGCATGGGCTGGAAGCCAGAAGTATGGTGTACTCACCTGGTCAGGAGATATTCATTCTTCCTTCCGCGCAATGAGAGAACAGCTGCAGGCTGGACTTTCCATGGGTATGAGTGGTATTCCCTGGTGGACCAGCGATATCGGAGGATTCTTAGGTGGCAATATTAAGGATCCTGCGTTCCAGGAGTTACTTGTCAGATGGTTTGCTTGGGGCGCATTCTGTCCTGTATTCAGAATGCATGGAGAAAGATCCCCGTGGTATGAAAGAGAAGAAGAGTTCAGAAATGGTGTACGTCAGCTGACTTCTGGACAGGATAATGAGGTTTGGAGCTTTGGCGAGGACAATTATGAAATCCTTAAGAAATACTTATTTATTCGCGAGAACCTTAGAGAGTATGTAAGGGATTGTATGAAGACAGCTTCCGAAAATGGAAGTCCGGTAATGCGTCCGCTCTTCTACGATTTCCCGGAAGACAAGGAAGCTTGGAATCATGAAGATTCCTATATGTTTGGACCGGATTTACTGGTATCTCCTGTTATGGAAGCAGGGGCAACAGAGCGAAAGATCTATCTTCCTGCTGGTGCAAAGTGGACAGATGCCTATACGAAGAAAGAATATGAAGGTGGCCAGATGATTACGGTTCCAGCTCCTATCGATATTATTCCAGTCATGATTCGTGATGGTAAGGAATATCACATCTATACAAACTAGTCACAACAATACAGCAAAATATAAGAGAATAAAAATACTATTGGCAGAAGAGCTGATAGTATTTTTTTCTTACCATAAAGGAGAACGCTTTTATGGTAAAATAGAAGAGTAATATCGAGGGACGCAGTCGCGAATCTTGAAATAGAAATTAAGTAAGAAAGAAACCTACGTAATGGGACGCATGTTTATTAGCTACAGTACAAAAGATATGGTATTTGCAAAGCGTATTGCGCAGGAACTATCTGCCTGGAATTATTCCTATTGGATGGCTCCGGATATGATTCCTGCGGGTTCCAGCTATGCAAAGGAAATCCCTCAGGCGATTGAGAGTGCCCAGGCTTTTATTCTAATCCTTTCGGCAAATTCTATGAATTCCATATGGGTTGAGAAAGAGCTTGATCATGCATTGTCTCATCGCGTAAGAGTTTTTCCGATACAGTTGGATCAGGCGCCTATATCCAGCACGTTTCAGTTTTATCTAAGCAATGTGCAGATGATTTCTTATAAAAGAGAGTTGTCTGAACAGCTAATAGATCTAAAAGGACAGATAGATGCAGTCTTTGCTCCAAATGTGCAGGCAGCACCGGTTCCGGCAGGGACGATGCCAGGTGGAAAGATAAAACCCGGAAGCCGAGGCGGACTTCGTTCGACCAACTCCCTGCGAATCAATCACATCCCTGTAACCTGCGAGAAGTGCCGAGGATCATTTTTAAAAAATACAAAGCTTGGAACCTATACCTGCCTCACTTGTGGTTACGAAAATTACGATGACTTTCAGAAGATTCGTAATTATCTAGGGGTAGTAGGAAAAGCGCCTGCATCCGTTATTGAACAGGAGACAGGTGTTTCCCGTTCGACGATAGAAGCACTTTTTAGAGAGGAATTTTTGGAAATTCCGCAGCAGAGTGAAGTCAGAGTTTCCTGTAAAAGTTGTGGAGCACCGATTCGCTCAGGAGAGTATTGTGATAGCTGTAAGTCCAGAGCACTCAATCAGACAGGTGGAACGCCAACACAGAAGGGTGATATCTGGCACAGCTTATTAAGAAAATAAGAGACAGTCATCTATGGAGAAAATTATCTGGGTGGTGGATTTTGACCGCAAGGCCATGATCTACACGCAAAGACAAATTAATTCGCAAGGCAGCATGCGAGCTATTGCTATTTTGTCCAGGCAGGCAGCAGAACATGCTATTATGGAGAACCAGGATCCGGGGAGTGAAAATTTACCGGCCCTGATTCTTTTTGATTATGATACCTGTGTGCAGGATGGCTTTGAAGTACTTCGCATGATGCGGGAGCAGATGATTTTAGCGGGTGTGCCGATTTTCTTTATGATGGAAGAGAGAAATGCGGAACGAGATGAAGTCTGTTTTGAACGTGGTGCGATCGTGGTGGTTTCTAAACCTTTTACAGCGACAGGTCTTCTCCGTATTGAGCGTATTGCCTGGCAACATGAAGTAACGAAGAATTATGAAAAGATGCTGCAGAAGCAGGCATATCATCTGCACCAGACCAAAGAGGTTGTAGAATTAAACGAGCAGTTAAAGAGAAGAAATGAGCTCCTTTATAAAGTGTTTGGAAGATACTTTCCGGATGAAATTGTACGGGAGATTTTAGAGCATCCTGGTAGCGAAGGTCTAGGCGGTGAGAAGAAGGAAGTGACCGTTCTTATGAGTGACCTTCGGGGATTTACGGCTATTTCTGAAGGGCTGGATCCAGAAGAAGTGAAGAAGATTCTGAACTTTTATTTTGACAGAATGGTGGCTGCCATTTTGAAATATAAAGGTATTATCATCGAGCTGCTAGGAGATGGGATTTTGGCGGTATTTGGTGCCACCAATAGTGAAGACAACCACACGGAGGAAGCCATTGCTGCGTCCATTATGATGCAGAATGCCATGGAGGAAGTACAGGAATTTTGCAGAGACCAGGGATATCCGCAGTTAGAGATGGGTATTGGCATTCATCGGGGAGATGTGTTTATTGGTAATGTAGGCTCTGAGACTATGATGCGATACAACGTAGTAGGACGTATTGTCAACGAGTGTTCCCGCGTGGAAGGATTTTCTGTTGGCGGACAGATTCTGGTTTCCAGAGAGGCCATTGCAGAAGTAAGATGTCCGTTGAAAAAGAAAAACTATCAGGATATTCAGGCGAAGGGAACCCAGAGACCACTACAGGTAGTTGAAGTCATTGGTATTGAAGGAAAGTATCAGATGATGATTAATAACGTGGATATCAATGCCATGAGTTTTGTGACAGGCCGCGTTATTTTCAATATGTTTCCCATTGAGGAGAAAATTGTTTCGGAAACGGTATCTCCGGCAGAGCTTATCTTTATTAGCAGAAGAAGAGCCTTGGTGCGATTAGAGGATAAGACAAAGAGTCTGCCGCTTTACACAGATGTGGAAATCTTTGCGGTTTCAGAGAATGGACATGCGCTATTTACCAGTGTATTTGGAAAGATTGTTGCGCAGGAAAATGATGAAATAACGATTCACTTTACCAGAACCAGTCGTGGATTTGAAAACTATGTAGATGATCTTCGAAGAAGCTAATAGGTGACAGGATGGAACAATATTTAAGCTTTGAAAAATATATGGGTGAGATGCCAGCTGGGTCCTTAGGGGCCGTGCTTTGCATGGAAAAGAAATTTATTATATTCCAGATGGAAACAGCCAGCATGCGTGGAGCAAACACATTAACAGGAGAAAGTGTGGAGAACTGCAAAACCTATATGGACCAGTCTTCTTTCGATTATGGACTCTTTCTCTGGAAGGAACTGGATGAAGAAAGGCTTTTCTTTGTCAGCAAGAATAAGGATATTAGAGCTCTGGAATTTTTAGATTTTCTTATGGCGGAATTTGCCCTTGTGAAAGGAAATGGAAATATAGCTTTCTGCCAGATTTCCACTGCAATCTTTAAAGTGCAAATGGCCAATGAGGAAAGCAGCGGCGTGCTTGGTTATGTGCAGAGAAATCTGCATCGCTATTATGCGGAGTGCGAATGGATCAGTGCCGTAGAATATTGCAAGACCCACAAGGAGGAAGTAGTAAAGAGACCTCTTTACGAGAAGAAGAAAAAGCCCTGGTCCTTTGTGAAGTCTACAGATATTGTGCCGGAAGGGAAGAGATTTTTATTAAAGACTTTGGAAAATACCTCGGGTATCATGATTGCTGCTGAAGTGGATAAGTATATCATGATTGGCTGTAAAGGTGAGGTGTACGATATTTCCAGAGAAAAGTTTGATAAAACGTATATGTCTTCTACGGAGGGACTGGATGTCTTTCATCAGATGATGGAGTATATTCCGGCTGCAGAGGAAGAGGAAACGGGAGAATATATTCCTATCGATGAGATGGCAAGACTCTGCTATCCCAGAGGGGGAAGCGGAATTTATGCAATACCACTTGCCAATCGAACCAAGGTATTTCGCAAAGAGAGCGGTGAAGATTATGATCTAGGGGTGCCGGGGGATTATCTGGCGGTTCGTGAAGATGACTTAGAAGACGTGTACATCATCAAAAAAGAAGTTTTTGAGATGACTTATACTTTAAAGAATTAGCCTAAATGGAAGCTTTATGCTACAATAAACCGCGGGAAAAAAACTGAGAAAAAACTAAAGGAGTATTATTATGAAAAAGAGAGTATTGGCAGCAGCCCTTTGTGTTATGACCGTAGCAGGCAGTCTTCTTGGCTGTGGTGCAAAAAAGGATCAGACCGATTCTGAATATATCAAAGAAAAAGGAAATTTAGTTGTTGGTATTACCGACTTTGCACCGATGGATTACAAAGATGCAAATGGAAATTGGATTGGCTTTGATGCAGAACTTGCAACAGCATTTGCAGATAGCCTGGGTGTTTCTGTAGAGTTTATCGAAATTGACTGGGATAACAAAACGTTAGAATTAAATGGAAAGACCATTGACTGTGTATGGAATGGTATGACACTGAATGAAGAAGTGAAGGCATCCATGAGCACCAGTAATCCTTACTGCAACAATGCGCAGGTGGTTGTAGTAAAGAGCGATGTTGCTGACCAGTACCAGACCGTAGAAAGTCTTGCAGATCTTAGTTTTGCTGTAGAGGCAGGTTCTGCAGGAGAGAACGAAGTGAAAGCACTTGAGCTTAACTATACCCCTGTAAAGGCACAGTCTGATGCTATCATGGAAGTAGCTGCAGGTACTTCTGATGCAGCAGCCATTGATGCGCTGATGGCAGCAGCTATGGTAGGGGAAGGTACCAGCTATAGCAATTTAACCTACACCGTTAGCTTAAATGCAGAAATGTATGGTGTTGGATTTAGAAAAGACTCCGATTTGACCGCTATGTTGAATGATTTCCTTAAGACTGCATATGCAGATGGAACCATAATGGCTATCGCAGAAAAGTACGGTGTATCCGCAGCAGTAATCGAGCAGTAAAATGACATTTGCAGAACAGTTTCCTATTGTAATAAAAGCATTAAATACAGGTTTCTTACAGACCTTAAAGCTCTTTGGGGTGACGCTTCTAGGCGCCATCCCCTTGGGGCTTTTGATTTGTTTGGGAACAACTTCAAAGTTCAAGCCCCTTCGGGCGATTATGAAGACTATTGTATGGATTATCCGTGGAACGCCGCTGATGATTCAGTTACTTATTGTGTATTATTTCCCAGGGCTAGTTTTTGATGTGGTTCTCTGGGGACAGGGAGAAAAGGGGCGTTTTGTGGCTGCCGCCGTTGCGTTCATTATCAACTATGCCTGCTATTTTTCTGAAATCTACAGAGGTGGTATTATTGGCATTTCTGAAGGACAGACGGAAGCAGGGTTAGTTCTTGGCATGACAAAGGGGCAGATTTTCTTCAAAGTCAAGCTACTGCAAATGATTAAGCGTATTGTTCCGCCTATGTCTAATGAGATTATCACTCTTGTAAAGGATACTTCTTTGGCGAGAATTATTGCACTGCAGGAAGTTGTTTGGGCAGGACAGGATTTCCTGAAAGGTGGTCCCGCAGGTATGGCTGGTATCATTTGGCCTATGTTCTTTACGGGTATTTACTATCTGATATTCTCCGGTGTACTAACGATATTATTTGGACTTCTGGAGAAGAAGTTAAACTTTTTCAAATAGGATACATTATGGCTTTTTTTGAGATTGAAAATTTTGAAAAGAATTTTGGGGAAACAAAGGTGCTACAAGACATCTCTTTTTCCTTGGAAAAAGGACAAACTGTTGCAATCATTGGATCCTCAGGTTCAGGAAAAACAACACTTCTTCGTTGTATCAACTTTTTAGAGACACCTACGAGTGGAACCATGAGAATTGATGGGAATACCATTTATTCTGGTGCTGTAGAGCAGAAACTAAAGGATTGGGAACTGCGACAGAAAAGAAAACATTTTGGAATGGTGTTCCAGGCATTCCATCTTTTTCCGCAGTATACAGCCCTTGGGAATGTTACCCTGGCGAAGAAGTTAGAGGTTAAAAGAAATAAATTATTTGATAAAACCATCAATCTTAAGAAGGAATATGCAGCCATTGATGAAATGGGTATGCAACTTTTAACAAAGATGGGTCTAGCGGAAAGAGCAAACTTCTATCCTCATCAGCTGTCTGGAGGACAGCAACAGCGAGTAGCTATTGCTAGAGCGCTTTCTATGAGTCCTGATATTTTGTGCTTTGATGAACCTACTTCCGCACTGGATCCCGAGCTTACGGGAGAAGTTCTGAAGGTCATTCGGTCTTTGGCAGAAGAGAAGATGACCATGATTATCGTTACTCATGAAATGGCATTTGCCAGAGATGTAGCAGATACTGTCATTTTCATGGATGGCGGTGTTGTCGTGGAGATGGGCGATGCCAAGGAAGTAATTGAGAATCCAAAGATGGAAAGAACAAAACAGTTCTTGACGAATTATTAATGTTTGGCGGCATGAAAGTGCTGCCATTTTAAAAAGGAAAGAATGTATGAATACCTATCAGGTTCCCTGCATAAAAAATAAAAAAGTTGAAGACATGCTTCAGGTATCTGTGCCAGGCTCTAAGTCGATTACCAACAGAGCGCTTCTGTTAGCGGCTATGGCAGAGGGAGAAAGCACGCTTTATGGATGCTTAAAGAGTGAGGATGCTGCCTATTTTTTGCAGTGTCTTGAAACGCTAGGTTTCCCAGTGCAGGTAGAAGGAACAACGGTGCGAATCACGGGATTTGGAGGAAAAATTCCGAAGCAGGAAGCGGAAATTTATGTAGGAAGTGCAGGAACTGCAGCGAGATTTTTAGCGGCGATGTGTGCATTTTCGGATGGCTGCTATACACTGCAGTCCTCTGACCAAATGAAAAAGAGACCTATGGGGCCGCTCATTGAAACCCTTCGAGAGGCTGGGGCAGAGATTACCTGTCTAGAGGATGAGGGGCATTTCCCTATGAGAATCAAAGGCTGCGCTGCTTCTATGCAGACCTGTGCGTTGACCGTTAATATTGATAAAAGTTCTCAGTTTCTAAGTGCGCTATTAATTGCGGCAGGAACTAGAAAAGAAGAGGTTGTTATTGCACTAGAAGGTAGCCATGGCATGGCTTATGTGGAAATGACCGCAGCGATGATGGCAGATTTTGGTGTACAACCGATGACGAAAAAGAACGAAGAAGGTGTCATCATCTATACAGTCGCTGCAAATTCTTCCTATAAAAATTTGGAATATCAGATTGAGCCAGATATGTCGGCAGCAGCTTATTTTTATGCGCTTGGTGCTATTACAGGAGGCAAGGTAATGATTCCAGCTGTGCATAAAACGATGCTGCAGGGGGATGTTGCCTTTTTGGATGTGCTTTGTCAGATGGGATGTTCCTTGGAAGATGCGCAGGAAGGCGTAGTGCTTTCTCCATCGGCAGATGGTTTGCATGGCAATAAAGTTTTTGATTTGTCCGCATTTTCAGATCAGGCCTTAACCTTAGCTGCCATTGCATCTTTTGCAGATGGTCCTATTACGATCAAGGGCATTAGCCACATTCGTGGTCAGGAATGTGATCGCATCTATGCTATTGTGGAAAATTTAAAAGTGCTTGGTGCAGATGTTTCGGAGGTAAGCGATGTGATTTCCATAAATCCGTCTGTCCTTCATGGTGGTGAGATTGAAACCTTTGAGGATCATCGTGTGGCCATGAGTTTTGCTTTGCCGGGACTTCTTACGGAAGGTGTTGTCATCAAGAATCCAGAGTGCTGCCGCAAAACCTTTGCTGAATATTTTGAAGTATTGGATGATGTGATTGGGAAGTTTGTGAATGAATAATTGTGTAAACAAAAAGGGCTCTTTCATAGAGCCCTTTTTTGATGCTTTATGTGACATTATATTTTTGTGGACATCCACTCGTAGAGATCCTGATAAATCTCATTGCGACAGGGCTCATGCAGCAGTTCATGCCGTAACCCCTTGTACATGCGAATGGATACATGGGTAGGTCCCACCTTTTTAAATTTTTGGTAGGCTTTGTTGACGCCTTTTCCAAGTCCTCCCACAGGATCTTCACTACCTGAAACAAAATGAATGGGAAGATCTTTAGGGATACGCTCAATACCTTTTAGCAAGTTGCTTTCCATAGCGGCATCGACGAGTGCCAAATAGCCGCCTAAAGAAAATGTGTAGTTGCAATAAGGATCTGCGTAAAAAGCACGATTTGCTTCTGTATTCGTGGATAACCAGCTATTTTCTGGAGCTGTGCCATCAATATTAAATTTGTGGTAAGCACTGTTAAACATCAGTCCTTTCACAAAATCACTCTTATGGGACCAACTGTTTTTCACAGCTAAGGTATGCAGTACTACACGACCTGCAGTTAACACACTGTTCTTCTCCGTGCCGGTACCCATGAGAATGACACCTGTTAATGACTTCAAGCGGGGTGCTTTTTCTGCCAGGAAACAACGCAGAAGATAGGATCCCATGGAATGACCTAAGATAAAGAAGGGTGTGGTTGGATATTCTTTTCGCAAAAGCTGGAAGTGCGTAGTAATATCTTCCACCATACTTTTCTTTGGATTGGTAGCATGCATGTTGCCAAGATCGCTGATGTTCCAAGCCGTCTTACCATGGCCGATATGGTCATGTCCTGCTACGAGAAAACCGCGTCTTCTCATAAACTCAGCAAAGTCTTGATAACGTTCAACATACTCCTGCATACCATGAATCACATAAAGAATAGCGATGGGCTCCTTTTCAGGAATCCAACGTACACAGTGAATATGATTGGATTTGTTGTGTGATAAAAAGGAATATTCCTGTTTCATAGATTTCCCCCTCTATGGCAGTATAATTTACATAATTATAGCACACATGACTTTTATGCTCATTCAATGATTTTCATGCTGTTACCATCTTTTATTTGTAAGAAGATGATACGATAAAGTGGTTTAGTATCTCATAATAAGAGGGGAGACTTAGTATGGGACTTGGTAAAGCCTTGGGCGTAAAGACAATTAAATTAAAATTGCATGGAAATTATGCGGATACTAGTCAGCTTTTCTCTGTAATTCAGGAACTGGATTTTCGAGATGCAGGCAGTCCACTTTTGGTGCCCTATCTAGGAAAACAGCTGATTGTGTGGCCGGAAATTGATAGGCAGAATCAGGTGCAGATTAGTGGAAAGAATAATAAATTTATTCTGCAACGTTCCAGTCAGCCTGCCAGCGGAAAGACGGTTGCAAAGAATCTTGCACTTTCGGCTATTACAGATGGTTGGTCAGATATGACTTCCCTTACGGGAAAAGGAAAGAATATTTGTATGGGGCATGTTGACCTAGTGGCTAAGGTGCTTTCAGAAGCAGGGATATAAGAGAATAAACTGAATATAAGAAAGAATGAGATGTCAGGAAAAACCTGGCATCTTTTTGTTTAGGCGAAAGGTTCTTTTTATATGGAATAGAACATTTGTTTTGTTTGTGGTATACTATAAATGGTTTCATGATAATGAAACTATTTATTTAACGAACAATTAGTATTCATTCCATGAAAGATTATTAAATCCATGCGACGTGAAATAAAGGAAGAATATTTACAAAATTTATATACAAAGGATGACATGGTCCGCTGTGGAACTTCAGACTGTATGGGCTGCAGTCACTGCTGTGAGGAAATGGGGGAAACCATTGTTTTAGATCCCTATGATGTGTGGCAGTTTGAGATTGGTCTAGCGAGAAATTTTGGAGGCCTGTTACAGGATACGCTGGAACTTTCCGTATATGAGGGAATCATCATGCCCCATATTAAAACAAAGGAAGGAACAAACCGATGTGTTTATCTTCGCGAGGACGGAAAATGCAGTGTTCACGGCATGCGCACGGGGTTGTGCCGACTGTTTCCGTTGGCAAGAATTTATGATGAGGATGGGATGCATTATATTCTGCAGAAAGAGGACTGTCCTAGAGAGCCAAAGGTGAAGATGAAGATTGAGAAGTGGCTTGGACTTCCAGAGCTTTCTAAGTATGAGGCATACATTCAAGAGTGGCATACAATAACGGTAAATCTAAGAGAAGCATTGGCAGAATGTGACGATGCCACAGCGAGAGCAGTGAACACAAAGTTTTTAGAAATATTTTACTTAGAACAGTATGAGGACAGTGATTTCTATGAGCAGTTTTATAAACGCTTACATCGCTGGCAGAGTCTTTCGTAAATAAATGCCAGATACTGGCAAGGTGAGATTTTATGGAGTTTAAATTACACTCAGAATATCAGCCAACGGGTGATCAGCCGAGGGCGATTAAAGAATTGGTAGAAGGATTTAAAGCAGGTAATCAGTTTGAGACACTCCTGGGTGTAACTGGTTCTGGTAAGACCTTTACCATGGCAAATATTATTCAGCAACTGAACAAACCGACTTTGGTGCTGGCGCACAATAAAACATTAGCTGGACAGCTCTATTCCGAGTTCAAGGAATTCTTCCCTGAGAATGCAGTTGAGTATTTTGTATCCTATTATGACTATTATCAGCCGGAAGCCTATATTGCACAGACGGATACCTACATTGAGAAGGACTCTTCAATCAATGATGAGATCGATAGACTGCGCCTTTCCGCAACGGCGTCCTTGTCTGAGCGAAGAGATGTGATTGTGATTGCATCCGTATCCTGTATTTATGGTTTGGGTTCTCCGGAGGATTACGAGGGACTCATTGTTTCCTTACGACCGGGTATGACCAAAGACAGAGATGAGATTATCAGGGAGTTGATTCGTATCCAGTATGATCGCAATGATTTGGATTTGAACCGCGGATGCTTCAGAGTGCATGGAGATGTCATTGAGATCAATCCTGCCGAAGGACACCAGAATGGGATTCGAGTAGAATTCTTCGGAGATGAGATAGATCAGATTTCCGAAGTGGACTTATTAACGGGCAAGGTACTAAAAGCATTAAAACATATTTCCATCTTTCCGGCCTCCCATTATGTTGTTTCTCCCGAAAAGCTAGAGCGCGCCTGCAATGCTATCGAAAAGGAAGGGCAGGAGCGAACCCAGTACTTTATTGGTGAGAATAGGCTGATTGAAGCCCAGCGTATCAAGGAGCGCACCATGTTTGATGTGGAGATGCTTCGGGAAACAGGATTCTGCTCGGGCATTGAAAATTATTCTAGACATTTAACGGGATTACCAGCTGGCTGTCCGCCCCATTGTCTTTTAGACTTCTTCAAGGATGACTTTTTGATGATTGTGGATGAGTCTCACATGACGATTCCTCAGGTGAGAGCTATGTATGCCGGTGATCGAAGCCGCAAAATGAATCTGGTGGATTATGGTTTTCGACTGCCTTCCGCACTAGATAATAGACCGTTAAACTTTACAGAGTTTGAAGGACGCATTGACCAGATGCTTTTTGTATCTGCTACCCCTGCGGATTATGAAAGGGAACATGAACTATTAAGAGCAGAGCAGGTGATTCGTCCTACTGGACTTCTAGATCCGGAAATTGATGTCAGGCCGACAAAGGGACAGATTGATGACCTCGTTGGAGAAATCAAAAAGGAAACCAAAGAGGGCAACAAGATTATGATTACGACCCTCACCAAACGCATGGCAGAAGATTTAACAGACTATCTGAAGGAGATGGATATACGCGTTAAATATCTTCATTCGGATATTGATACCATGGAGCGTGCGGAGATTATCAGGGACATGCGACTAGATGTATTCGACGTTCTGGTGGGCATCAACCTCTTGCGAGAGGGCTTAGATATTCCGGAAGTAACGCTAGTAGCTATTTTAGATGCAGACAAAGAGGGATTTCTTCGAAGTGAAACCTCTCTCATTCAGACTGTAGGCCGTGCGGCTCGTAACGCAAAGGGACGCGTAATCATGTACGGGGACCAGATGACGGATTCCATGAAGAAGGCCATTGGAGAGACCAATAGGCGAAGGGAAATCCAACAGGCATACAATGAAGAACATGGCATTACCCCTACAACCATTAAGAAGGCAGTTCGTGACCTGATTACGATTTCCAAAGATATTGCGAAGGTTGAAGAGAAACTATCTAAGGATCCTGAGTCCATGGATGAAAAGGAACTCAGGAAAGTCATTGCCGCTACTGAAAAGCAGATGCGTAAAGCCGCAGCAGAGCTGAACTTTGAAATGGCAGCAGAACTGCGTGACAAGATGGCGGAACTAAAGAAACATTTGGAAGATATGGCGTAAACGTTTCAGGACGGTACCCATGGATTAATAGAGAGGCTAAAGTATGGCAGCACAGAAAATGCTTCCTCCAGGCAAGGTGATTCGCATTGAGGGAGCCAGAGAACATAACTTAAAAAACATATCAGTAGAAATTCCAAGAGACCAGTTTGTAGTAATCACAGGTCTTTCCGGTTCGGGAAAATCTTCCCTTGCTTTTGATACTATTTATGCAGAGGGACAGAGACGATACATGGAGTCCCTGTCTTCCTATGCACGTCAGTTCCTTGGGCAGATGGAGAAGCCGGAGGTAGATAAGATTGAAGGACTTTCCCCCGCCATCAGTATCGACCAGAAATCGACTAATCGAAATCCTCGTTCTACGGTAGGAACGGTAACAGAGATTTATGATTATTTTCGTCTCCTATTTGCCAGAGCAGGAATCCCCCATTGTCCTAACTGTGGTAAGGAAATCGCAAGACAGACCGTTGATCAGATGGTTGATAAAATTATGCTCTATGAGGAAGGCACAAAGATTCAGCTGCTTGCACCTGTAGTTCGCGGGAAGAAGGGGCGGCACGAGAAAGTGTTGGAGAGTGTAAAGAAGAGCGGTTATGTAAGAGCAAGGGTTGATGGTAATTTATATGAGCTGTCCGAAGAAATCGCGTTAGATAAAAACATCAAGCATACCATTGAGGTGATTGTTGACCGACTGGTAGTGAAGCCGGGAATTGAAAAGAGACTTTCTGATTCCATAGAAAATGTATTAAAACTGGCGGACGGTTTAATGACAGTGGATGTCATCGGGGGAGAACCGGAGAATTTCTCCCAGAGTTTCTCCTGCCCGGACTGCGGTATTGCTATTGCAGAAATTGAGCCCAGAAGTTTTTCTTTTAACAATCCTTTTGGCGCCTGTCCGACCTGTACAGGTCTTGGATATAAGATGGATTTCTCTCCGGAACTGATGGTGCCGGATCACAGTCTTTCCATAGAGGATGGAGCCATTATGGTGATGGGATGGCAGTCTTCTGCGAAAGAAGGTAGTTTTTCTAATGCTCTTTTGCAGGCTCTTTCCAAGAAGTTTAAGTTCTCCTTATCGACACCTTGGGAAGAACTGTCTCCGAAAGTGCAGCATATGCTGATGTTTGGTACGGATGTATCGGTGGATGTGCATTACGTGGGACAGCGTGGAAGTGGTATATATCCAACGGTTTTTGAAGGAATCAAAAAGAATACCGAGAGACGTTACCGAGAGACCTTCTCAGAAACCATGAAGGCTGAATATGAGAAGTATATGACCATTACGCCCTGCGAAGACTGTCAGGGTCAGAGACTCAAGAAGGAGTCTTTGGCGGTAACGGTGGCAGAGCAGAATATTTATGAGATGACCACCCAGTCAGTGGGAGAGTTATGCCATTTCATGGAAACCATCGAAGAGAAATTAACGAAGCAGCAGTTAGCCATTGGTGCACAGATTATTAAGGAGATTCGTGGACGTGTCGGCTTTTTAAAGGAAGTGGGATTAGACTATTTAAATCTATCTCGGGGAACAGCCACCCTGTCTGGTGGAGAGGCGCAGCGTATTAGGTTAGCAACCCAAATCGGTTCAGGTCTGGTTGGCGTTTGCTATATTTTAGACGAACCAAGTATTGGTCTGCATCAGAGAGACAATGATAAGTTGTTAGGTGCACTGAAGAATTTAAAGGATCTTGGTAATACGCTCATTGTGGTGGAGCATGATGAAGATACCATGCGCGCGGCAGACTTTATTGTGGATGTGGGACCTGGCGCTGGAGAACATGGTGGCGAGATTATCGCTACTGGTACGGCAGAAGAAATCATGCAGTGTGATGCTTCCATCACAGGACAGTACTTATCCGGTAAGATGAAGATTGAAGTTCCTGCCATAAGAAGAGAGCCGAAGGGATTCATGACGGTGCATGGAGCAAAGGAACATAATCTGTGCGGTATTAATGTGGATTTCCCACTGTCTGTGTTTACCTGTGTGACGGGAGTATCTGGCTCTGGAAAGAGTTCGCTAGTGAATGAGATTCTGAATAAGAGTCTGCTGGCAAAACTGAATCGTGCTTATACCATTCCCGGAAAGCATAAGTGTATTACGGGCTATGAGGCATTAGATAAGGTAATTGATATTGATCAGTCCCCCATTGGGCGTACGCCTAGGTCGAACCCGGCAACCTATACCGGTGTATTTGATCAGATTCGTGATCTTTTTGCTGCAACAGAGGAGGCAAAGGTCAGGGGCTATCAGAAGGGACGTTTTTCCTTTAATGTAAAAGGCGGACGATGTGAAGCCTGCTCCGGCGATGGTATTATCAAGATAGAGATGAACTTCCTTCCGGATGTTTATGTACCCTGTGAAGTCTGCGGCGGAAAGCGCTATAACAGAGAAACCTTAGATGTACATTATAAGGGAAAAAATATTTATGAAGTTCTGAATATGACGGTAGAGGAAGCACTGGAGTTCTTCCAGGCAGTTCCCTCCATTCGTGATAAGATGCAGACACTGTATGATGTAGGTCTTTCCTATATTCGTTTGGGACAGCCTTCTACCCAGCTATCCGGTGGTGAAGCGCAGCGTATTAAGTTGGCAACGGAATTATCTAAGAGAAGCACAGGAAAAACGCTTTACATTTTAGATGAGCCTACTACGGGACTTCATTTCGCGGATGTAAAAAAACTAGTGGATATTTTGCAGAAACTGACAAATGCTGGTAATACGGTAATTGTAATAGAGCATAATCTGGATGTTATTAAGACGGCAGACTACATCATTGATATGGGGCCAGAAGGTGGTGACGGAGGTGGAACAGTCATTGCAAAGGGTACGCCGGAAGAAGTAGCAAAGATTAAGAAGTCCTACACAGGACAGTTTTTAAAGAGAATGCTGTAGTAGCAAATAGGATGCAATAAAAAACCTCTGCCTGCTGGCAGAGGTTTTTGGTTTCTGGTAAATGATTTACAAAATCTTATTAATATGCAGGTTGGGTTCTTTTGAAAGCTCTACGAAGCTTCCATCCATTAGCTGTACCATAGGCTTGGAAAGCTTGTTTTTATCAATCCACTTTACAGTAGCCTTTCGACCATCAGAAAGAAGTACACGGCTGTCGATGTAAGTGTTCACGACATTTTCCAGGAAAGTCATGATATACACAGCGTCATATTTATTTAAGCCCTCATCTTCAAATACTTTGATAACGGTGAAAGGACACATAGCTCCACGGTATACTCTGGCGCTGGTCATGGCATCATATACGTCGGCGATGGCTACCAGCTTTGCATAGGGGTCAATCTTATCAGCCTTTACGCGAAGGGGATACCCACTGCCGTCACATTTTTCATGATGCATAAGAGCTGAATTCTTAATGTGCTCGGAAATATTCTGGTGTTGAAGAATTTTGTAGCCTTCTACCGGATGGGCCTTAATCATCTTGAATTCTTCTTCTGTCAGTTTTCCAGGTTTCTTAATAATGGAATCTGAAATCTTCAGTTTTCCAATGTCGTGCAACATACCACAGGCTGTGGCAAGTTCCTGTTCATCTTTAGAGAAACCAAGCCACTGCGCAAACACATTACAGATTAACGAAACGTTCATGCTGTGGGCAAAGGTTAAGTCATCAAACTGGCGCATGTTATGCAGCATATCGAACACACCAAAAGTGCTCTTTTGACTGCTTAACAAATCCATGGTAGGACCAAGCATTTCATTCACTTCGATGGGTGAATTTTTGTTAACAATATCGTTTAACTGACCTTCTAAAACTTCAACATTGTTTCCGAAGTCTTCTTTAAACTTTTTGAATTCGGGACTTTGTTGTATTTTCTCGAAGTGGGAAGGCTCTTCCTGCTGGGTAACCGTAATCGCTGGGGTAGGAGCGGGCGCAGGCTCTTCTGCAGGTTTTTCCTCTTCCACGGGTTCAAAGGCGCTGAGCATTGCCAGCAAATCCTCTGCAGAAGTGGCTAAGGATACCTCTCCGCCAGCCGTTTCAAGGGCGGCCTCTTCATCGGGAATTTCCTCTACTTCAATACCGATGGGATCCTCGATACGTATGGAACGGATATCATAGGATTCCAGTCTTTTAATTGCTTTGTCGGTTAAGGTGAGTCCCTGGGGAAGAATTAATTGGTTGCCATTAGCGAAAACATCTTCTGCGGTAACCATTCCCGGAACAAGGACATCAATTCTAACATGTTTCATAACAACGAGTGGTCCTTTAATAATTACAAAAATGTTACAATAATTTTATTCCTTTTGAAAACGCATGTCAATTAAAGAAATAAATGAATGTTGACATAATTGAAAAACGGGTGTACTTTACTTATGAATGAAATAGATATCTCTTATTCAGAGTAGTGGAGGCACATAGGGCCTGTGAAGCTACGGCAACCCCGGAGACGGAAGGTGCCAGCCTGAGCGAGAGGGTTTTTACCTTTTCGAGCAATAAGAGGATTAAAACATCTTTAGTCCCCTTACCCTCAAAAGGTGAGGGGTTTTCTTATGGAATCTTCCAGAAATCTCCCACCGACTATTTCTTCAAAGATGTATATTTTGTATGGGGTAAATCCCCGGAAAGGAAAAGAAGATGGAAAAGAGATTATTTACTTCTGAGTCTGTAACAGAAGGACATCCTGACAAAGTCTGCGATGCTGTATCCGATGCAATCTTAGATGCTTGCATGGCACAGGACCCCATGAGCCGCGTTGCTTGTGAAACAGCAGCCTGCACCGGTTTCGTATTAGTTACCGGTGAAATTACCACGAATGCACAGTTAGATATTCCTAAGATTGTTCGTGATACCGTGCTTGAGATTGGTTACGATGACGGTGCAAAGGGTCTGGATGGAAATTCCTGTGCGGTTATGGTTGCTTTAGATAAGCAGTCTGCAGATATCGCTATGGGTGTTGATAAGGCGTTAGAAGCAAAAGAAGGAAGCCTTACCGATGAGTTAGATACCGGTGCTGGTGACCAGGGTATGATGTTTGGTTATGCGACTACTGAGACCCCGGAACTTATGCCTTATCCCATTGCGCTCGCGCATAAGCTTGCACTGCAGCTTACCAAGGTTCGTAAGGATGGTACTCTTACCTACTTAAGACCCGATGGAAAGAGCCAGGTTTCTGTAGAATATGACGAGAACGGAAAGCCTGCAAGATTAGAGGCAGTTGTTCTTTCTACACAGCATGATGACAATGTAACCCAGGAACAGATTCACGAAGACATTAAGAAGTATGTGTTTGATCCCATCCTTCCTAAGGAAATGATTGATGATCAGACCAAATTCTTCATCAATCCTACCGGTCGTTTTGTGATTGGTGGACCTCACGGTGATGCTGGTCTTACCGGACGTAAGATTATTGTAGACACCTATGGTGGATATGCGCGTCACGGCGGCGGTGCATTTTCTGGTAAGGACTGCACTAAGGTTGACCGTAGTGCTGCTTACGCAGCAAGATATGTTGCAAAGAACATTGTTGCTGCTGGTCTTGCTGAAAAATGTGAAATCCAGCTTTCCTATGCAATCGGTGTAGCACAGCCTACTTCCGTTATGGTAGATACCTTTGGTACTGGAAAGATTTCTGAAGAGAAGTTAGTAGACATCGTTCGTGAAAACTTCGACCTTCGTCCTGCTGGAATCATTAAGATGTTAAATCTTCGGCAGCCAATTTATAAGCAGACCTCTTCCTACGGACACTTTGGACGTAATGATCTGAACCTTCCTTGGGAAGCAACCGATAAGGTTGATGTGCTTAAGAAGTATTTATAATTTAAAAAGCACAGCATAATAATGTTTTATAAAGTCGCCCTGCGGACAGTGGGGCGATTTTTTTGTAGAGGGACCCTACTTCAGAATGAGATGGTGTTTAGGGCAGGATATACGAGATTTCGACCTGCTTCACACTCTCGAAAACTATATCGTGTTATAATATGATGGACGAAGAAGGAGCTAGTCTGTGATGAAAAAGAATGGAAAATTAGAATTAATTCGTTTCCTTGCCGCAGTAGGGATTGTAGTTGTACATTGCCCGGCGAAACCTATTGGGCAATTTTTTGGATTGGGCACACTGGTGGTGGTTTTCTTTGTGTTATCCGGTATCTTTATGGCAGCCCATGCAAAGCGACCAGCACTGGATGCAGAAGGGAATGAATTATCTCCAGGAAGAGCTTCCTTTCGTTATGTAGGAAGTCGTTTTTGCCGTTTGGCACCGGAGTATTATGTGGCGTTAGTTCTGGGTGTGGTTTCCTGGTTGATTGCTACGGGCGGTGTTCCAGTCAAAGACTTTTTTAAATACTGTGTGGATAATGTATTAGGGGAAGCCTTGTTTCTAGATGGTTTTGGCGTATGGTTTAATAAGGTGAATGCCCATACTTGGTATATTTCTGCCATGCTTGCAGGTATGCTTCTGTTTTATCCCATCCTTTATAAGAAGAGAGATTTTTATCTGCGTTTCTTCTGCCCGGCGGTGTTCATCGGATTAAGTTATTGGTGCTTTTTAAAGTTTGAGGATATCAGTTTTATGTATCCTATCCTAAGAGCATTTCAAGGGCTTGCTCTTGGTGGTTTCTGTTATGCCGTAGCAGAGGAAGTAAGAAAAGTCCAGATTGGAAAGGCGGGAAAGGTTGTAGTTACGATAGTTACTGCAGCAATGTACGTGCTTGCATTTGCGTTAGCTGGTGCTACCAGACCAAAGAGTTCATTGTTGGTTGCATTTCTCTTTGCTATCTGTATTACAGTTACGTATGCAGATTTAGGCATTCGTACAAGGCTTTTTGATAATAAGCTTGTATACTGGTTAGGAAAGTTCTCCTATCCTTTGTACTTAGGACATGTATTAGGGATTGCGCCCCTGCGTATTGTGGCAGAGAAAACGTCTCTGCAGGGTGAGACCTATTGGCTTGTTTATGTAGCTATGTCTCTTGTTTTAGGCTTTGTGGTTATGGGGCTTGGTGCTCTGGTACGTAAGATATTTACTTCCAAAAAGAAGAAGGTGTAATTCATGGCATTTGCTCATTTGCATGTGCATACACAATATAGTCTCTTAGATGGTTCTAATAAGATTTCTGAATACGTAAAGCGTATGCAGGAACTTGGTATGACCGCAGGTGCTATTACAGACCACGGCGTAATGTACGGCGCGGTTTATTTTTATGAAGCTTGCAAAAAGGCCGGAATCAATCCGGTGATTGGTTGCGAGCTATATGTGGCACCAGGTTCCCGTTTTGATAGAGAAGCAGGTGCGGGAGATGACCGCTATCACCATTTGATTCTGCTTGCGGAGAATAATACGGGATACCAGAATCTGATGAAGATTGTCTCTCGTGGATTTACAGAGGGGTATTACTATAAGCCCAGGGTAGATAAGGAAGTGCTTCGCACATACCATGAGGGACTGATTTGTTTGTCGGCTTGTGTTGCGGGAGAAGTTCCTCGTTATATTGAACGAGGACAGATGGAAGAGGCAAAGGCCTGTGCACTAGAATACCAAAGCATCTTTGGCAAAGGGAATTATTATTTGGAACTGCAGGATCACGGCATGTCCATCCAGCAGACCGTAAATATGGAGCTGATGAAAATCAGCAGGGAACTGGATATACCATTGGTTGCCACCAATGATGTGCATTACACTTATGCAGAAGATGCAGAAAGTCACGATGCATTGATTTGTATTCAGACGGGAAAACTGCTCTCTGATGAGAACCGCATGCGCTATGAGGGCGGACAGTTCTATGTAAAGAGTGAAGAAGAGATGAGAAGCCTTTTCCCTTACGCGGCAGAGGCTATAGATAATACCCAGAAGATTGCGGATCGCTGTCATGTGGAACTGGATTTTGGACACACCAAGATGCCAAAGTTTGAAGTGCCGGAAGGTTATGATGCGTGGACGTATTTAAACAAGCTTTGTGAGGATGGACTGCAGAAACGATATCCCGCGCAGTATGAAGCTTTTACGAAGGGAGAAGTCTTTGTAAAGGGAGATGGAATTAACCCTGTACTTAATTGGGAAGAATTAGAAGAGAGATTACATTATGAATTAGATACCATCAAGGGAATGGGCTTTGTGGAGTACTTCCTGATTGTGTGGGACTTCATTAACTTTGCAAAAGAACAGGGAATTCCCGTAGGACCGGGAAGAGGCAGTGCCGCTGGTTCGCTGGTATCCTATACCCTTCGCATTACGGAGTTAGATCCCATTCATTACAGTCTTCTCTTTGAACGTTTCCTAAATCCGGAACGTGTTTCCATGCCGGATATTGATATTGACTTTTGTCCAGAGCGAAGACAGGAGGTCATTGATTACGTAACCCGTAAATACGGGGAAGAAAAGGTGTGCCAGATTGTTACTTTTGGTACATTGCTTGCCAAGGGTGTGATCAGGGATGTGGCTAGAGTTATGGATATTTCCTACGCCAGGGCTGATCAAATCGCCAAAATGATTCCCAAAGAATTAGGGATTACATTAACAGAATCCTTGGAGAAGAATCCGGATTTAAGGGAAGCTTATGAAACCGATCCGGAAGTAGAGACCTTAATCAATATCTGTCTGAAGCTGGAAGGATTGCAGCGCCATTCTTCGGTGCACGCAGCAGGTGTTTTGATTGCGCCAGAAGAAACCGATGAGTTTGTGCCTCTCTCCAGAAATGGCTCTGATGGTGCGATTGTTACGCAGTATGAGAAGGACACCCTAGAGCATATGGGTCTTCTGAAGATGGATTTCTTGGGACTGCGAAATCTGACAGTAATTCAGGATGCCATTGATGCGATTTGGGAGAATGAAGGCCGCAGGATTGACTTCAATGAAATAGGTTATGACGATAAAGCAGTATTAGCTTCTCTTGGTACCGGACATACAGAGGGTATTTTCCAGCTGGAGAGTGCCGGAATGAAGAGCTTCATGAAGAGCCTAAAGCCCGCTAGTTTAGAGGACGTCATTGCGGGAATTTCTCTCTATCGTCCGGGACCGATGGAATTCATTCCCAGATATATTGAAGGAAAGAATAATCCAGCAACCATTACTTATGATTGCCCGGAACTGGAGCCTATTTTGGCACCCACCTATGGCTGTATTGTATACCAGGAGCAGGTTATGCAGATTGTGCGTGATTTGGCTGGTTATACCATGGGACGAAGTGATAATGTACGTCGTGCCATGGCAAAGAAAAAACAGTCCGTCATGGAATATGAACGTAATATATTCATCTTTGGTAATGCTGCAGAACGGGAGAAGGAGATGGCAGAAGGAAAGACTCCTTCTCCAGAGGTGCCCGGCTGTGTGGCCAAGGGCATCAGTGAAGCAGTAGCAAATAAGATTTTCGACTCCATGATGGATTTTGCATCCTATGCATTCAATAAGTCCCATGCGGCTTGCTATGCGGTAGTAGCATACCAGACTGCTTGGTTGAAATATTATTATCCTAAGGAGTACATGGCAGCACTCATCACTTCTGTCATGGATAAGAGTGGTAAGGTAGCAGAGTATATTCAAATCACCAAAGCCATGGGGGTAGATGTACTTCCCCCAGATGTAAACGAAAGTGATGTTGTCTTTAAGGTTTCTGGTGGTGGAATACGTTATGCTTTGACAGCCATTGCTGGTGTAGGTGCCGACGTGGTGAAACGTCTTGTTGCAGAACGTACAGCGGGTGGTCCCTTTACGGATCTTCGAGATTTTGTGGAGAGACTGATCGAGCAGGGCATTAATACCAGACAGGTAGAGAACTTCATCAAAGCAGGCGCGTTTGATTCCATTGGCGGTACTCGCAAGCAGATGATGTGTGTTTATAACAGCCTTATGGATGAAGTGCAGAATGAAAGAAAGAAGAGTATGGCAGGACAGCTGTCTCTTTTTGAAATCATGGATGGTGGCAAGCCAGCTTTTACCTATCCAGCATCCGTTGGAGAGTACGATAAGGAAACCATCCTTAATTTTGAGAAGGAAGTACTTGGCCTGTATGTCAGCGGACATCCGTTGGAAGAATATGAGGCGTTATGGGAAAAGACCATAACTACAAAGACAACGGATTTGTACTTGGACGAAGAGACGGAAACCACCATTGCAGAAGATGGTCAGAATGTTTCTATGGCGGGATTAGTAACAGATGTCAGGGTGAAATATACCTCCCGTGGCGATCGTATGGCTTATGTGGTTCTGGAAGATTTATATGGTGTGGCGGAAGTGGTAGTATTTCCAAAGACCTATAACAAGACAATTCAGTATTTAGAAAAAGATGCGAAGGTCGTTGTAAAGGGACGCATCCAGACCAATGATAATAAGGACGCGAAGCTTCTTTTGGAAAATGCGATGCCTCTAGACAGTTTGCCGAAGACATTGTGGATCTGTATCGATGTGGATGAGTCCTTTGATCATAAACGTAGTGAGATTTGGAAGGGATTAGGGCTTGCTAGTGGAAAGGATGCTGCGAAACTAGTATATCGTCAGAAGGATGGAACAAAGAAGGTAGAGAACTATCCGGCTAAGATACAAGCTGATGACGCATTGATACAGTTTGCAGTAAAACAGGTAGGAAAGGATAATGTCATCCTGAAGTACTAGTGAAATCCTTCAGAATTCACCAGGTTTTTCATGGCACCACCTGACGTTGTTTGTTGAAATGCCCTGCAAAAAGCATTAAAATAATACAGTCGTAATTTCTTTTGTAAATATAAGGAGAAAAGAAGATGCCCAAGGCAAAAGTAAAAGAAATTAAAACTATCGGAGTATTAACCAGCGGTGGAGATTCCCCGGGAATGAATGCAGCTATTCGTGCAGTCGTTCGTAAGTCTCTTGCCAATGGATTAAACGTAAAGGGTATAAAGAAGGGATATACAGGCCTTCTCAATGAAGAAATCATTGATATGGACCGCAGAAGTGTATCTGAAATTATCGGCCTTGGCGGAACTATTTTAGGTACCGCAAGATGTGCAGAGATGCGTACGGAAGAGGGTGTTAAGAAGGCAGCAGATATTTGCCGTGCTCATGGTATTGATGGCATTGTTGTCATTGGTGGTGACGGTTCCTACCGTGGTGCCCAGAAGCTGTCCCATGAAGGAATTAATACCATCGGTCTTCCTGGTACGATTGATCTTGATATTGCATGTACCGACTATACCATTGGTTTCGATACAGCAATTAATACCGCTATGGAAGCAATTGATAAAGTAAGAGATACCTCATCCTCTCATGAGAGATGTTCCATCATTGAGGTTATGGGACGCAACGCAGGTTATATTGCTCTTTGGTGTGGTGTTGCCAATGGTGCAGAAGATATTCTGATTCCGGAAAAATATGATTACAATGAGCAGGATATCATTAACCATATTATTGAAAACAGAAAGAATGGTAAGAAGCATCATATCATTATCAATGCGGAAGGCATCGGACACTCTACTTCCATGGCACGTCGTATTGAAGCGGCTACCGGTATGGAAACTAGAGCTACGATTTTAGGATACATGCAGCGTGGCGGAAGCCCTACCTGTAAGGATCGCTACTATGCATCTGTTATGGGTGCCATGGCTGCCGATTTATTAAAGGAAGGCAAGACCAATCGTGTCGTTGCGCAGAAGAATGGTCAGTTTGTTGATTTTGATATCGACGAGGCACTGGCAATGCAGAAGGATATTCCATCCTACGAATATGAGGTTTCTAAGATTCTTTAATGCTCACATCCCTGAATAACCCAAAAGTGAAGGAAGTGATTAATCTTCGGTCTCGCGCCAGAGCGCGTCGCGAGGCCGATGCTTTTTTAGTGGAAGGACTTCGCATGTTTGTGGAGACTCCCGTAGAGATGATTAAGGAAACCTATGTTACAGAAGCATTTTTGAAAAAGAATGATAAGAATGCGGCTGTGTTTAAGAAACTGAAGCAGCTTCGTTACGAACTAGTAGCGGAAGATGTGCTCCAGAAGATGAGTGATACCCAGACGTCTCAGGGCGTTCTTTGTGTATGCAAATGCATGCATTATGATAAAAAACAGCTATTGCAGGGAGACTTTCTTCTGCTACTGGAGGATTTGCAAGATCCAGGAAACCTGGGCACACTGTTTCGTACAGCAGAAGCAGCTGGCGTCAAAGGGATTATTATGACCAAAGGGACAGTAGATGTCTTTAACCCCAAGGTAGTTCGTTCGACGATGGGCAGTTTACTTCGCATGCCTTTCCTTTATACAGAAGACATGACAGCGCTTATGGAGGAATTAAAGGATGCAGGAACCAGCATTTATGGCGCTGCACTGGAAGGTTCCGAGGTATATACAGAAGTATCTTATGGCGAAAAAACAGCCATATTAATTGGCAATGAAGGAGCCGGTCTTTCTGATGCGATTCTAACGCATACGACCGGTAATATACGTATTCCTATGTCTGGCGTGGTGGAAAGTTTAAATGCTTCCGTGAGCGGTGCTATCCTGCTCTATGAAGTAAAGCGCCAACGTTCATAAAAGTTCAAAAAATACCCCAAATATGATAAAATAATAATGATATTTTATGCTTTTTTTCTATGCTCAAAAAGGAGCCGGTATGGCAGCAGAAGCCTCTGCAAAAAACAGAGATTTGAAAAAGGAATATAAAGAAGCATTACAGTCTTTTAAAGATATGGTTTCAGTGAAAACCTGTAAGGAAACCATGAAGCTTTGGAAGGCTCTCGGAGATTACAAGGATGCGGCAGAGTATCTGCAGAAATGCAAGGATAAAGAATCGCTTTTTGTAGAAGCAGAGAACCTAAAGAAACAGTTAGACAAAGCAGAGGGAGAAGTCCGGAAGAAGGAGCGAGAACTGGCAAAGGTGCGTAAAGAGCACAGCCGCGAGGAAAATGCACTGTCTCCGATTCAGAGTCAGCTCATGCAGGATTTTGATCTTTTGGAAGTGAGACGTACAGCCTATGATGCCCGCATGGTTACGTACAACATGGACGTGGCAGAGATTGAGGAAGCGTACAAGAAAGAAGCTGGGGAGCTGGCAGGGCAGGCACATACCTTATCGGAGCGTGTTCGTACCTTGACCAATAAAAAAGCCGATTTGGAGAATCAGTTAAGAAGTACCTTCGCGTTAGACTTCAAACGAAAGAAGATGCTGGCAGAAGATATTGAAATCTTCACCAGAGATATAGAAGAAGCAAAGAGTAAAGCCGAGGAGGCAGAGAGCCGTGTGTCCATTGCTGAAGAGCATAGGGCAAAAAAGATGGCTTTACTAAATGCTGAGATTGCCCATTTGCAGGGGCAGGTAGAGGAAGTGAAAGAGCGCATTGCTTTTGCGGAGCAGATGGCAGTGTCGGCCAATTCCAAGACCAGTGTAAGAGAAGGTTTGGTATTTGGTGCGGAAGGAGCACTAGAGCAGGCAGAAGCAGAAGCGGACCGGATTCGTGCAGAGTGGGAAGCGCTGTTAGATAAAGCAAAGGAATAAATCATTCGTCAGAACGATATGGTAGGAACAGATTATTTTACATTTGAAGGAGAGATGAAGACCGCTTGGGAGAGTGGACGGGCAGCCAGGGAGGCATTACTGTCAGCAGGTGCCGCTCACGAAAAGGATGCGCTGCGTGCTTATGCATACCGCCAGGAGGATGGTTTTCGTGGTGCGTACTCTGTCGATGTAGATAAGATTCTGCACAATCCATTCTATAATCGTTTGTCTGATAAGACCCAGGTGTTTTCTTTTTATCACAACGACGATTTGACCAGACGTTCTTTGCATGTGCAGCTGGTTGCTAGAATTGCGACACTTATCTGTGAGCATTTGAATCTCAACGTAGACTTGGCCAGAGCGATTGCGTTAGGTCATGATGTTGGACATACACCCTTTGGGCATACCGGGGAAAGATACTTAAATACTCTTTACCATGATGGAACAGAGAAGCATCCGGGAACAGGACGTTATTTTAATCATAATGTTCATAGCGTTCGGGCGCTTATGAATGTTACGCCGGCCAATCTGACATTGCAGACTTACGATGGCATTCTTTGTCACAATGGAGAGAAGGATTTTGATGCAGAATATGGCCCGGGAACGTTAACAGACTTTGCGGCATTTAAAGAAGTGCTGGAAAAGTGTTATACCGAGCCTGATTTTGGAAGTCATCTTCGTCCTGGAACCTTGGAAGGCTGCGTGGTACGTATCAGTGACGTAATCGCATATGTTGCCAAGGATAGACAGGATGCAGAAAAACTGGGAATTCGCCGCGCAACAGACTACACCACTGGTAAAGTGTTTGGCGAAGGTATGAACAGCCAGGTCATTGGCAAGGTTGTTAAGAATATTGTCAAAAACAGTTTTGGAAAGCCTTATATTAAACTGGATAAAGCGGTTGTAGATGATCTTATGGCCATGAAGAAAGAAAATGGCAGTCGTATCTACGCAGGAGAAAATGATGGCCTGGAGATTGTAGAGGCCATGATGCGAAAACTCTACGACAAGCTATTATCCGACAGAAAAGAAGAAAACCAGCAGTCCATTTTATACACCTACCACATGAAGGTTTATCACGACTGCTATTACCATAAGGGAACAGAGAAGTTAAGAGAAGGACAGTATCCAGAGGATGCGGTGGTGGATTTCATTGCCAGCATGACGGATGATTATCTGATTGATCTGTTTAAAAAGGAGTTCCCGGAGGATCCTCTGTGTCAGCAGGATTTATACAGAAACTACTTTGATACCCAAAGAACATTAGCTGCCTATCAGGAGAATAGTTAAACATTCATGGGATTCAACTGGCAAGAACTTAATGAAAAAATATATCGGGAAAAAGGTGCGCCTGAGGTTCCAACAAAAGAGATTTTGCATTTCTTTGATGAGAGAGAGCGAATAAGCATTAAAACCAGTACAGAAGAGGCATTACTGGACGAACAGCTTGTTTCTAAAATGGAAAAGGCGGTACCGAACTATGATAAGTGGTCCAGAGTATATCATTTGGCGGATGCCTATCTGGTGTTTTGCACACTGTTAGTAAATGTGGGCATGTTTATCTATAAGTGGAAGACAGATCAGCTTCTTTTTAGTACCATTCATGCCATACTGATTAGAGTGCTCCTTCCGTTTGTTTTAGGTTCTGCTCTGGTTTGTATAGGATATGTTGTGAGAAAGAAGAATAAGAACAGGTTAATGGGCTTATGCTATATTCCCATACTGATTAATGTTATCTTATGTCTTCTGTTGAATCTGTCTAACCCGGAAATTCCTGTGGTGCTTTGCTTCTTTTCTGTTCCGTCTCTTATGACAGTAATCTTCTGGAACCGAAAAATGTTAAGTGAAATCACCTTGGTTTGCTCTGGCGGAATCGTTGTTAGCGCTCTCTGTGATTACTTTGTTTGCTGGAGAGATGAAAATGCATTTTTCCTTTGGATATCCGCTGCCATTGCACTTCTGGCGCAGGTTTATGTTACTGACATTCTTCGTATTTGTCTGGAATTAAATAATAACCAGAGAAATACCATGGTGAAGGTAGCCAATGAAGCTTCGGAGGCAGAGGAAAGAGAGAAAAGTGCCAACGAAAGTAAGAGTGCTTTTCTTGCCAGTATGAGTCATGAAATCAGAACGCCCATCAATGCTGTACTGGGCATGGATGAAATGATTCTGCGTGAAAGTGAGAACCCAGTCATTCGTTCCTATGCGGAAGGGATTATGTCTTCTGGAAATAACCTTTTGTATCTCATCAATGATATTTTAGATATTTCTAAGATTGAATCTGGAAAGTTTGAAATTGTGGATTCGGCATATGATGTATCCTCTATGATTCATGATTGTCACAGCATGGTGGCAGAGCGCATGAAAAAGAAGAATCTGGAATTTATTCTGCAGTGTGATGAGACGATGCCTCGCAGATTAAAGGGTGATGAATATCGTGTTCGTCAGGTAGTCACAAATATTCTTACCAATGCTGCCAAGTACACAGAGCAGGGAAGTGTAACACTGTCGATTGGCGGAAAGAAGGTAAAAAATCTTTATGTGTTAACCATTGCTGTAAAGGATACAGGTATTGGCATTAAGGAAGAAGATTTGGATCGTCTGTTTGGACAGTTCACCCGTTTTGATACGGAGCGAAATAGAAATGTAGAAGGATCTGGACTAGGTCTTTCTATTACGAAGCAGTTAACCAAGCTTATGGGTGGTGACATTACGGTAGAAAGTGTGTATGGAAAAGGCTCTACTTTCACCATAGAGATACCACAGACGGTTATAGATGATTCTCCATTAGGAACCATTCGACTAGGTTATCAGGAGAGTGCGACCTCATCTACCTATCGATATGCCAAGACGTTTGAAGCGCCGGAGGCAAAGATCTTGGTGGTGGATGATGTCACCATTAATCTTCGTGTGTTTGCCGGATTACTAAAAGAAACACATATGCAGGTAGAAACAGCAGACAGCGGTGCCAGAGCATTAGAAATGATTGGTCAGAAAGCATATGACATTATTTTCTTAGATCATATGATGCCGGGGATGGATGGTATCGAGGTCTTTAAGAAGATGAAGGAAGATTACAGTCATCCGAACCAGACAACGCCGGTGATTATGCTGACAGCGAATGCGGTGTCCGGAGCGATGGATGAATATATTAAGGCAGGCTTTACCCATTATCTTTCTAAGCCTGTAAAATCAGATCATTTGGAGAGTGTAATCAGAAGATACTTGCCGGCAGATAAACTGGTAGATTTGTCAGCAAAAGAGGAAGAACAGAATGCTGTCAAAGTGGAAACGACAAAGGCATCTTCGAAGAAGACTCTTTTCGAAAAGCTTGCAGATGGTGAGGTGAGTGAGGCAGAAGCTAAGGTTGCGCTCAAAGCGATTTATAAAGCTTACCCCATCATGAGCCTAAAGGATGGCAAGCAGTATTGTGGTAATGATATGGAGCTCTATCTGGAAAGTATCCAGATGATGGTAGAAGACAGTCACGTAGATGAGCTGGAACACTACATGGAAGAGAAGGATATGAAGAATTATGCCATTCTCATTCATGGATTTAAGAGTTCATCGCGCAGTATTGGGTGTAACAAGATCAGCGATTTGGCAGCAGAACTGGAAGCTGCAGCGAAAATATCCAATCGCGATTTTGTGGAAGTAAACCATGTAGAGTTTATGGAAGAACTGGAGAAGTTCTTCCGTGCTGTTAAAAAAGTAATTAATGAATAAGGAGAATAACATGGCAAAAAGAGCACTTATTACAGGTATCAATGGTCAGGATGGTTCCTATCTGGCAGAACTTCTTTTAGAGAAGAAGTATGAAGTATACGGTATTCTTCGTAGAAAATCTGTTGTGGACTATGGAAACGTAGATCATATTAAGGACAAGATTCATTTTATCTATGCAGATATGACAGACGTCGTTTCTCTTATCTCTGCAATGAAGGAATCTCAGGCAGATGAGGTATATAACCTTGCAGCACAGTCCTTCGTAGCTACCAGCTGGGATCAGCCAATCGTTACTGCTGAAATCGATGCTGTTGGTGTAACCAATCTTCTGGAGGCTATTCGTATTGTAAAGCCTACTGCAAGATATTATCAGGCATCTACTTCTGAAATGTTTGGTAAGGTACAGGCAATTCCGCAGGATGAGACGACACCTTTCTATCCTAGAAGTCCTTATGGTGTAGCAAAATTATATGGACACTGGATTACCAAAAACTATCGTGAGTCCTTTGGTCTCTTTACCTGCAGCGGTATCTTATTTAACCATGAAGGTGAGAGAAGAGGTAAGGAATTCGTTACCAGAAAGATTACTTCTACCGTAGCAAGAATTAAGCTTGGCTTAGAGGAGAGATTAGAGCTTGGCAACCTTGATGCAAAGCGTGACTGGGGTCATTCTAAGGACTATGTAAAAGCAATGTGGTTAATGCTGCAGCAGGATACTCCGGATGACTATGTTGTTGCTACTGGTGAAACCAGAACAGTACGAGAGTTTGTACAGATTGCTTTTGAAAAGGCTGGCTACGAAATCGAATTTAAGGGTAGCGGCATCAACGAAGTTGGTATTGATAAGGCTACTGGTAAGACGCTTGTTAGTGTTAATCCTAAGTTCTTCCGTCCTGCAGAAGTTGAGCTCTTAATTGGTAATCCTGCAAAGGCTGAGGAGAAGCTTGGCTGGAAGAGAGAGATATCCTTTGATGAAATCGTACAGCGTATGGTGGATAACGACATTAAGCTTACAGAAAAAGAGATTGCCTATAGCAAGCTCGGTCAGTAATTGTTGGAGATGTTGTAGATGAAAAAGGCTCTGGTAATAGGTGCTGCCGGCTTTGTTGGCAGCTACCTGATCAGACATTTGCATAATGATTTAGGCTACCAGGTGAGTGCGACAAAACTTCCTCAGGAAGTTTTGTCAGAGATACCTGCCGATGTGTATGACCTAAATATTTTAGATAAGGACGCGATTACGGAACTACTGTTTCGGTTGCGTCCAGATTATATTTTTCACTTGGCTGCGCAGAGTAGTGTCAGTGTTGCCTGGAAGAATCCCTGTCTTACGGTGGATGTAAATATCAAAGGTGCCATCAATCTGATGGATGCTATCCGTGAACTCTTTTACAAGCCACGCGTAGTAATAATAGGTTCTGGAGAGGAATACGGACATATTCGTTCTGGGGAAACACCAATTAAGGAAGAGAATCGATTGGATCCAGGAAACATTTATGCAGCCACGAAGGCTTGTCAGAACATGATTGGAAGCATATATTCCAAAGCCTACGATATGGAACTGATTATGGTGCGCGCCTTTAATCATATTGGTCCTGGCCAGTCCTCCATCTTTGTTGTGTCTGATTTTTGCAGACAGGTGGCAGAGATTGAGAAAGGACTGCGAGAGCCCAAAATGTATGTGGGCAATCTTTCTGCGCAGAGAGATTTTACGGACGTTCGTGATGTGGTACGGGCATACGCTTTACTTGCAGCGAAAGGACAGCAGGGTGAAACCTACAATGTAGGAAGCGGTAAAGCGAGAGAAATCCGTCAGATTCTGCAGATGATCATTGAACAATCTTCTGCTGCCATTGAGGTGGAGGTGGATCCTGCAAAGATACGTCCGGTCGATGTTCCGATTATCGAAGCAGATATTACCAAACTGCATCAGGAAACGCAGTGGCTCCCAGAAATACCCTTAGAACAAACCATCAAGGAAGTTCTGAATTACTGGCGAGACTACATTGAGAAGGAGGCGAAGGGATGAATCAAGAATTTTTTGTAGAAGAAGGAAAAACCAGTTCTGATCGTGTGATTCATACACCCTCTTCCTTTGCGAGAAAGCATTTATCCTTTGTGCAGGAAGTGGGAGAACTGACTAGTTTAAAACCCCACAGTTGTATTCGAGAGAATTTAAAATCCTATCTTTTCTTTGTAGTAAAAGAAGGAAAAGGAAGTGTTACCACCGGTGGAAAGGTCTATGAAGTTAAGAAGGGCGATTGTGTCTTCATCGACTGCGTAAAGCATTATGAACATTTAAGCAGTGCGGAGAATCCCTGGACCATAGCCTGGGTACATTTCTACGGTGAACTGCCGAAACAGTTATATGCTTTGTATTTAGAGGGGAGCGGCAATTCTCCAGTATTTACTCCAGAAGAAACGGATAGCTACGCTGCGATTTTACAGGAATTAAAGAGCTTAGAAGAGAAGAATACGGTGATGAGTGAGATGCAGAGCTCTCACAAAATCAGCACATTGTTAATGAAAATACTTTCTTTTGTTGTTGGTGAAAAGGAACTTTCTGTGGATCACGAGGATGCGGAAGAGGAAGATCTTTTTGAGAATCTTCGTGAAGCAGTTAATGAGCACTGTGCAGAGCATGGACTTTTAGGAACGCTGGCAGTGCAGTATGGTACCCATCCAGAGAAGCTGAATGAGGTCTTTGAAGGAAAATATGGCATTACTTTATCCGACTATATTGTGAACAGACGATATAACAATGCAAAGGAAGCACTTCGTTTTACCATTAAACCGGTAGAGGAAGTTATTGCGGAAGCGGGATTTTCCAGTGCGGATCAGTTTGTTTCTATGCTGGATGGTCAGGAACACATGTCGCCGGAAGAGTATCGAAAGAAGTGGGCCCAGTGGGTGAAAAGCTGATGCAGATAAAATGTTTGATTTTTGACTTTGATGGAACGTTAGTAGATACACGAAAAACCATTGTTGCTTCGAAACAGGAAACCATGCGCCGGCTACAGCTTCCTGTGCTAGATGAAGAAACCTGTGCATCTACCATTGGTTTGTCTGCGAGGGGAAGCTTTGAAAAACTGTACCCTTCCCTTTCAGAAGATAGAATTAAGGAATGTATCGTTCTTAGTCGAAAGCTATTTGAAGAGATGAAAGAAGAAATACCTCCTGTGTTATTTCCAGGGGTAAGGGAAACGCTTCGCTCCCTTTATGAAGCCGGTTATCGATTAACCATCGCTTCTTCCAGAAACTCTGTTTCGCTAAAAGAATTTTTGCAGAAGATGGAGATAGAAGCATACTTTACGTATGTGCTAGGGGGAGACGATACAGCAAAGTTAAAGCCGGACCCAGAGCCTGTATTAAAGACATTGGAAGTCTTTGGCTATCAGCCGGAAGAGGTGCTGGTGGTTGGAGATATGCCCATGGATATCGCTATGGGAAAGGGAGCCCAGGTGAAAACCTGTGGTGTGACCTATGGAAATGCTTCTAGAGAAACATTAGAGGAAGCAGGGGCAGATTACCTGATTGATGAAGTGAATGCGCTATGTTCTTTGCTAAATGCATAGGACCAGCAATATGTAGAGTTTGAGGTTTTTCAGGACGTGAGTAAGTTTAATAATTTGTTTTCCCCGGAAACAAGATATGCAAAATTTATGAATGTTCTGGCAGGGGTCATTTGGACCGGCCTGCTTTGGATGATCTGTTCCCTACCGATTGTGACTATGGGAACAGCCAGTGCTGCAGCGCACGATACGATGCGAAGGGCCGTTCGAAAACAGGGGATTCCTGTAACCAGAACCTTCTTCGTATCCTTTAAAGCTAATTTCAAGGTTACGCTGCCATTCAATATCATACTTACACTAGTATTTGCACTTTTATTTTTTGACAGCGTGTATCTGTATGGGTACGGAACAGAGTTTTCCCAGATGCTCAGCATTATCATTTATGTATTTGTAGCGTTCTTCATTGTGCTGGCATTTTATATTTTCACCTTGTGTTCCTACTTTGACGAGACGCGGTTTGAAATAACAAAATTAGCATTTTATATATACTTTAGGCATTTTCATTTTTCGCTTCTTTTCTTTTTCATGTTTTTGCTGGGAATCCTTGCAGTCTATATGATGCCTTGGAGTGTTATGCTTATTCCGGGATTCTTCTGGTACGCGCAGGTTTTCTTCATGCAGTTCATTATGAAACATTATGTGGAAGAGGATGAGGAGGATGAAGAAGAAGAGGAGCCTTGGCATGTAAAGGATGAAGAAGAAATGCCTGATGAGGATGAAGAGGAGACTACGAAGGATAAGCGCAGAAAGCGGAATAAGAATGCGCCTGTAGTCACACAGACAGCAGACCTTAAGGAAGTGGCTGAAAGACTGCTTCTGGACTCGGATCCAGACCGCATTATCGAAAAATAAAAGATTGTTTTAAGCAAAGAAAAGGAATATAGGATATTTTATGAGTATTGCCATAGATTACGCAAAGGGATTTGTACATAAAGGAAATACCGCAAAGGTTAAGGATGTGCTTAATAAAGCCGCCAAAGGGGAACCCGTAACCATAGCATTTTTGGGCGGTTCTATTACCCAGGGGTGCCTGGCAACAACCCATGAACTTTGCTACGCAAAGAGAACCTATGATTGGTTTGTGAAGAAGTATCCTACGGCAGAGATTACCTATGTGAATGCAGGTATCGGAGGAACCTCCAGCCAGTATGGTGTCAGCCGCGTAGATGGGGATGTGCTTTCCAAGCATCCGGATCTTGTGTTTGTAGAGTTCTCTGTCAATGATGAGCCTGCACCAGAGGAATTAGGAAGTTTCTTTAAAGAGACTTATGAAGGGTTAGTTCGGCACATTCTTTCTGCAGAATGTCAGCCAGCAGTCTTTTTGATTCATAATATTTTTTATGATGATGGAAGAAGCGCAGAAGATTATCACAGAGAGGTTGGCGCGCATTATGGTTTGCCTTCTGTATCCATGCGTCCTACGGTGTATGCGTTAGTAAAAGAAGGGGTAATCACCAGTAAGGATGTTACGGAAGATGATTTGCATCCTAATGATCAGGGTCATGAACTTCTGGCAGGGGTGATTTGTCATGCGCTGGAAGAAATCGATGGGCAGCCGCAGATGGAGCCTTTGGCAGGAAAACTACCTGCTCCTATAACGCCCAATACCTATGAATATTCTTCTCGTTTTCAGAATGCAGATATACTGCCGGAACTGAAAGGATTTGTTAAGGATTCCAGAGAGAAGGAAGGCTATCTGGATATTTTTTCCAGAGGCTGGATTGCGAAAAATACGGGAGACACCATTACCTTCAAGGTGAAGGGCTCTGGCCTGGCGCTACAGTATAAGAAAACGCCTAAGAAGCCAGCACCCGTTGCCCAGGCTGTGATTGATGGAGATGAAGCGCATCCGATTTTGGTGGATGCGAACTTTGATGAAGACTGGGGAGATTCCCTGCATATGGCTACATTACTTTCCCATGGGGAAAATAAGGAACATACCATTGAACTTAAGATTGTAAAAACAACACCGGAAGATCAGAGTGCATTCTATTTGGTTTCAGTGATTGCGAACTAGTAGAATATACGATTGTGATATGAAAGAAAAGAAATATAGCAAAAAATCGAAGATTGTTAAACTTCTAGGCCTGCCAGTTTTAATGATTGGTTTGATGATTCTATGTTTTGGTAAGGCAAAGGCATCGCCAGAAGATAATCCTCAGCCAGTATGGATTCAGGGGACGTTGTTTTCTCCCTGTGCGCCGACACTTAATTTGGATAAGCGCTTCATTCCTGACCTAGATGTGTTTATTGAGGAACTTCATCAGCTAGATGGAAATAATCGTATTTTGTTAAATAATACGAACCTTACCCAAGAGGATATGGACAGACTCATTGCGGAGTTTCCAGACATGCGATTTGTGTGGACCATCTATGTGAAGCGTTGGTCTATTCGTACGGATGCGAAGGGATTTTCCACGCTGCAGCCAAAGGTCATTACGCACATGCTGGATGATACGGATGTACAGGTATTTAAGTACTGTACGGACCTGGTAGCATTAGATCTTGGGCATAATCGAATTACGGATATTTCTCCCCTGCAGGGATTAACGAAGCTGAGAGCACTTATTTTGGTAGATAATCCAATCTCAGATATTACCATTGTGGAGAATTTCCATGAACTGATGTATTTTGAATCTTTCTGTACCAGAATTGCGGATTATTCTCCCTTAAGTGTGTGTGAGAATATCGTGGATTTGAATATCAGCTATTCTAGGGTATCGGACATTACACCGCTAATGCATTTTCCCAAACTGGAGAGATTGTGGTTCACCCATACCCAGATTAGTGAAGCAAACAGGAATCGGCTCTTAGCCCGGTATCCAAATGTGAAATACGACTATACCTCAGGAACTTCTATTGAAGCGGGATGGCGAAATCATACCAGATTCAATGATATGCGTCAGATGTATTTCAAGAAGAATGAAGTATTTGGTTACTTTTTAGACACTGTTCCGGATGATAATTACGATTATATCTGTAATTACAAGGAATATATTTTTGATCCTGCATTTTATGCTGCATTGTATCCACAGGTAGCAGAGCAGTGTGAATATGATGATGAAAAATTGTTTAGGCATTTCTTGTATTATGGCATTTGGGAGAAGCGCATTGGCATATCCACATTTGCTGTCGGCAACTACCAGATAAAACATCCGGAGCTGCGGAGTGTTTGGGGAGATCATCTTCCCGGGTACTATGCTGCCTATATCAAGGAATGTATTGGAGAATAAAATGTTATACTGTAATGCATGCGGATTTGGTTATGAACCAGGTGAAAAAGTGCATTTTTGTGAGAAGTGTGGGGCAAAGATTGAAGAAGAGTCTCTCACTGCAGTAGAGCGGAAAGAGGCCGTTCTTCGAGCGGTTTTTGCAGAAACTTCACAAAAGGAAAGTGGTGAAAGCGAGCCTGCGGGGGAGCCTTTATTTGCGCAGGCGGAGAAAAGTCAAAGCTCAGCCAGAAAGAAGAGAAGAAATAGGCAAAATAAAGGATCTGGTACAAATCAGGGTTCCCATGGAGCAAAAACGCAGTCTGAGAGCAGGCAGAATGTGGTGCCGGAATCTGCAACCCAAAAAGATAAAGAGAGTGGAAAGAGTCTCCATGCAGAGCATTCAAAGAATATCTCGAGTAGAAACAGCGTAGAGCCTAAGAAGGATAGTTCGAATAGAAGTAACGAAGTAGCCAGGAAGGAATATGCAGATAAGAAAAGCAATCCTCTTGTTGTTACATTATGTGCAATTCTATTTGCGGGGATTGTGGCAGCAGCGGGTATTCTGATTCTCTGTATGACGGGTGTGATTCGGACGGACCGAGTCTTTGGAAAGGCAACCATTTCTCTTTCTTCCGTATCTGTAAATCTTCCAGTAGATGGAAGTAGCCGGGTAGTGATTGAGAACTATGAGGAACTTAGCGGCGGCGAATATACGGTAACGGTTGATCCTGTGAGGGCGGTTGAAGTAGAAGAAAAAGGAAATATTCTTCTGCTTACTGGTGAAAAAGAGGGTGCAGCAACCATCACGATTTCTGCAAAGGGATTTCAGGATGTAGAGATTGCTGTGGAAGTGACTAGTAAGGAAAGCGCAGAGGAACATCATAGAGGTCTGTTCTCGCCGGAAGGAAGAGCATTTGAAACGGATCTTGCAAAATATTACTTCTTAGATGGCGGTTTATATTTCTCCCTGTCCGAAGAGAAGGATGACTACATATGTGGAAGTTATAGTCTTGAGCGTACAGACTTTATGGCTATTGATGAAGAGTCTCGCCAGTCTCTGGATGCAGTCCTTGGAACAGACTGGTCCTTATACAAAGTCAGTATTGTGCCAAGAACGGATGTATACTGTGGTTATGTCATGACAGGCCTAGAGGATATGGATGTTTATGTGGCATACTATGGGGACCATCTTGCCATTGTGGATTATAACTGGTATAGCGATGGGGCAAGGGAAGCTAAAGAAATAGGTTTGCTTAGTCAGGGAAAACTGGAAGATTTGGTTTATGCTCATATGCCGGGTACAGCTTCTGGGGGAATTGCCCTGCAGTCCGGAGTGATTCCGCAGGAGAAGCTTAGTGTAAATCAGGCGCCGAGAGGGAACTGGGCGTTTGCCTACAATGAAGAGACGAACCAGATTTATCAGGTGCGGGATAAGAATCTTTATTCAATTGCTCCTGGGGACTTGAACACAGAGATAGAACCTATGCTTATGGAAGGAATAGAAACGGATTCCATGAAGCAAATGGTGGCTGATTTTGGAAAGTATTTGTTCTATACAAAGCTTCCTTACGAGGGTGGAAGTGTACTTCTTTGCTTCTATGCTTATGAAACAGGTATGGAGTATCCTGTTGCACAGGGTTTTTCGGTGCAGGACTTTGTGGTCACAGAAGAAGCTGTATATGCAACAGATTATAAAGAAATCCGAAAAATATGTTATGATGGAAGTAGTGAGACGATATATGAAGGACCAGTTTGCTCCTTCCTTGTGGATGGTCCCAACTTATATGTCTTTGATTTCTACACCTGGAGTGTGATGGATGCAGATACTGGAGAGAACAGAAGGAAGCTTTCTCTGGATACCACAGGCC
Source organism: Lachnospiraceae bacterium (assembly GCA_024403455.1). Lineage (GTDB taxonomy): Bacteria > Bacillota > Clostridia > Lachnospirales > Lachnospiraceae > NK4A136. The sequence goes on along the minus strand of JAKSRR010000010.1, from coordinate 14,915 downwards.
ACAGTTATGAGGTAGATAATATTTATGCTTATGACGACGGCATCCTAGTATTTGCAGCGTATGACAGAGATGATGAAACAGTGGCTGTGTACTATCTGGATACAGTAAAGGAAGCGTTGTATCGTGTCAGTGATTTATATAAAGGAACGGCCTCAGATGTTTATCATACGGCAGTGGACCAAAAGGGTGGTATAGGGTTCTCTGCAGAAGGTGGAAAGAAGTTTGTTTACCTAGAGATGTTTACTGGTGCTGCAGATTCGACTTCTGTAGAAGTAATGTACATGGCAGGAATCAGTGAGATTGCATATGTGAATGGAAGCATTCTTTTTGAGGCTTATGATATGACCGGTGTAAACAGACATGTGTATCAGTATGATATAGATTCTGGCGTAATAGAGGAGCTAGAGAATTTGGCAATTATAAAAGAAGAAATCGTCGAAGACTAAGAAAAGGGGTACATTATGGCAACGATTGCAAAAATGAGAAATGAAAAACTGACACCATTTGGTCTGCATGACAAACTTCATGTAGAAGGAAAGAATTTGGTGGATAAAAAGGGAAAGAAGGTTCTTTTAAAGGGGCTTAGTTCTCATAACATGTCCAGCTTCCCTAAGTTCTTAAACGAAGAAGGCATTCGTGACTTAGTCAATATTTTCGACTTTGATATCTTCCGCTTTGCAATGTACTCTGCCTCTGCAGACGGTGATTTTGGGTATGCAGATGGAAATTATGACCACAAAGTGGAATTAGAGAATCTGCTTTTAAAGGGTGTAGAGACCTGTGCAAAATTAGGTATTTATGCGCTCATTGATTGGCATATTCTGTTGGAAGAAACCCCTATGGCACACAAGGATGAAGCGATTGCATTCTTTAAGAAAATCAGTGCCCAGTTAAAAGATTATGACAATGTTATTTATGAAATCTGCAATGAGCCTAATGGTCCTAAGGCACCATGGGATGTGATTTATGATTACGCTATGGAAGTGATTCCTGTCATTCGAGAAAACGATCCTGATAAGATTATTATCGTTGGTACCCCTATGTGGTCGCAGGATGTTCATATCGCAGCAGAAAAGCCTCTTCCTTTTGAGAACATTATGTACACACTGCACTTTTATGCAGATACCCATAAAGAAGAACTTAGGGATAAGGCAAGAGCAGCAATCGAAAAGGGTCTGCCCATCTTCGTTACTGAATTTGGTGTATGCAATGCCCAGGGAAATGGAGATATTAATGTGGAAGAATCCAAGACCTGGATTCGCTTCTTAAAGGAAAATGACATCAGTTTCATCATTTGGAATCTTTCCAATAAGGATGAAACCAGTGCAATCTTAAGCCCTGATTGCCGTGCAACTTATGGCTATAAGCCGGATGACTTCTCTCCTTGTGGAAAGTTCATTAAGGAATTGTTTGCAACAAAGTAGATACAGGTAAAGAATTCTTTCCTATTGTCCGATATATCTATAAAGAGTGGTTTTCCTCTGGAAATTTCGTAGTGGAATAGAGGGTTAAAAAGGAGTAGCTATGATTATTAATTTAAATAAAACATCTACAGAAGATACAGCGGCATTACAGAAAGAGACCATGGAAACCATGGAGGAATATTTGGGCAACCTGATTCCTAAGATGGAAGGTATGGTTCAGGAATTAAGAACCGAAGTGTTAGAGGATTCCTGGGAATTCCTTCGTATGATGATTGACGGATTCAACTGGGTCATTGAAGGATATAATGGCTGCTCTGATGTGATTAATGCGAAGGAAAAGAAAATTTCCTCTGATGAGATTGAACCAGCTATTGTTAGTTTTGGTAAGGCTTTTCGTGCACAGAATGCAGAAGATACAGCTAAAATCATGGATGAAGCTATTATTCCTTTCTTACAGAAATTACAAACTGTTCTGTCTGAAATGAAAGAAGCATAATGAATCAGATCTCGATTTGCACAATTATGAAAAATGAAGAGCGCCATCTGGAAGCCTATATTAAGGCAATCCAGGAGGCGTTTTTTGATACAGATTATGAAATCATTTTGTTAGATACCGGTTCCACAGATCGAAGCGTGGAGATTGGCCTTCAGATGGGAGCCAGAGTAGAGAAGATGGTATGGCAAAATGATTTTGCCTTGGCAAAAAATACATGTATCTCCTATGCGAAGTATCCCACGGTGCTAGTATTAGATTGTGATGAATATATCGAAAAAATAGATGTGCAAAAATTATTTGCCAAGATGGATAACCATCCCCAGGGCATTGGAATGATCTGTCGTCGGAATCTATTAAAAGATGGAAAAGAAGTTACAGATTACGTAGAAAAGCTTTTTGATAAAAGAAAGTTTCACTATGTCTATGCGATTCATGAGCAGATTAGAACATTAGAGGGAAAAGAGACCGAAGAACGCATCTATCTCCCTCTCACTGCGATTCATCATGGTTATGAGACCCAGGAGCTTTTAAAAGATAAGGCTGAGAGAAATAAAACGCTTTTGGACAAAATGCTTGCTGATTCTCCAGAAGATCCCTATCTGCTTTACCAAAGAGGACGCTGCCAACAGGTAGTAGAGGATTATGAGGGAGCGCTATCCTACTATGAGAAAGCACTGGCGCAGGATGTGAATCCAAAACTTTCCTATGTGCAGCTATTAATTGTTGATTATGGAAATGCACTGATGACTATGGAGAGAGAAGCAGAGGCACTTGCCTTAGAGGGTATTTATGAAGACTTTTCCTTCTGCGGAGATTATGTATATCTCATGGGGATGATTTACATGAAAAATGGATTATGGGAATCTGCCCTGAAGGAATTGCAGAAGGCGACAACCTTTTCTTTCACGGTATTATCTGGTGCGAATAGTTATCTGGCGCACTATCATAGAGGATGCATTTATGAGGTGACTGGGAATTTGGCAGAGGCTAGGAATGCATATAAAAAGTGTGGAGATTTTGCTCCGGCGCAAAACAGGTTGCAGGAATTAGGTTCATAGAAAACGAGGATAAAGATAGATGTTAACACAGTTTTCCAGAAGTGCTCTTCTCTTAGGGGAAGAGGGAATGAGAAATATAGAGAAAGCTAAGGTAGCCATTTTTGGTATTGGCGGTGTTGGCGGGTATGTTGCGGAAGCGCTTGCCAGAACTGGGGTAAGAAATTTTGTGCTGGTGGATAGTGATACGGTCAGCATTACTAATATAAACAGGCAGATTATAGCAACTACGAAGACAATTGGCAGATACAAAACAGAGGTTATGAAGGAACGCATTTTGGAAATCAATCCAGAGGCGATGGTGGAAATAAAGAATTGTTTTTATCTTCCGGAGACAGCGCAGGATTTTGATTTTTCACAATATGATTATGTTGTAGATGCGGTAGATACAGTAACCGCAAAACTAGAGATTATTCAGCAGGCAAAGAAGTGTGACGTTCCAGTCATCAGTAGCATGGGTGCAGGGAATAAATTAGATCCTACGAAATTCCAGGTGGCAGATATTTATAAAACATCCATGTGTCCACTAGCAAAGGTGATGCGGTATGAATGTAAAAAACGCGGGATCAAGAAACTGAAAGTGGTTTATTCTACAGAAGAACCTATAAAGGTTCCTGCAGAGATGCAGGAGAAGATAAAGGCTGAGGAAGGCACGAATACAAAGAAAGCAATTCCGGGAAGTATCGCATTTGTGCCTTCAGTAGCAGGTCTCATTTTGGCGGGAGAGGTTCTTCAGGATCTGGCAAAATAAAATGATGTTTCTTACGAAAATGGACCCTTTCTCATGTATAATCTATATATAGGGGCAGGGTATTTTTAATAGAAAGACTGTGCATCATAGGGGGAAACATAAGTGAATCAGGTTATGAAAGAACGGCGAGAATACACCAGATATCCAGTTGATTTTGAGTGTATTGTAATCGTAGATAGACACAAGGAAATTCCTTGTAAAATTGAGGATATTAGTGAAAAGGGTGCTAGACTGACTTTGTGCGATTTGGCAATTGGTGATGAGGTAGAATTGTCCTTCTTTGATGATTCTGAAACTTTTGTGAAGGTTTTTGCACCGACCCTTGTAGTTGGTAAGGGAAAGGTAGTGCGATTATCTCAAAGAGATGTGGGAGTAGAATTATATAAATCCTACGAGTTGATGGAATACATTAACAATAGACAGGCCTCTGTATATGTAGAGCGACTAAAGGAAAGTGGTAAAGGAGAGTAGCGGATCATGGAAAAAGTTGTAGAATTTCTTAAGAAAGCAGGCGTGTACTATTTAGCAACGGTAGAAGGTGATCAGCCTAGAGTCAGACCTTTTGGAACAGCTAACGTATTTGATGGCAAACTATACATTCAGACAGGAAAGAAAAAACCTGTAGCGCAGCAGATTATGGCAAATCCTAAGGTTGAAGTTTCTGCAATGGTAGAGGGTGACTGGATTCGTATCACTGGTGAACTGGTAGAGGATGACAGAGTAGAAGCAAAGAAGGCTATGCTGGATGCATATCCCAACCTTCGCGGAATGTACGATGAGAATGACAGCAATACGCAGGTGCTCTACTTCAAAGATGCGGTAGCTACCATTTGCTCCTTCACAAAAGAGCCAGAAGTCATCAAGTTTTAATTTGTGTTGTGATAGGCTCCTCAGATATTTCTGGGGAGTTTTTTGTTGTTTGTTTGAGATAAAGAACAGATGAATAAGAAGATGGATAGTAACAGAATACTATATCTGGATGTGCTTCGCGTGGTGGCATGTATCCTGGTTGCGATGGTACATGTTTCAGCGCAGCATATTTATGATGCACCAGCAGGAACGTTCTTTTTTGGCACGCATGCTGCCTTTGATTGTCTGGGATTTTCTGGCGTTGCCCTGTATTTTATGATTAGCGGAACACTGATGCTGGATGCAAAGAAGGCGGTTACGATTCGCAGTGTTCTTAAGCGAGTGCTGCACTTCTATTTTTTGTTCTTCTTTTGGAAATTCATTTTCTACCTGTTCGTAGGACTTACTAGTGATATACCTATGAACGTAGCATTTTGGAAAGATACAATAGTGAACGTATTTAGCGGCAGAGGACACTATCATCTCTGGTTTTTGCCCACCATTGCAGTCGTGTATTTATTCATTCCGATGATTAAAAAGAGCGTGGAAAGTGATAAGAAGGTTTGCCTGTATTATGTAGCAATATTCTTTGTGATTGATGTGCTCGCCAGAACAATGCTGATGTTTGATAATAAAATCAGTGAACTACTGCGGGGCTTTCTAACCTACAACGATTTCTTTTTATTTACAGGATATCTGGGATATTTTGTATGGGGACATTATCTTCATACCTATGGAAGCGAAATTTCCAAACCCGTTCGCATCGTAATCTATATGCTTGCAATAGCCATGCTTCCTTTGTCAGGATTGGCAGATACTTACTTCTCTACGAGTAAAGGTGTGTTTGATATTTCTATGAATACACCTATGGGTCTGACTTCCTTTGTGACAGTAACAGCGATCTTCCTGTTTGTAAAAAATGCGCGTATGCCATCCAACAAAGTGGTTTGTCGCTGTCTCATGGCAGGATCCTCTATGACTCTGGGAATTTATCTGATTCATCCCATGGTCATTGTCTTCACGGAGAAGATAGGATTTAACTCCTTACTTTTTGCACCGGTTCTTTCTTTACCGGTGGTATCAATAGCGGTTGCCATTATTTCTGCAGTGCCGGTATTCATTTTGATGAAGATCCCAGTGGTGCGAAAGATTGTTACGTAGTGTCTTATTGGAGAAAGCATAGATGTTTTTAAGAAAAGTCACAAAAGAAGATGCAAAGATTTTGTTTGACTGGGCGAATGATCCAGAAACCAGACAGAATTCATTTTCCACAGAGCCTATTCCTTGGGAAAATCATCTTTCCTGGCTAGATGGGAAGCTGGCAGATGAGAATTGTTTTTTCTATATTGGAATGAATGAAGCAGGTGAAGCTTTAGGAACCATACGATTTGATTACCAAGCAGAGAAAGAAAGCGCAGTTCTATCCTATAGTGTGGCACCAAAACACAGAGGGAATGGTTATGGCGCAGTTCTTCTTTCTTTAGGGGAGACGCAGATTGCGAAGGAGAAAGGCTGCCTGCAGATTATGGCAGAGGTGAAAACATCCAATGGCGCCAGCCGAAAGTGCTTCCTTAAAAATGGTTACCAGGAGCTGGAAACCACGGAAGAGGAAATTGTTTTTGGGAAGATGACAGGTAAGTCTGTATAGGCTGTGCAATAGAAGGCTTTTATTACTAAGAGGAAAAGTGTTATGTACTATTTAATCAAAGAAACATTAATGGAAACATCGCTAGAGGAGTGTACCAGCGGACAGGCACCTTATGTAGCCATCCTTTCTGCAAAGGAATGGGAGGCGCAGAAGGATGCTTTTACAATGGGTATTGATCTGGATATGACGATGGAAATAGATACAACAAAGGCGGAAGTAAACTATGATTCCCTCACGGGTGGTTTCTCTATTCCTAATCGAACCTGCATCAGTGGACAGCGTAAGGAGTTTATATTTGCGTTAGATGAGAAGGGTGTGGTATTCATTGATGAAAGCGGATTTGCGCAGCATGCCGTAGAGGAAATTATCAAAAATCGAAAATGGAGATTTCCTAGTTTAGAGCGATTCCTTTATGATTTCCTGGAACAGGTGGTTTATAACGATCTAAAGATGTTAGAGGCCTATGAAAGCCGTCTGGAAAAATTAGAGGACGATATTTTAAATGATAACTACAAGGATGTCATAGAATCACTTAACGATATTCGTGGTGATTTACTGGACCTTCGCACCCATTATGAGCAGATGATTGATTTGGGTCAGGAACTGGAAGAAAATGAAAATCATTTCTTTGCAGAAAAGAATCTTCGTTATTTTAGATTGATTACGGGACGCATCGAGCGCTATAGAGACCAGATTCTTGCACTTCGTGAATACAGTATGCAGATCCGCGATTTGTATCAGACCCATATTGATGTAAGGCAAAATAAAACCATGACGGTGCTGACGGTCATTACAACCATCTTCTTCCCGTTATCTATCATTACAGGGTGGTATGGTATGAACTTTGCTTATATGCCGGAACTGGAATATAAATGGTCCTATCCTATTTTATTTGGTGTATGTGTCCTAGTTATTATCACGGGACTGATTATCGCCAAGAAAAAGAAGTGGTGGTAGTTTTATAATTATATGTAAAAGCAAAAGGCAGAACCTCTTTCGAAGTTCTGCCTCTTTTTATGAAGAACGCTTTACTTTATGATTCTACAACAGGTACCGTAGCTTCCTCAGTGATCTTTTCCTTAACAGTATTCATCACTTCGGAATCAACTGCGCCGGAAGGGATACCGGAGAAATTAACATTCTTGGTTACCTTTGCATCATAGGTCTGTGCCTTCATTACTTCTGTAAGATCAAACCCAGTGGTTTCCTTTACAGATTCAATGACCTTGGCAAGTACTGCAGGAGTATAACCACCTACAGAAGATACACCGGACTGACCATTACCAGAATCAATGACGGTTACCTTATCGATGGAAGAAATAGGCTTTGCTACAGCTTCAGCAATAGCAGGTAACTGATTGATAATCATTTCGGTTACAGCAGCGCTGTTATATTTTGCATATGCTTCGGCTTTCTTTTCCATAGCTTCTGCTTCAGCCTTACCTTTTGCAGCAATAGCTTCTGCTTCCGCTCTACCAACAGCGGCAATACCCTCTGCCTCTTTCTGCTTTGCATACATATCAGCATCAGCCTGGGCTTTTCTAGCCTCTGCAGCTCTTTCCATCTCGTACTTTTCAGCTTCTGCAAGTTTCTTTCTTTCAATCAGACCAGCTTCTGCTTCCTGCTCTCTACGATACTTTTCAGCTTCTGCTTTTTTCTTAATCTCAGCATTTAAAGCCTGCTCAGTAACAGCAACCTCTTTCTGCTTCAATTCAATCTCTCTTTCCTGACGAGCAATGTCAGCATTGGTTCTGTTTACTTCGATGGTCTTACGCTGATTCTCTGCCTCGATAGAAGTTGCAGCATCTGCTTCTGCACGTTTGATGTCTGCTTCCCTTTTCAGTTCAGCCTGCTTAATAGCAAGTTCATTCTGCTTGATTGCAATCTCGGTTTCAGAAGCAACCTGTGCATCATTAGCATCCTTATCAGCCTGCGCCTTTGCGATAGCAATGTCTCTTTCAGATTCTGCTCTACTGATTGCAGCTGCCTTAGAGATTTTTACAACGTTATCAACACCGAGGTTCTCAATTACATGATCGTTGTCTACGAAGTTCTGTACATTGAAGGAGATAATCTGCAGACCCATACCAGCAAGGTCAGGTTCTGCATTGTCCTTCACAAGCTGTGCAAACTTCTGGCGATCGGAAACCATATCTTCCAGTCTCATCTGTCCTACGATTTCACGCATGTTACCTTCCAGAACCTCTCTTGCAACATGTGCAATGTAGTCCGTCTTCTTGTTTAGGAAGTTACGGGATGCTTTTTCAATCATGTCAGAAGAATTACCAATCTGCACGTTTACGGCTGCATCCACACTGATGTTGATGTAGTCAGCAGTAGGTACTGCAGAACTTGTTTTCACGTCAATGGGAATCAGTTGTAAGTTTAATACGTCCTTTTTCTCAAAGATAGGAATCTTTACACCAGCTCGACCAATCAGGATTTTCGGTCTCTTACGCATACCGGTTATAATGAATGCCTCATCGGTAGATGCTTTCACATATCCTGATAAAAGTAGAATCACAACCACCAGAAGGATTACCAGGATAGGAATGATAATGCCTAAATTGTTTGCAAAGAAATCTTTCATAATGAATCACCTCAACCTTTCTTTTCATACTATGTTTTGTTTCTTTGTATGAATAAAATTATATAAGGCATCATTGGTGAATGCAGTAATGAGTTGCCCATGAAAGTGAAAAAATATTGGGAAAAAGACCACGTTTTGTCATAAATATTTGCTAGAATTTATCTAAGTAGTGTGATTTTTGCCGGGCGGCATAGGATGAATGAAGCGAGGTACTCTATGGTGCTGAATGATTATGAAGTAAAACATAATGCGTATTTGCGAGAGAATGGTGCAGAGTGTACTGTGCTTCTAAAAAAGGATGGGAACTTTCCGCTTACTGGTGCAGGGCAGATTGCGCTGTATGGAAATGGTGCCCGCAGAACTGTGAAAGGTGGGACAGGATCTGGAGAAGTGAACTCCCGTTTTTTTGTGAATGTGGAGGATGGTCTTAAGAATGCCGGTTTTACGATTACCACACAGAATTGGCTTGATCAGTATGACCAGATTAGAAAGACTGCGGAAAAGAACTTTATCAAGGCGATAAAGAAGGATGCCAGAAAACATAGGGTGCCGGCCATCATTTACAGTATGGGAAAGATTATGCCGGAACCGGAATATGATTTGGAATTGTCAGTAGCAGGAGAAACAGCTATCTATGTGTTAGCCAGAATTTCCGGGGAAGGTGCTGACAGGGAAAATGTAAAAGGCGATATTCAACTGACAGATACAGAAGTTCGGGATATTAAGCTTCTGAACGAGAAGTTTACGAATTTTATGCTGGTGATAAATACCGGCGGTGTTGTGGATTTGACACCAGTTATGGATGTGAAAAATATTCTTGTACTATCACAGCTTGGTGTGGTGACAGGCGATATTCTGGCAAACATTATTTTGGGGAAAAGCAGTCCCTCTGGAAAGTTAACCACGACCTGGGCAGCCTTTGCTGATTATCAGAATATTGGTGATTTTGGAGATAAGAATGATACCCACTATAGGGAAGGGCTTTATGTGGGCTATCGATACTTTGATGCAGTTGGTAAGAAGCCACTGTTTCCGTTTGGTTTTGGTTTGTCCTTCACAACGTTTCAGGTTGACGGGGTAAAGGTGGACGTTACAGAGACCAAGGTGACGGTTAAAGTGGCGGTTACCAATACAGGAAAATATGCGGGAAAAGAAGTGCTGCAGCTATATGTATCCAAACCGGCAGGAAAGCTAAACCAGCCGGTGAAGGATCTGGCAGCTTTCGGAAAAACGGGGAATTTGCAGCCAGGGGAGTCAGAGGAACTTACCCTATCTTTTGGCATGGAAGAGATTGCTTCCTATAGCGAGGAGAAAGAGAGCTATCTTCTGGAGGCTGGGAATTATATTCTTCTGTTGGGAACGAATAGTAGGGATGTAGATGCTATCGGAACTATTCAGATTGTGGATGAAATCATAACGGTGCAGGCAAAAAATGTTTTGGGAAAAACAGATTTTGCAGATGCAGTATTTAATAAGAATGAAAATGAAGTGGTAGAGCCTGTATTTCCGCTTTCTTTAGAAGCACCGCAAACGAAAATCATTTCGTATGAGAAAACCTACGAAGTAGATGATTTCATAAAGAATCTACCGGAGGATGAACTGATTAAGTTAAATATTGGTGCCTTCAATATGAATGGTGGCGTTACGGATATGATTGGTAATGCAGGGCTTTCTGTAGCGGGTGCGGCAGGGCAGACGTACATGGGACTGATGCAGCAGGGAGTGCCTTCCCTAGCACTTGCCGATGGACCGGCCGGGGTAAGAATTGCAAAGGATTATGCAGAGGATGTACAGGGCTGTCCGCATATCTTAGGTGCCTCCATTCCGGAGACCATGATGATTTTTATGCCAAAGGTGGTGGGCTTCTTTATCAACCTGCATACCTATAAACCAAAGAAAACAGATGTGATGAAACATCAGTATGCAACCGCCATTCCTATTGGCACAGCGATTGCCCAGAGCTTTAATCCAGAGTTTGCCAGAATGTGTGGGGATATTGTTGGCTTTGAGATGGATTATTTTCATGTGGGTTTATGGCTTGCGCCTGCTTTAAATATTCACAGGACGATTCAGTGCGGCAGAAATTTTGAATATTATTCGGAGGATCCATTTGTTAGCGGTGTGTTTGCAGCGGCTGTTACAAAGGGTGTACAGGCACATGAGGGTTGCGGCGTCACTATCAAGCATTATGCAGCAAATAATCAGGAGTATAATAGAACACAAAATAACAGTCAGGTAAGTGAACGCGTCATGCGTGAAATATATCTGAAGGGATTTGGAATTGCGGTCAGAGAGTCTGCACCAGTGGCGGTAATGACTTCCTATAATCTGCTGAATGGCGTACATACAGGAGAGCACCGAGGACTGATTGAGGATATCCTAAGAGCAGAGTTTGGTCATGAGGGCATTGTTATGACCGACTGGGTGGTGGACACATTTAATAGAGATAGAGAGTTAAAGTATCCTGTGTCCATTGCACCCAAAACCATAGTGGCTGGCAGCAATCTCTTTATGCCGGGGTGCCGCAAGGACTTTGAAAGTGTGAAGGCGGCACTTGCCAAGGGGGAAGTTACCAGGCAGCAGCTGGAAACCAGTGCCACGAGATTACTGCGGATGGCAAAATCAATGCATAGTTCTAGTTGTACCAGGAGAGTGAAAGAATGAGCAAAAATACGAGCAAAAAAATATATGAAGTTCCCAAACGCGCGTTATTAATAATAGCTGGAATCATTTGGATGATTGCAGGGTTTAATGTTGTTCGTTTAGGAATACTATCTTATAGATTGATAGAGATAGCATGGTACTTGCCTGTATTCTCAGTCATTATCTTTGCCCTGTTTGGATTGATGTTTTACAAAATGACACAGAAACATAGCAAAAGAATTATGAGTTATGAAGAAGTATACAGACCATTTTGGAATTTTTTTGATGTAAAGTCATATATTATTATGGCGGTAATGATGGGAGGCGGAATCGGACTAAGAAATGCAGGTGTCTTTCCTGATATTTTTGTGGCATTCTTTTATACAGGACTAGGATGTGCATTGTTCCTTGCAGGAGTACGTTTCATTATTGTGTTCTTTAAGAATATAAAGTCTGCGTAGATGATGTTGTGGGAAATATAGAAAATGAGTGGAAGAATAATTGCAGCATGTGGAAATGATTGTTCCATATGCCCTAGATATAACAAGGAACCTTATACAAAAACAGAAGCTGAACTTTCGCACACGGCAGAACTATGGTACAAAATCGGCTACCGGGATCATGTTGTTACGAATGAAGAAATTTCCTGCAGTGGTTGCAAGGAAGATAATTGGTGCAGATACCAGGTAGTAAAATGTGTTAACGAAAAGAAACTAAGCAACTGTGGTCAGTGTGAACAGTATCCTTGTGACAATATCAAAGAATGCTTTGCGGTAACAAAATCCTTTGCGCCATTTTGCAAGGAAGTGTGTACAGAGGAAGAGTATAGGACTATCAGTAAAGCATTTTTTGAGAAGGAGGAGAATCTTGAAGTTAATAGCATACTTTAGTGCAACAGGAACAACAAGGAGTGCAGCAGAACAGGTTGCCCCGTTCCTCTGTTGAAATGGCTGATAAGTCCATGAGACCAAAGATGAATGGAAAGACCGTTGATATTTCGAAGTACGATGAGATCTATATTGGATTTCCGGTTTGGTGGTATGTTGCACCTACAATTATAAATACATTCTTGGAAAGCTATGATTTTACAGGAAAGACAATAAAGCTATTTGCAACCAGTGGTGGTAGTGGATTTGGAAAGACTGTAGAGGAGTTACAGCCTTCTGCACCAGGTGCAACCATTGAAGCATGGATGATGAATGGTAAGATGGTTTAGGTTAGTGGTTTTGGGGAAATGGATTTACAGTACGTATTAATGTCTATTGGGGACAGTCCGTGACTAAAGATGAGAAAGTTAAGAAGGCAGAAGAATTTACCTGCAAATAGTTAATAGAATCTGTGAACGAAAGGAAGGTAATGCTATATATGTTCCCAGTGATAGATTTAAAAGAAACCGGAATTAATCTTCGTAGAATCATGGACAAGCGAGGCATCTCTGCCAGAGATGTTCAAGAGTATCTAAATCTTGCAAGTGTGCAGAGCGTATATAATTGGTGCCGCGGAGTTAATATGCCAACAATTGACAATTTGTATGCGTTGAGTCAGTTGTTCCAATTACCGATAGATGCAATTGTGTGCGGAAATAGACAAGCTATTATTCCTGAACCGATTATTATGGATGCAAGAGAACGAAGATTATTAATGTACTATAGAAAAATAAGAGAATTGGTTGTTGCTTAAAATTAAAGCACAACTTTAATGACAAGATGTAAGACCTCCTACAAAATAGACTTATGTCATTTTGTAGGAGATTTTTTTATGCAGAGAGAAGGTGAAACTATGATTTATATAACAGGAGACACGCATGGAGATATGAGCCGCATCGTGCGATTCTGTGAAAGAGTGGAGACATCCAAAGAAGATTGCATGATTATACTGGGCGATGTGGGCCTAAATTATTATGGAGATTCCAGGGATAGGAAAAACAAAGAAAAAGTTGCAAGCCTACCAATTACACTATTCTGTATTCATGGAAATCATGAGCGAAGACCAGCAACTATTTCAGAATATAAGCTGCATGAGCGACGAAAATATGATAGGGGGAAAGTTGATGGAAAAGACGAATGAAATTGTTTTGTTTGAAACTGAGGATAAAGCTGTGACATTGTCGGTGCCAGTAGAAAATGAAAATGTATGGCTTAATAGAAATCAGATGGCCGAATTGTTTGATAGAGATGTTAAAACAATAGGTAAACATATTAATAATGCGTTGAAAGAAGAATTAGACAATTCAACTGTCGCAAAATTTGCGACAGTTCAAAATGAAGGTGGAAGAGATGTAGAAAGAGACATAGAGTATTATAATCTCGATGTCATTATTTCTGTCGGATACCGTGTAAAATCCAAACGCGGTGTAGAATCTCGCAAATGGGCTAATTCTGTGTTAAAGCAGTACATATTACAAGGATATGCAGTGAATAATAATCGTATTGCACAGCTTGGTGAAGTAATACAGATTATGAAACGTACGCAGAATTCGCTAGATAGTAAACAGGTGCTTGCTGTTATTGAAAAATATAGTGAAGCTCTTGATTTATTGGATGCTTATGATCATCAAAATATGCAAAGACCGAAAGGTAATTCAGCAACATATATTCTCACATATGAAGAATGTATGGATGTGATTGCGAGTATGAGATTTGGCGATGAGTCGGATATTTTTGGGAAAGAAAAGGATGACTCCTTTAAGGGGAGTATTGGTAATATTTATCAGTCGTTTGCTAGGCATGATGTATACCCATCTCTTGAAGAAAAGGCTGCACATTTATTGTATTTTGTAACCAAGAATCATAGTTTCTGGGATGGAAATAAAAGAATTGCGGCAACTATGTTTCTGTATTTTCTTGATAGAAATGGAGTGCTATTTGTGGATGGGGAAAAGACAATCGATGACCATACTCTTGTTGCTCTTACAATTATGATTGCTGAATCTAAGCCAGAGGAAATGGAAATGATGATTACGGTAATTATGAATTGTATGAGATAACAATAGAATGATTTAGTATATCGAAATAAAGCATTAACTGAACTCGAGAGAATCGATATATAACTTTTATCGTTAAAAATGTATCCTCTTTGGCTAAATTAGACCCCTATAACGATACTATTGTTAAAAAGTACGCAGTCTGTGCGCGCTAAACAGACTACGATTTGACTACTAATGAAAGAAACAACTTGTCTTAATTTGTATCATAATGCGTTATTATGTACAGCATGAAGATGTCGGTATGACATTTGAACATTTTTCATCAAAAATAGTTCCTGCAATTAGGGCAAATCGGGGCAATAGGAGGAAAAATAGAGTATGATTAAGGTTTTGTTAATCTGCCATGGAAGGATACACAGGTAGTGGCGCTAGGGTGCATAAATACTGGATTCTTGCCTATATAATGGTTGATTGTACACCTTTTGTACACCTGTTGTATGGGAGACTGTCTTAGCAGGGTGTGGATGGAATAT
>JAKSRR010000001.1 GCA_024403455.1 Lachnospiraceae bacterium | reverse complement strand
AATGGCAGAATTCTACGTGTTTTGGCGTCAATCAGTATATATACGCAAAAAGCAATGAAATGCAGAAGCGACCATTACAGGCCCTCTAGCATTGATGCGAAAAAATTTCAGCGTCCATTTTGGCTCCTCTTGGCGTGCTTGGGGGCATGGGGGTCCTTCTCTTTTTTTTTGTGAGTGGGTATGGAATTCAGAAATCATATTTTTCGAAAAAACCGACCATGGTCTTTTGGAAAAAACGTATATGTAATATGTTTATTCCGGCCTTTCTGGTATGTCTTTTGAGTGTGGTTATCTCCAATATAAAAAGTCTGTCGGTTTTGGGTTTTGCTCAAATTATTAAAGAGACCATGCTGATGCAGTGGTTTGTTCTGGCTATTATGCTGGAGTACCTGCTGTTTTTTGTGGGGTGGCTATTATCCTACAAGATAAAGAAGAAGTATATTGAATTTATAACGGTATTTGTTGGAAATATAGGTCTGACTGTTTATTTTATTTTAGTCGGTGCTAACCCAAGGTGGTATAGTGGCCTGATGGTTTTTCTGGCGGGAATGCTGGTTGCCGGTTTTGAACAGCGGATTCTATCACTAAAAAAGAAACAGCACATAGCGGGGGGGATTGTATCCATCCTCGCGTTTGGTGTGATGGGAATCTTATTTAATATGTTAAAAGCCGCATTTTGGAGTACCATCTTGAAAAGTCTGGCAGGGATCTTTTTGGCGATGTTTTTTGTGAGTGCGGTCCTGCTATTTAAGGTCGGTAACAAAGCTGCAAATTGGGTAGGGGAGAGGTCTTTATATATTTACCTATGCCATTTGGGAATACTACAGATTATTGGTGCACTGCTTTGGGATAATAGCATAATCAATACGAGATGGTATATTGCTATATGGATTATGATTGTTGGGACACCATTGTATGCCGCCATCATGCATTGGATCTTTGGAACTTTGCTTTCTAGAAAAAAATCATAGTGGATGCAAAGTTTGTGAAATAAAGTGAGGAATGGAAAAAATGATTGTTTTTCTGTGGATTTTAGGGCAGCTTCTTGCATTTGCCGGAATCTATTTCTCGTATAAAAAGAAAGATGTTATCAAGACGCTTTTTCTTGGTGAAGGCATATTTTATGCTCTTTACGGGATTTGTTCAGGACTCCTTTTCTGGGTGGAACACTATAGTATTAAAAGGGCACTTGTAGCAACAACTATTCTTTTGCTTCTTTATGGGATAGCAGCATTTGGGGTTTCACGAAAAAAGCAAATTCCATGGAAAAACGATGGTGCTATAGAGGTTAAGAAATATATTCCACTCCTTCTTTTGCTAGTTGTAACCTTCTTCTTGTCAGGAAAACAATCTGGTTTTCATGATATGTCTCAGGATTCGGGAATATATCCGGCTAGAGCGCTGTTTTATATGAATGATCAGAACGATACGGTGATTCACTTCCCAGAGGCAAATCGACTTGCAATGGATGTCGAAAGACAGCTCTATGCACAAAAAATAGAAGAGATACATTGCCTCAATCCTGACTGGTACTATGAAGAAGACTACTATGCAGAATTTGATGAGTCTCCATCGGGAGTGATCTATGGTCTTCCTACTTTTGCGTCGCTTTTAGCGCTTTGGGGAAAAATATTTGGACTTAGGAACATGCTAGGGATTGTACGCTGGCTGTGCATGTTGTCTGTAGCATTTTTATACATTGCTTTGATCAATAAAAGAGTATCTCTGTTGGGCAGATGCTGTATGACACTAATCTTTGCGGCCAGTCCCATGCTTATTTGGTCGGGGCGTCAAACACTAACAGAAATGATGTTAGTAACGATGGTGGCGTTATTTCTGGCATTTCTTACAGAGGAGGAAGAAGCAAATTTCTTTCTGGCAGCGATGCCTCTCACTGCGTTTATGTATACACATATTGCAGGATTTTTCTTAGCACCGATATGGGTGATTTTGGGATTTTTGCTGTATGTCATTACCAGAAAGAAGCAATATCTTGTTTTTCTGCTCCTGCTGATTCCTGGACTTGTGACGGCGTTTTTCTGGGAAGGAGATGTAGCAGCATTTTATTTTGATGAGCACTTCGCTCTGCTTTTTAACTTCTTAAAGAATATTCTGTCTAGACATAATGTACGGTATGTGGTGCTAGGTGTGGGCGTACTTTTTGAAGTGTTGGCAGGAGTCCTCCTACTACTAGCCTTGCGTAAGAAAAAACAAATTGTTGCAGTGGAAGCAAAAGCATACAAGGGGAAGTTGACCTCTGTGTGTGTATGGTTGTCGTTGTTGACCGTGGTAGCATGTTTTGGCGTGGCTGCGTATCGTTCCTTAAGGGAGGTTGGGAAAATTTGGGTGGAGGAGCCGATTACCCATTTCCTTACAGGTCTCGGATTTGTCATACTTCCCCTGGCCATGCTTGGATTATTTGTGCACCGAAAAGTGGAGGAGAATAAAAAGGAAATTCTTGTTTGTAGTTTATTCATTCCATATTTCTTCCTGATTTTCTGCATAGGACTGTATGACAAAATTATTTACTATTACTATTATGCACGATATTTGATCCCCCTTTATCCGGTCATTTTCTTGGCTGCAGGGCTAATGGTGAAGAAGTTAAAACCATATATTGTTGTGCCTGTTTCTGTGGGGATTATTGTTGTAACGCTTGTGATGAATCCTGCATTACTGAAATACCAGGATATGACAGATTTGTCCTATGAGAATCTGGAATCAATTTGTGATACTATTGAAACGGATTATCAAACAAGCGGTATAACCAAAGAAAGAAGTGCAATTATTGTTAATGATTCTGGGTATGAAGAAAAGGGCTTGCTGATTCTGCCATTAAAAGCTGTTACGGGATTAGATATCTATTTCCTGTATGATAAGGAGTTGCAGGAATATCAGCTAACTGAACTAGGAATGCTGTATGATCGAATTTACCTAGTGACAGCAGCCTATGAAGGATTTTATGCCCCGGAGCAGACCACATGGGAGCTTATAAAAGAGATTGAAAATGAAGTTCGCTATTACGATGTAGAAGATACAAATGCGTTCTATATTCCCAAGTCCCCGCTGTGCTTCCCAAATAAATATTTGGTAATGCGGGCAAGAGAAAACGAGTAATCTGATTTCGAATGTTTTTAGAAGTTTTGAGAGAGCGAAGCAGGTCGAAATCTCGTGTATCTACATCATAAATATAAGAGAGTAAAGAAAGAAGAGGGAGGAAAGAGATGGTTAAGTGTCCAGGATGTGGCGCTGGAATGCGGTTTGATCCGGCGACCCAAATGATGAAATGTGACCACTGTGACAACACAGTGTTGCCATCCACAGTGCCACAAGCAAGTATGATTGAGGGACAGAGTGTATTTGAAAGTACGCTGTATTCATGCCCAGATTGTGGTGCAGAGGTGATTGCAGATGAGGATACCGTGGCAACGTTCTGTTCGTTCTGTGGTGCGTCAGTGATGCTGGAACGTAAGGACGTTATGATGGCGGCGCCTTCGTATGTTTTACCTTTTCAGAAAACAAAAGAGATGGCAGAAGCGGAATATAAGAAGAAGGTCCGCCGTGCACTGTTTGCGCCCAAATATATGAAAGAGGATGCCCAAATCAGCAAGATGCGTGGAATTTATATTCCCTACTGGAATTATGATTTCTCTAAAGAGGGGGAGATTGCGTATCCGGGAACACGCAGCTATAGACAGGGTGACTATGAAATTACTGATTTTTATAATCTGGTAGCAGATGTGGATGCATCCTATAAAGGACTCGCCTTTGATGCTTCTGCTTCCTTTGCGGACGAATTATCTGAAGCAATTGCGCCTTTTGATGTGCGGGCAAATGTAAACTTTAATGCAGCATATCTAAGCGGATTTTATGCGGATACTGCAGATGTGCAGGCTAGCGTATATGAGAAGGAAGCTCAGGAAATTGCGACAACAGATATTGCGAAAAGAGTGCGATTGCAGCCATCTTTTAGGCAATATTCTATGTCTATGGTACCTGTTGGCGGCAATACAAGTATGCAGGTTGGACGTAGTGAGGTATCTTACTTCCCTGTCTGGTTTATGGCTAATCGAAATAAAGATAAGGTCAGCTATGCCGTAATCAATGGGCAAACAGGAAAAATTGCGGTAGATATTCCTATTGTATTTGGGAAGTACCTTTTGGGTGCATTATTAATTGCAGCGCCGATTGCAGTGCTTTTGAATATCATTAATGTAGTTCTTACACCTACAATGCTTATGGTGATTGGCATTATATTTGCTATCATTTGCTACAGCAAAGCAAACAAGCAGTTGAATATGCTGTTTACAAGGCAGTGGTATTTAAATGATAAGGGCTTGCAAAGCGTTCGCGGTGGAAGACCGAGAAATGCAGAAGTTGATAAGCAGGTGGCTGCAAATTATGCGGCGAATGCAAAACGAGAAATGAATAATAAAACACCGAAAGCGACTAGTGGTGCTGGCCGAGCTGTTGGTGCAGGGGCACTGTGGTTTTACGGAACGATAGCAATAGCCTATTTCTGCTTAGATAGTGGTTTGCCTTTGGAGGTAGCAGCTTTTGTTAGTGTGGCCTTGTTTATCAATGTTATTGTGCAGGCTGTAATTGGTAACAGCAAAGCGCGTAAAGCGAAGCCAGCCAAGAAGGTGGTATTCAGATGCCCTATGAAGCAGAAGATAGGTACGTTAATTAAACCGCTTCTTGCTATTATATTAGGTCTATTTGCATTACTTTTCTATCGCTCCTTCCAGTACAATGATGCGGTATTATATGGCGGTGTCATTGCGGTGATGATTCTGGTGGTGATATCGTTCTTTGAACTGGTGCGCCTGCATAATAAACTGGCGCTGAGAATGCCGAGACAATTTGCAAAGAGAGGAGGAGATGAAAATGAAGGTATTTAAGAGTACAAAACTAGGAAATGCCCTTACAAGAATTCTCTCTGCCTCTTTGGTTTTACTCCTTGTATGGACATATGTTTCCTTGCAGACGGTAGCTGCAGACGAAACGTATTATAAGAATGGGGAAACCGGTTATGTAGCAGTAGTGGATGATCAGGCAGATCTTCTTTCTGATGAAGAAGAAGTGATACTGATGACATATCTAAAACCCATCACAGCCTACGGAAATGCGATTTACTTAACAAAGAGCGGTTATAGGAGTAGCTCGGATACTGCAAGTGTTGTGAAAAACTACTATCGTCAGAATTATGGCAGCAACGTAAATGGTGTAGTTCTTTTTGCACACTGCGATAAGTCTCACCCCAATTATTACAGTGATGGTGGTATGGATTATGATGGTTGGGATTATGTTTATGCAGAAGGTTCGCTGTATAACCAGATTACTAAATCCAAGGCTAAAATCATTACGGACAATATCTATGATGAGTACTACTTTGACGGCGCAAAAATAGCATTTCAGCAGATGTTAACTGTTTTGGAAGGTGGAAAGATTGCACAGCCCATGAAGTATATTTGTAACGTGCTGCTGGCTCTTTTGGTAGCGCTCTTTGTCTGCTATCAGATTGTAAGCAGTAAGTCTACGTTGAAACGCTACAATCCGGAAGAGATGGTTCTTGGCTCCGTAGCCCATGTGAGAATCCGGTCTTCAAGGGCAGATTTTGTTCGTCGAAATAAACGATACAGCCCGCGATCTTCTGGTGGCGGCGGTGGTCATGGTGGTCACGGCCATGGTGGCGGCGGTCATGGTGGCGGTGGTGGCCACGGACACTAATACAGGATGAAGCCCCCCCTTTTTCCAAAGGGACTAGAAAGACTCTTGCAGCCCCCACTGGGGAATCTGCGAGGAAGGAATATGTTATTGACTGAGGAGCAGATTCCCTGGTGGGGCGTACTATAAAGTTATGTTCGAACGAATCAAAACAATATACAATGGCAAAAAAAATGAAAGAACTTACAAGAAAAGCGGACTGAAAAGCCGCTTTTCTTTTGATGAATTTCTTTGTTATCGCATGCAGGAAATGACGCCGCAGCAGCGTAACGAAATCCTAACGGTGGAAGAACTGGAGGATTTCGAAAGAAAATGCAACCAGGATGAGAAACGCCCTATTTTCAATGATAAACGAATCTTCCACCAATATTTTGGCTCATTTGTGCACCGAGAGATTCGGCTGTTTGAAGAAATGACTTTTGAGGAATATAAGAATTTTCTTGAAAAACATCAGAAAATTTTTGTGAAGCCTCCCTGTGGATATGCAGGACAAGGTGCTTTGGTGGTGACGCTAGAAGCACTTTCTGAAGAGGATAACCTGCGGGAAGACTTCCTACGTAAACAAAAGGAAGGGTATCTGGCAGAGGAATATGTTCTGCAGGATGAACGCTATGCGAAGGTATACGATGGTTCTTTAAATACAGTGCGCCTTTGTACAATGATGACAAGGGAAGGAACGCCCTTTGTATTTGCGGCGACCAATCAGTTTGGATCTGAAGGGAGCGTTGTAGATAATGATAATGTTACCGGCATCTGGGCGGTAATAGACGTAGAGAGTGGTGTGGTTACAGATGCGGAAATTAATGCCGAAAGTGGGATTGTTACAGAGTTTCATCCTAATAGCGGAGCGGCTATCCTGGGATTTCAAAATCCAAAATTTCAGGAAATGAAGGAACTGGTGCTAACGGCAGCTAGGGTTGTGCCGCAGTGCCGTCTTCTTGGTTGGGATGTGTGCCTTACTAGGAATGGAGATATTGAACTCATTGAGGGGAACGTTACGCCAGAACTGGATCTGTTTCAATATATTACCAAACGAGGTTTCAGGAGCTTTTTTGAAAAATACGTTTAAGCGCTGTGGTATGCACCGGATAGATGAACTATAGAAAAAATGGTATAATAGGATTCTATGAGCAAAAAGATGAAAATCAAAGGAAAACTAAAGAGCTATCTTATCGTATCCATTTTGCTGGGAGTTCTTCTTCTTGCGCTGGATGTTTGGATGTATCAGGTAAATCTGCAGTGCGGCATTATCATTTCCGTATTTGCAGTGATTTATTTCGTGGCCACGGCAGTTGCTTTCTGGCTGAATAAGCCTGGCCTGATGAAGGAGCTGGTATCTTTTGCAACAGAGTACGGGCAGATTCAGAAAGAACTATTAAGAGAACTGGAACTTCCCCATGCAGTTTTGGATGATACAGGTAGGGTGCTCTGGGCCAATAATGCTTTTGAGAATCTTTGCGGTCAGGACCAGACCTACAATAAAAATATAGCAAATCTGTTTCCCGAAATAACAACGGAAGTGATGCCTGCGGAGATGGAGCCTGTTCAGGTTGAGGTTCTCTTT
This sequence comes from Lachnospiraceae bacterium, assembly GCA_024403455.1. Classification (GTDB taxonomy): domain Bacteria; phylum Bacillota; class Clostridia; order Lachnospirales; family Lachnospiraceae; genus NK4A136. The sequence continues at coordinate 164,354 of JAKSRR010000001.1, read as the reverse complement.
GGTGAGAGCTGTTATGATGTGGTGCTGAAGAAAGTGGCGCTGCGGGAAATTGCGATGTATGCATCAGATACCCAGGAAAAGATGGATGGGTATTTGGTTGCAGCATACTTCTTTGACAAGACTGCACTTACAGTAGCGCTTCGGGAGTTAGATAACCAGAGCGTTGCTATTGGTATGATTTATATTGATAACTACGATGAGGCGCTGGAATCCGTGGAGGATGTAACTAGAAGTATTTTGTCTGCTTTCATCGAACGTACGATTAGCCAGTATTTTGTGAACATTGATGCAATTGTGCGAAAACTTGAGAAGGATAAATACCTTCTGATTATTCGAAAGAGTGCTTTGCAGAGTTTAAAGGAAGATAAGTTCCATATATTGGAGGATGTTAAGGCAATCAATATTGGTAATGAAGTGGCGGTTACTTTATCTATCGGTATTGGTATTGATGGTCTCTCCTATGCGCAGAATACAGAGTTTGCAAGAAACGCGATTGATCTTGCTTTAGGACGTGGTGGTGATCAGGCGGTTATCAAGTCAGGGAATGCCGTAACCTATTACGGAGGAAAGAGCCAGCAGAAAGAGACAGGTACTCGCGTAAAGGCACGTGTGAAAGCACAGGCTCTTGCAGAAATTATTAATGTCAGAGATAGAGTCTTCGTTATGGGACATCGCAATGCCGATGAAGACTCCTTTGGTGCAGCGGTTGGTATTCGTACGGCTTGCGTAAATATGGAGAAGAAGTGTCATATCGTATTAGATTCCGTATCTTCTTCTTTGCAGCCGCTAGTTGATATGTATAAGAGTAATCCTGATTTGGACAAGGATGCGATTGTAACTTCCCAGGAAGCGCTAGAACTTGCCTCTGGAAATACGGCACTTGTTATTGTGGATGTAAATAAACCTAGCATTACGGAGTGCCCAGATTTGATCAAGAAGTGTAAGGCAGTTGTAGTGCTGGATCATCACAGACAGGGAACGGAAGTCGTAGAGAACGCTACCCTCTCTTATGTGGAACCTTATGCATCCTCGGCCTGTGAAATGGTTGCAGAGATTCTTACCTACATCAATGGCGGGGTGAAGATTAAGTCGGTAGTGGCAGATTGTCTTTATGCTGGTATTGTTATCGACACACAGAATTTCGTAACGAAGGCTGGCGTCAGAACTTTCGAAGCAGCCGCATACCTTCGTCGTATGGGCGCTGATGCAACGCGCATTCGTAAAATGCTACGAGAAGATGCCGGTGAGTATAAAGCAAAAGCAGATTCAGTTCGAAGAGCGGAGATTTATAGACAGGGCTTTGCTATCTCCTTTACGGATCCGCAGGGCTTGAAGAGCCCCAGTATTGTGGCTGCGCAGGCGGCGAACGAGATGCTGAATATTAAAGGTATTAAAGCCAGCTTCGTTTTGGTACAGTATCAGGGGAAAATCTATATTAGTGCCCGCAGTATCGACGAAGTGAATGTGCAGATTATTATGGAGAAGATGGGTGGCGGTGGCCATATGAACATTGCTGGTGCCCAGTTGGAAGAAATGTCAATGGAAGATGCCTTCTTGTTACTGAAAGAGACTTTGGACATTATGCTGGATAATGGAGAAATATAGAAGGGAGCATATCTATGAAAATTATTTTGACAGAAGATGTGAAGAATGTTGGAAAAAAGGGAGAAACCGTAGAGGTAAAGGATGGTTTTGGCAGAAACCTGCTTTCTAAGAAGCAGGCGATGGAAGCTACGGGTGCAAACTTAAATGATATGAAGTTGAAGAAAGCCAATGATGACAAGGTGGCTGCAGAACAGTTGCAAGCTGCAAAGGACATGGCAGCGGTGATTGAAACCAAGTCCGTAAAGCTTTCTGTGAAGACGGGAGAAAATGGAAAAAGCTTTGGATCTATTTCCACCAAGGAGATTTCTCAGGGCGCAAAAGAACAGCATGGTTTAGATATTGATAAAAAGAAGATTGTGTTGAAGGATGCGATAAAGTTTGGTGGTTGCTACGAAGTTACCGTAAAGCTACATCCAAAGGTAACCGCAAAGTTAAAAGTTGAAGTTACGGAAGAATAAAGAGCAGGGACGGAGCACCGTCCCTTTATTCTCAGAAATGAATGAGTATGGAGTGACTCTATGGCTACAGAAGAAAATGCTTTTAAAAGAATTATGCCTCACGACTCGCAGGCGGAGCAGTCGGTGCTGGGGGGGATTTTAATTGATCCTTCCATGATTACTGTGGTAAGCGAAGTATTAGCAGATGGATCTTTATTTTATAATCCAGCTTATGGTGCGGCTTATGATGCTATGCTTTCTTTGTTCAAGGAAAACAGAGCGATTGACCCTGTTACTTTAGCAGATCGTATGCGTGAAGGAAAGGCTCCGGAAGAAGTGGCTAGTAGCGAATTTATGAATGCCCTTCTTTTTAATACGCCCACCTCTGCGCATGTAAAGCATTATGCAGAGATTGTGGCAGAAAAGGCAACGCTGCGAGCACTCATTAAGGTGACAGAGGATATTACGAAGGATGCCTATATTGGCAAAGAAAATGTTAATGATCTTTTGGAAAACACAGAGAAGAAGGTCTTTAATATTGTGCAGAGGCGTAATACAGGGGAGATTGAGCCGGTAGCAAATATTGTTGTAGATGCCTTGGAAAACATCGAAAAAGCAGCAAAGACCAGTGGCGATGTAACAGGTCTTCCGACTGGCTTTAGGGATTTAGATATGAAAACCGCAGGATTGCATGAAGGCAATCTAGTGATTATTGCAGCTCGTCCCGCCATGGGAAAGACCTCTTTTGTACTTAGCCTAACCCATCATGTGGCAGTGCGTCAGCATAAGTGCGTAGCAATGTTCAGTTTGGAAATGAGTAAAGTGGAACTGATGAACCGTCTTCTTTCCATGGATTCTCATCTGGATTCCCAGAAGTTCAAAAAAGGTGATTTAAATGATGGGGACTGGGGCACATTAGTGGAAAGTGGTACCAGAGTCAGCAAGGCAAAACTCTTTCTGGATGATCGTTCCACGACGGTTCCGGAGATGCGCTCCATCTGTAGAAAATTAAAGATTGAGCAGGGCTTGGATTTAATCGTCATTGACTACTTACAGTTGATGACGGGCGGGGGAAGAGATTCCCGTCAGCAGGAAGTTTCTGAAATTTCCCGTAATTTAAAATTGATGGCAAAGGAGCTCGGTGTACCGGTAATCGCATTATCGCAGCTTTCCAGATCTTTGGAATCTCGTCCTGATAAGCGCCCTATGCTTTCTGATCTTCGTGAGTCAGGTGCCATTGAGCAGGATGCGGACATGGTTATGTTTATTTATCGAGATGAAGTGTATCATCCAGATAAAGATGACAATAAGAATAAAGCAGAGCTTATTATCGCGAAGCAGCGTTCTGGTCCCATTGGAACAGTGAATCTTACTTGGATTCCTAGCAGAACTCAGTTCGAGAGCGTTGCAAGGATGTAAATATCATAGCGCAAATATTTTGGTTATGCATATCAAAAAAGAAGAAGTTAATTTATTAAAAGGTTTCGCTATCCTTGCAGTAATTCTGTCTCATGCCAATGGGATGGAGCATCTGCTGGGTAATTTTTCAGCATTTCTGACTAGCAATGTCTGCAGAATAGGCATGGCGAGTTTTCTCTTTCTATCTGGATATGGTTTGTACAAGTCTTATCTTTATAAAGGTGTGTTTGGGTTTTGGAAGAAACGTTTTTTTAGAATTCTAATCCCTTATTGGATTTGGCAAATCATTTTAATTCCAGGAGTCTTACTGTTAGGACTCACCCCCGAGGCGGAGTTTTCATTTCGAATGCTAGATGGCCTAGCTGTGTTGGGGATATATCCCGTTCATAGGATTGATCCAACGATGTGGTATGTTAGTTATATCTTGTTTCTCTATGCGATATTCTGGTGTATTGTTCGGTGGGGTAAAAGAGAATACCATGTAGCTATTTCGATAATCTTTCTGGGAATACTTCTGATTGTGACCCCATTCTGGTGGAAGAATGCGGGGTATTGTTGTGGAATGTTTCCTTTGGGAATGATTTTTGCATGCATAGAGAACGAGGAGAAGCAGGGAAAGACAGTCGGTGTTTTGGGAATGTTTATGTGTCTCCTTTTGATGGCTACGATGCTTTGGGTATGGAGCTTTTTTCCCAATACGCATTTCTTGGTACAGAATGTGTTTTTTGGAACAATGACCATTTTGGCTATTCTTATTAGCAGACAGCTGGCACAGTGGAAGATTTTTCATGTGGTGCAGTGCGTTGGAGAACTTTCCTATGGAATATACTTGGTGGAATATTACCTAATTGTGCGAGTGGCAGGAAAACTACGATTTCTGCTAAAAGTGCCAGCTACTTTTTCTTGGATAGTTCTTTTGGGGGTGACGGTTGTAGTAGTGTTGGGTTTATTCATGCTTCGGAAGGTGCAACATGAAATCTCGGAAAAACGACAAAAATATCGAACGTTGAATTAATAAAGAAGTATTTGATACCATCATAAAAAAAGAGACAGGCAGTACCTGTCTCTTTTTCATTTGCTTTAAATTAAGCCTCGGAGATTGCGCTTACAGGGCAACCACCAGCGCAAGCACCGCAAGAGATGCAAGCTGCTGCATCAATCTGGAATGCGCCATCACCTTCGGAGATTGCTCCTACAGGGCAACCACCTGCACAAGCACCACAAGAGATGCAAGCAGAAGAATCGATCTGAAATGCCATTTGTATGTCCTCCTTTGTAGAATTCTCATAAATATAATATTCATCATTTTACCAAAACTGGGCAGTAAATTGCAAGGTGGAAGGAAACTATGTACAATAGAGAGCAGTTGTTTGAATTTGGAAAAGTTATTAGCTTTTGAGGGAGAGGATTATGAAAAAAAAGAGTTTGCTTGTGACATTAGGCTGCCTGGTTGCTTTTGGATTAACAGCATGTGGCAGTAAGCAGCCCGAGATAAATGGAGGTACCATCTCAGAGAATGGCCAAGAGGCGCCCCAGGAGATTGAAAATCCTGTGGAACTAGAAGAGGTAGAGCCTACGCAAGGTGAGGACCAAGGGGAAGTGGAAGAAGAAAATATTGTCCTTGGTGATTATGCGCAGCTAAATATTTTACCGGTAGGTGTGGAGTATTTTTCCTATTGGGATACTTATAATGATGTGTATGTGAATTTTTCATCTCCAAGATTTTTTGTGAAAGATGGAGCTGGAACTGGCCAGAAGCGAATGGAGCAGGTATTTGAAGAACTAAACAATAGAGAAGCAGAGTACATCGCCGGCGAAATAGAATGGTATAGAGATACCATTGATAATGGCTACGAGGCGGAAAGATATTACGTGGAATCGAAGGTTCAGGTGCTGCGTGCTGATACGATATTCAGTTATGTTTGCCGTTATCAGAATGCATACATGGATGAAGATACATGGACTTATTCTGCCTATAACTATCATACGGAAACAGGAAATGAGGTTCTGCTACAGGATTGGTTAAAAAAGGATCAGGCCGAAAATTTTGCAAATCTTGTTTTGGATCAACTGCAGGATTTAACGGAAGCTCAGAAGGCGGCGACCCGTGATGTGATTATACAGAATGCAAGTGGGGAAGAGTTCGACGAGTACTTAAATTGGGCTCTCGGCGATGATGGTATTACGGTGTTTGTTACCCCTGCGGTGCAGAAGGATGAGAAGGCACAGCTACATATTGTCTTTGTGCCGTATCAGGGAAATGAGAGCGTGCTTTCCAACATGTTCTATGGAACTGCCACCGGTGGCAACTGGATGAGCCCTCTTTTTGAAAATGTAGTATATTCGGGGGATTATGATGGAGATGGTACCCTGGAGTCATTGAAAGTTTTTGCACAGGAAGTTGACCCGGAGAATTATCGAATCTGCCCTAGTGTGGAGTATTTAGGAAAAGATTATAAGCTCACAGAGCTAGGTGGATACTCCTATGAAGCATATATCAACAAGCAGGGGGACTGCTCCTATCTGTTTGTGAAGAGTATCAGTGATAATGACTATGCGCAGATGGCTATTTATAAGCTGACGGAAGATGGACTGGTGCAGACAGAAGAAGTGGGCAACTATTCACCTGCACAGATTAGCTGCCTGTATGATGAGGATATGTATACTGAAGCAGGACATTATGCATACGATGACATTATGTTCTTAACGAATATTGACAGCCTGTGCCTGTCCTCTAGAACTGACCTGATTTCCACGATTCCTGGTTATAAAACCTACGCCTTGACTGTGGATGGAACTTTAGAGACGAAAGATGATCGATACACTCTGGGAAATCAGAGAATGATGCAGGCAAAGTGTGACATTGCCGCAACAGTGGTAGAGGATGGAAGTGCCTTAGTGATTCCTGCAGGATGTCCCCTACTCTATATTGCAACGAATGGCATGGATTTAGCATTTTTCTACATGCCTGATCCTACAGGTGAGACAGAGGCGATAGAAGTAATGGTGGAAGTGGATGCTACAGGATGGCCAATCAAAATCGGTGGCATGGAGTTAGAGGAAGTCTTGGAAGGTGTCTTCTTCGCAGGCTAACAAAAAGGTTAACATAACTAGTAAAATAGGGCATTTGCAACGAAAAAAACACGATGATTTCATCTTTGTTTTGGTTGCTTTATGCCCTTTTTGACTGTATAATAATGAAGTGACAAATGACGGTGGAAACACCGCCTAAATAAAACATTTTATAGGAGGCAAGAAAATGAGTACAGTAAGTAGACCCGAATGGGAAGGCTTCAATGCTGGTAAGTGGCAGAACGAGATTAATGTTCGTGACTTCATCCAGAAGAACTACACCCCTTATGATGGAGATGATTCCTTCCTTGCAGGCCCCACCCAGGCAACCACAGATCTTTGGAACCAGGTATTAGAGCTTTCCAAGAAGGAGCGTGAAGCAGGCGGTGTTCTTGATATGGACACCAAGGTTATTTCCACCATTACTTCCCATGGTCCTGGATATCTTGATAAGAGCAAAGAGACCATCGTTGGTTTCCAGACCGATAAGCCTTTCAAGCGTTCCATGCAGCCTTACGGTGGTATCCGTATGGCAGAGAAGGCTTGCCAGGACAATGGTTACACTGTAGATCCTGAAATCTCTGAGTTCTTCTCTACCCACAGAAAGACCCACAATGCAGGTTGCTTCGATGCTTACACCGAAGAGATGCGTGCATGCCGTTCTTCTCACGTAATTACTGGTCTTCCTGATGCTTACGGCCGTGGTCGTATCATTGGTGACTACAGAAGAATCGCACTTTACGGTATCGATCGTCTGATCGAGGATAAGATTGCTCAGAAGGAATCTACTGGCAAGATTATGACTGATGATACCATCCGTCTTCGTGAAGAGCTTTCCGAGCAGATGGTAGCTCTGAAGATGATGAAGGAAATGGCAGCTTCCTATGGTTGCGATATTTCTAAGCCCGCTTCTAACGTACAGGAAGCAATCCAGGCTACCTACTTCGGATACCTTTCCGCAGTTAAGGAGCAGAATGGTGCAGCTATGTCCCTTGGACGTACCTCTACCTTCATCGACTGCTATGCAGAGCGTGACCTTAAGAATGGTACCTTCACCGAAGAGCAGATTCAGGAATTCGTAGATCACTTCATCATGAAGCTTCGTCTTGTTAAGTTTGCTCGTACTCCTGAGTACAACCAGATCTTTGCTGGTGACCCTGTATGGGTAACCGAGTCTCTTGGTGGTGTTGGTGTTGATGGCCGTCACATGGTAACCAAGTCTTCCTTCCGTTACCTGAACACCTTAAACAACCTTGGTGCATCTCCTGAACCTAACTTAACCGTTCTTTGGTCCACCAGACTTCCTCAGAACTGGAAGGCATTCTGCGCTAAGATGTCCATCAAGTCTTCTTCCATCCAGTATGAGAACGATGACTTAATGAGAGTAACCCACGGTGATGACTACGCTATCGCTTGCTGCGTATCTTCCATGAGAGTTGGTAAGGAAATGCAGTTCTTCGGAGCTCGTGCAAACCTTGCTAAATGTATGCTTTATGCATTAAATGGTGGTATCGATGAAGTATCCAAGAAGCAGGTTGGCCCTAAGTACAGAAAGTACGAAGGCGATGTAATCACCTATGATGAGTTTATGCCTATGTTCGAGGATATGATGGAGTGGCTTGCAGCTACCTATGTAAATACCCTGAACGTAATTCACTATATGCACGACAAGTACTGCTATGAGAGAGCACAGATGGCTCTTCATGACAGAGATGTTCGTCGTTACTTCGCAACTGGTATGGCAGGTCTTTCCGTAGTAGCAGACTCTTTATCCGCTATTAAGTATGCAACCGTTAAGCCTATCCGTGACGAGGATGGTATCATCGTAGATTTCGAGACTACTGGTGACTTCCCTAAGTATGGTAACGATGATGATCGTGTTGACTCCATCGCTCAGGAACTTGTATCTAAGTTCATGAAGATGATCAGAAGACATCACTGCTACAGAGATGGTTTCCCTACCATGTCCGTACTTACCATCACCTCTAACGTAACCTACGGTAAGGCAACTGGTAACACTCCTGATGGACGTAAGAAGGGACAGCCTTTTGCACCTGGTGCAAACCCTCTTCACGGTCGTGATACCCACGGTGCAGTTGCATCCTTATCCTCCGTTTCTAAGCTTCCTTTCATGGATTCTCAGGACGGTATCTCCAATACCTTCACCATCATTCCTGGTGCTCTTGGTAAGGAAGATCAGGTATTCGCTGGCGACATCGAAATCGACCTTTCTAAGAACTAATTAATTACAAACTCACTTGATGGCTGGCTACTAGGCCGGCCATCCGGTGAAAACTTACAGCTTAGATAAATAATCTTCGTAGGTTATATATCTGCTCGGTAAGATAGAGAACTCTTTGTGAAAGGAGAAGCTAAAGTGGCTAAAGAAGGCATGACGGAAGAAGAAATGATTGCAGATTTGGTAAATCAACTAGACGCAGGCTTTGGTAGTGGTACTGGTCACGTGAACGTAAATGTTGACGAAATGGCTAGTGGCGTGAAGAGTGTTGAGACTATGGGATGTACCGACTGTTCCCGTGCCCCTATGGCATGTAGCGTTCCCACACTTCACGAAGGCATCGACGCATAAGCGTAAACTTATCCTATAAGGAGGAAAATAAAATGGCAGCAGAAGCAAGTCAGGCACAGATCAACAATCTTGTATCTTTATTAGACGGATATGCAACTAAAGGTGGTCATCATCTTAATGTTAACGTTCTTAATAGAGAGACTTTATTAGATGCACAGGCTCATCCTGAGAACTATCCTCAGCTTACCATCCGTGTATCTGGATATGCAGTTAACTTCATTAAGTTAACTCCTGAACAGCAGAACGACGTTATTACCAGAACCTTCCATGAGGCAATCTAATATAGCGTAAGAAAGCGATTTGAATCCCCACCAAAACGGTGGGGATTTTTTTGTGGTATAATAATGATGTTTTTGGAGATTTCGAGAGTGCGAAGCAAAAAGAAATCTCGTGTATCTACCTTTTGACACTGGCATCATATAATAGAGTAGATTTAGCATTGCGGGAACACGAAATGCGGAGCAGTGTAATATGAATGAAATGGCACTGCAGGAGGATAGAAAATGACAAACGGAAGAATTCACTCCATAGAAAGTTTTGGGACGGTTGATGGTCCTGGCGTACGTTATGTAGTATTCGTGCAGGGCTGCCCTATGCGCTGTGCCTACTGCCATAACCCAGATACTTGGGACATGGGTGGAGGTACGGAGATGTCTCCTCAGGAAATTATGGATGGGATGCTGAAGAATATCGGCTTTTATAAAGATGGTGGTCTCACCGTAACGGGAGGCGAGCCTCTCATGCAGGTGGACTTTTTAATTGATTTATTTACCTTGGCAAAGGCACAGGGAATCCACACCACCATTGATACATCAGGGATAGCCTATCGTCCGGACAATATGGTGTTTAAAGAAAAACTAGATAAGCTACTTACGGTAACAGACCTAATTATGCTGGATATTAAACACATTAATCCTGAAAAGCATTTGGAACTGGTACAGCAGCCCAATGATGGCATCTTGGCATTTGCAGAGTACATCGACAACAAAGGGGTGGATATTTGGATTAGACACGTGGTCGTACCAGGCTGGACCGATGACGATCAGTATCTGGATGAATTAGGATATTTTATTGGTGGTCTTAAGAGTTTAAAGGCATTAGATGTTCTGCCATATCATACCCTAGGACTTCCCAAATACGAGAAACTGGGGATTGAATACAGATTAAAAGATGTGCCTGCTATGGATAAAGGCAAAGTAGTAGAAAAGAAGAAAGTGATTCTAGAAGGTTTAAAGCGCAGAAGAGCGGAGAATAATGCATAAGATGCGAAACGATGAGAAAACGCACAACAGCACAGGCGCAAAGGTGATGCGAATTCTAGCGGCAGTTTTTATGGTTGCTGCTATTGTGGCTATTGTTTTGGGCGTTAGGATTTTGCTATCGGAGGAAACACCGAAGTTTGCAGGGCTTTCCGCAAACTATATCGTGGAAAAAGAGATGCCAGTGTTTGATTTCGAGGGGGCAGTTTCGGAAAATCAGGCAGAGGGTGATGCTGTGACACCAGGCAATTATGGACAATACATTTTTGTTGGCGACTCTAGGTTTGTTGGCATGTCATCGGTGAGTAAGGAAAGCAATGATGTTTATATCGCAGAAGTGGGAGAGGGCTATTACTATCTGTGCCAGCATTTAGGGGAGATTCAGGCAGAGATTACAACAGACACGGCACTCATTATTGGAATGGGAGTGAATGATTTAGGAAATCAGGAGAAATACATTCGCAAGATAAATGAAATGGCAGGGGCCTTTAATTGTCAGGTATACTTCCTTACGGTGAACCCTGTGGATGAGTCCAAAACAAAGGCTCATGGTTATAATGTTACCAATGAAAAGATTGATGAATTTAATGAGGCTATGATGGAGCAGCTTCTTCCTAATGTAAGGATTATCGATAGTAATTCCTATTTATGGAGTGTTGGCTTTGAATCTTCGGATGGTATTCATTACTCTGGTGCAACTAGCAAAGAAATCTACAATTTTATCAAAAGTAATTTATAGTTACTCTTGACAAAAAAATGGGAAAAGGATATCTTTAAAATATATTAATAAATTTGTAATAATTACGAGCTTATCGTAGAGGTATAGAGATGGATATTGGACGTTTATCAATGAATATGGCCAACCAGAGAACACAGAGTGAGGTTGGTATGAAGATGTTAAGTAAGGCTTTGGACGCACAGCAGTTAGAAGGTGCTGGTGTTCTTAAGATGATTAATGAAGCACCTGGTGCAGCCCAGATGGAAAATAGCGTAAATCCGCACATCGGTGGCAATTTTGATATGCGTGTGTAGTCTTTATTAGAAAAAGTAAAGCGGTGGATGTATCCACCGCTTTTTTTTATGCTTTGCGAATGACGCCGTCTGTAATGGTGATTTTTCGTTCCTTGTAAAGATGACCAATCGCGCGTTTGAACTGTGCTTTGCTCATTCCGGTTTCTCTTTGAATGACGCTGGGATCGGCCTTCTCAGAAAACGGAAGAACACCGCCATAGGATTCCAAAAGCTCTAGGATGGTTTCGCCGTCAGGAATCATCTGTACGTAAGACTTATCACGAACGGCAAGCGTCAGTTTCCCATCCTCCCTAACTTTTATCACGCGGCCGTAAACCATGTTCCCCATTTTGTATTCTCCAACCACTTCTTTTCGGGGAATTAAAGCAGAATACTTGTCGTCTACGGCAACAAATAAACCATAGGTGGGACTTTCTTCGTAGAGCCGGCCAAAAACATCATCTCCTTCTTTATAGGGACTGTCGGTGCGAAGGTTATGATAGACATTCATTGTGGCACAAAGCCTAGAAGATTTATCCTTGTAGAGAGATACGAGAACCTCGTCGCCTTCTTTTACTTTATATGCCTGCTCCTTAAATGGAAGGAAGAGATCTTTAGGAAGTCCCCAGGATAAAAAGGCGCCGATTTTTGAAACACTCACGACCCTCAGTAGCGCCACCTCTCCCATGGAAAGAAGGGGCTCTGTAGTGGTGGCAATGGGGCGATCCTCAGAATCTAAATAGACAAAGACTTCCAAATCATCCCCGACATAGATGCTTTCGGGAATTTCTTTTTTGGGAAGTAAGATGCGATTTTCTGGATCATTCTCCTCTGCGAAATATAAACCAAAGTCGGTTTGCTTTACAGCACGTAGCGTCTGTTTTTTTCCTAAAGTAATCATAATGGTCCTCCGTTCAGATGTGCTAAAATAAATAACAAAAAAATACCCCCGGCCTTCACCGGGGATTCGCAGCGCTACAAGGATTCGAACCTTGAAAATGACGGAATCAGAATCCGCTGCCTTACCGTTTGGCTATAGCGCTATGTCACTGACTTGTTTATTCTATAATAACCCTAAATAAAATGCAAGAAAAATTTTTGCTTTCCATCAAAATATAAAAAATACACAAATTTATATTGGCTAATCCTAGCAATATTTGTGAAAAAGTATTAAAATACAAAATGAGTGTTGTCAAATTATAAGAGGAAGAAGCATTTTTATTGGCTATTTTGTATATGAAGGAGAATTGAAAAGGGGTTACTTATGATTTCAAACCAGATTTTACAGAACACAATTGATGGACTTACCGGAATTGCCCATGTGCCTATGGTAGTAACTGATGCCAATGGCAGATGCGTAGTTAGCACAGAGAATGCAAAGCAGGATTTCACAAAAGAAGTGGAAGGCTTTGTAAACTCTCCCGCGGACAGCCAAGAGATTGGAAAGAAGCTATTCTTTAAGATTTTTGATGAGCAACAGCTGGAGTACATCTTAGTGATGGGCAGCAGTGGTGAAAACGCGCATGTTATCGGTAAGATGGCAGCTTTTCAGTTAGAAGCATTATTGGTAGCTTACAAAGAAAGATTCGATAAAGACAATTTTATTAAGAATCTTCTTTTGGATAACTTGCTTCTGGTTGATATTTACTCTAGAGCAAAGAAGTTGCATATGCAGATTGATCTTCCTCGTGTGGTATTTATTGCCAGAGCGAATGAAAGCAAGGAAGTCAATATGACGGATATGGTGAAGGATTATCTTTCCCATGGCAATAACAATGAAATCGTAACTGCAGTTGATGAAAGCTCCGTAATCATCGTAAAAGAACTGGATGGAAAGCCTGCCCTTTCTGATCTTTCTAAAGAAGCTGAGCAGATTGTGAAGCACTTAGAGAAGCAGAACCTGCACGGTGTGCGCATTGCCATTGGTACCATTGTTCATGAGATTAAGGAAGTGAGCCGTTCTTATAAAGAAGCAAAGATGGCATTAGATGTTGGAAAGATTTTCTTTGAAGATAAGCCTATTATTGCGTATAGCGAGCTGGGGATTGGCCGTTTGATTTACCAGCTGCCGTTGCCACTTTGTAAGATGTTTATTCGTGAAATCTTTGGAGATAAGAATCCTGATGATTTTGATGAGGAAACCATTACCACAATAAATAAGTTTTTCGAAAATAGCTTAAATGTTTCGGAAACCAGCAGACAGCTTTATATTCACAGAAATACATTGGTATATCGTCTTGATAAATTACAGAAGAATACCGGACTGGATCTTCGTGTATTCGAAGATGCAATTACGTTCCATATTGCACTCATGGTAGTAAAGTATATGAACAATATGGAAAACATGGAGTTTTAAGGAGAGGCAGTTTTGGGAGATAGTACAAAGGATAAATCCGAAGAACTAGTAGACAGTTTAACGACGGCAAAGATGCAAAAAGAAGGCCGCGTTGTTTACGAAGATGAGGATGGGACTGTTCTTGAAGAAGAGTTTGAAGAATATGATGGGGAAGTGATTTTAGATGCTTTTGAAGCAGCATTGGAAAGTGATGTTTCAGAATCATTATTAACAGACGCCCTTCAGAATACTTCTCGGATGAACCTTACGGAATTGGAAGAGGAGATGGAGGAGGAAGAACCGGAGGAAGTAGTAGAAGTTGTTGCTGAACCGGCTCCAAAACCCCAAAGGAAAAGAAAGAAGAAATCCAAAGGGGAATCCATCATCACGTTAAAGAACGTGACGAAGTCTTATGTGAAGGGTGTTCCGGCACTTAATAATGTCAATATCGACATTAAAAAGGGAGAGTTTGTATTCATTGTTGGTGGTTCCGGTTCTGGAAAATCCACTTTGATTAAGTTGCTTCTTAGAGAATTGGTACCTACTAGTGGATCCATTACCGTGAATGGATTTCAGTTGGAGCGCATGCGCCGTTGGAATATTCCTAAACTGCGTCGTAGTTTGGGCGTTGTGTTCCAGGATTTCCGTCTATTACAGGATAGAGATGTATATGAGAACGTTGCCTTTGCGCAACGTATCATTCAGGCACCCCGCAGGACCATTAAGCGCAATGTTTCCAATATGCTTTCTATTGTTGGACTTGCCAGCAAATATAATGCCCGTCCCAAGCAGCTTTCCGGTGGTGAGCAACAGAGAGTTGCTTTGGCAAGAGCCCTTGTGAATAAGCCACCAATTCTGTTAGCAGATGAGCCTACGGGTAATTTGGATCCGAAAAATACAGCTGAAATTATGACCCTTTTAGAGCAGATCAATGAGGCTGGAACCACAGTCATTGTAGTAACGCATAATGATAAGATTGTAAATGATATGCAGAAGCGTGTTATTACCATCAAGAAGGGTATTGTTGTAAGCGACGAGGAGAAGGGAGGCTATATCGATGAAGATTAGAACCTTATTCTACGTCATTGGACAGGGATTTAAGAGCTTATTCAAACATAAAATGTTTACTTTAGCGTCTATGGCGACCATTTCCGCCTGCCTGTTTTTGTTTGGACTTGTGTTTGCAGTATTCTTAAATCTTCAGTCTACTTTGCAGAATGTGCAGGAAGGTGTGTCCTTTACAGTATTCTTTGAAGATGATATTACCGATGAAGAAAAGTATGCGATTGGCGAAAGTCTGCAGAATCGGAAAGAGGATGTTGCCAGCTGTGTTTACATTTCTCCTGAACAGGCCTGGGATGGATTTAAGGAGCAGTATTTAGGAGAATACGCGGATGGATTTACAGAGAATCCTCTGGAGTCTTCCGATAACTATGAAGTATACCTTTACGATATTTCTAAGCAGCAGGAAATCATAGATTATGTAGAGACGCTGCCAGGGGTAGAGAAGGTTAACTCCTCGCAGATTACAGCCAATATTTTATCAGGAATGAACTCTTTGGTGACTTATGTTGCTATTGGTATTATTTTCATCCTGCTAGCAGTATCCATCTTCCTGATTTCAAACACGGTTATGATTGGTATTTCTGTGAGAAAAGAAGAAATTGCCATCATGAAGTTTATTGGAGCAACAGATTTCTTTGTTAGGTCACCATTCATCATTGAAGGGGTGTTGATTGGAACGTTGGGATCCATTATTCCCCTAGTGGTGTTCTATTATACTTACGATAAGGTAATCACTTTTATTGCTACAAAGTTTTCGTTTATGACAAATATTCTCCGTTTTACAAAGCTAGGAGATTTGTTCCATTACCTTGGACCCGTTAGTTTAGGTCTTGGTGTAGGCATCGGTTTCATTGGAAGTATGCTTACTGTAAAGAAACATCTGCGTGTGTAGTTTTGCGAGATGTAGAGAGATTGTAGCGACTTGCATTAATTTGTCATTGGAAGACATTATAAGTATATGAATATGTTTAGTTATTTTGGAAAAATTCAATTTGGGAAGAAATTTTTTTCGAGCTTCTTGGCAGGCCTTATGGTTGTACTTTGTTTAGGTACAGTGACCATGGCGAAGGATGACGATAAAGATGACAAGAATGATGGTTCTAAGCAGATTGAAGCGTTACAGAACAGCATTTCTGAGAAGCAGGGGCAACTGTCAGATCTCGAAAAGGAGAAACAGCAGATTCAGGCTGGTCGTACCAATGTTCAAAAGTTGAAAGAGTCCTTGGTAAATAGTCGTAATGAAATCAATGCCATGGTAGAAGAACTGGATATGGAAGTGGCAACACTTCAGTCCAATATTGAAAGTTATAATGCACTGATTGAAGCAAAAAAACTGGAAGTGCAGGAGACAATGGAAGAAGTGCGAGCTGCAGAACAGACTGTGGATGACTACTATGCAGCAATGAAGCAGCGCATTCGATTCATGTATGAAAGTGGCTCTACCAGTTCCTTAGAACTTTTATTAAGTAGCAATTCTTTGGCAGAAATGCTGAATAAGGCAGAATATATTGAAGCACTGCAGGCTTACGATAGACAAAAATTGGAAGAGTATCAGTTGGTAGTAGAATACTGTCAGCTGGTAAAAGAGCAGTTAGAGGATGAGCAGGCTGTTTTAGAGGAAGCACAGGCAGCGCTTGCGGAAGAGCAGAGCAATATCAATGAACTCATTGAGACCAAGACGGCAGAGATCCAGGCATATAATGATGAGATTAATAATACCCAGCAGGCCCTCAATGAATATGATGAAGAGATAGAGGCGCAGGATCAGATTATTAAGGAATTAGAAGCTGCGATTAAAGCTGATCAGCAGGCTCTTTCGGAAGCAACCAGAAGACATTATGATGGTGGCGTTTTCAGACATCCTTGTCCTGGATATAAGCGTGTGTCCTCGGAATTTGGAAATCGTGTAAATCCAGTTACAGGAAGAAGCCAGCTTCATAATGGAATCGATTTAGCGGCAGCAGCAGGAACGCCGATTTATGCTGCTTATGATGGAACGGTTGTGGCAGCTTCCTATACCAGTGCTATGGGAAACTATGTCATGATTGATCATGGTGACGGACTTTATACGATTTACATGCATGCGTCTGCCCTTTATGTATCAAAAGGACAAGGCGTCAAAGCCGGTGACCATATTGCTGCCGTAGGAACTACGGGAAGAAGTACGGGCAATCATCTTCATTTTACAGTTCGTTTGAATGGTAATTATATTAATCCTAGAGAATACTTTACTCCTTAAGGCAAGGAAGAGCTAGGTTTCGATTTAGAAAGCGGAAGAACAATGAAAAAAGGTTTTATAACAGGGTTATTAAGTGGTTTGCTCATGGGCGTGTTTTTCTTCTGCGCAGTATCCTGTGGGAAGATGCTGACAAGTGGTCAGGAAGCGCAGGAACAACCAGAGGGTACACCTCAAAGTGGCGTGGCACAGCAGCAAGAAACGCAGCAGCCTGCTACAAGTGGGAATAAAAACAATAATGGTTATGTATTAGATGATTCTTCGGTAGAACGGAAACTAGAAGATATTGAGGACATCATTAAAGATTTATATATTGATGATGTCACGGAAGATCAGCTGGCCGAGGGATTGTTCGATGGTATCATGGAATCTTTGGGGGATCCCTATTCTGTATACTATACTCCAGAAGAATTTGCCGAGCTGCTTTCGGATACAGAAGGTGTTTACTATGGCATAGGAGCATACCTTCAGATGGATTTGCTATATGGATATCCCAAGATTACAGGCATCATTGCTAATAGTCCTGCAGAAGCTTCTACGCTTCGTGTAGATGACTATATCACAATGGTTGATGGTGTTGATATCATCGGTATGGAGTTGTCTGAAGCAGTAAAGTTAATTAAGGGACCAGAAGGTACGGACGTTACACTGACCATTATAAGACAGTCTGATGGAACTGAATTTGAGGAAATACTCACCAGACAAAAAGTGGAAACACCTACGGTTACGTATGAAATGAAAGAGGATGGTATTGGTCTCATTTCCATTAGCCAGTTTGACGAAGTAACGGTCAATCAGTTTGCAGAAGCATTAGCTGCTGTGAAAGAAGAGCATGCAAAAGCACTTGTATTAGATTTACGAGGAAATCCAGGTGGTAGTTTGCAGGCGGTCGTAGATATTGCGGGCATGCTTCTTCCGGAAGGAAATGTTGTATATACCGTTGATAAGTATGGTTATAGGCAGGACTATCCTAGCCAGGGAAATCAGGAACTAGATATTCCTATGGTTGTTCTAGTGAATGGTGGCTCTGCGTCAGCGGCAGAGATTCTTGCTGGAGCGATTAAGGACTATGGTAAGGGAACGCTGTTAGGAACGACTACCTATGGTAAGGGAATTGTGCAGAGACTGGTACAGTTAAAAGATGGTAGTGGTATTAAACTGACGGTTAGTCATTACTATACACCTCTTGGAAATGATATTCACAAGGTTGGTATTGAACCGGATGAAGTGCTTGCCTTTGACGGAGAAGCGTACTACACAGCAGATCCAGCGGACTCTGTTGATAACCAGTTAGAGAGAGCAATTGAGATTCTTAAAGAAGAAATAAAATAAAGTGGAGTGAGTCAATGTTAAATAATAAGACAATCCTAATTACCGGTGGAACAGGTTCTTTTGGTAAATGTTTTACTAAATATGTACTTAATCATTATGACGTAAAGAAGATTATTATTTATTCCAGAGACGAGTTTAAGCAGTTTCTTATGCAGAACGAGCTGAAGGAGTATAGCGAGAAGCTTCGCTTCTTTATCGGTGATGTGAGAGATTTGGAAAGGCTGAAAAGAGCATTAAAGGATGTAGATTACATTGTTCATGCTGCAGCATTAAAGCAGGTACCTGCTTGTGAGTATAATCCTAATGAGGCTATTAAAACCAATATTCATGGTGCTATGAATGTTATTGATGCAGCCCTGGATTGTGGTGTGCACAAGGTGGTTGCGTTATCTACCGATAAGGCGGTTAATCCTGTCAATCTCTACGGCGGTACGAAACTTGTATCGGATAAATTGTTCATTGCGGCCAATGCTTATGCCGGAACCAGTGATTTAAACTTTTCTATTGTACGTTACGGAAACGTAGCTGGTAGTCGTGGGTCTGTGATTCCGTTCTTCCAGAATATTATTGATAAGGGAGAAAAGAAACTTCCTATCACGGATTATCGCATGACAAGATTCTGGATTTCCTTAACAGAAGGCGTGGAGTTAGTGATTAAGGCTTTAGAGGAAGCAAAGGGTGGAGAAACCTTTATTAGCAAGATTCCTTCCTTTAAAATTACAGATCTCGCAGAAGCAATGCTACCGGGATGCGAAATGCCAGAAGTAGGAATTCGTGAGGGTGAGAAACTTCATGAAATTATGGTTACGGTTGAAGATGCCATGACCACGTATGAGTATGATAAACACTTTATTGTCTATCCGCAGATGGTATGGCAGAAAGACAGAATGCCAAAGCCAACAGGAAAGAAAGTGCCGGAAGGATTCTCCTATTCCTCAGGAACGAACACAGAATGGTTGTCAGTAGAGGAAATCAGACAGCGCTTACAGCATTTGGATGCACATTAAATGACAGGGGCATACAGAAGTGCCCCTTCTTTTTCTTGATAGATTATGAAATTATCAGTGATAGTACCTGTTTATAATATGGCTGGCGGGAAGCTTAACTACTGCTTAGATAGTTTGCTCTCACAGGAACTTCCCAGAGAAGAATATGAAATCATCGCAGTAGATGATGCATCTACGGATGATTCTCTTTGCATTCTTAAAGAGTATGAGAAAAGAGAAAATGGGCATATCAGAGTCATTGCCTCACCAGAAAATCATAGGCAGGGAAGTGCAAAGAATAAAGGGCTGTCTATAGCTACAGGAGAGTGGGTAGGATTTGTGGATAGTGATGACTGGGTGCATCCGTCCATGTACAGAGATCTCCTTAAGAAGGCAGAGGAGACCGGGGCTGATTTTGTGGGCTGTGATTACAGCCTAGTGGCTAAGGAAACTATGGAACCTGGGGACTATCAGAAGAGTACCTCCCTTGAGCAATGCGGAGAATTAACGAAGGAGAAACATGGGTTACATATTTTAAATCCAGGCTCCATGTGTATGAAAATCTATAAGCGAGATGTTATAGAAAAGAATCATCTGCGTTTCCCGGAAGATGTATTCTATGAAGATAATTATGCGTCTTCCTATTGGAGTCTGTTCTATTCAAAATATGCAAAGGTGGAGAAAGCGTACTATTACTATCGTATGGACCCAGCATCTACCACCCACAGAATCTCGTGGCAACGCTGTCTAGATCGCATGGTTACAGCGAAAAAATTGCTCACTGATGTACAGGCAGCAGGTCTTTATGATGTCTATAAGGCAGAAACAGACTATCGTGTAATGCAACTCTTTTATGTGATTACATTGTTTTCTTATATGCAGGAGGGAAAGCATAGGAAAGCAAAACATACGAAGCAGTTACAAAAAGAGGTGGTGAAAATGCTTCCGGATTTTGCGAAGAACGCATACTATGAGAAGCAGGTCTCAGCGGAAGAGAAGAAGCTGCTGAATCTACATCAAAAGAACAACTTGTTATTTTTCTGCTATTACGGGTTACAGGTAGCATATCGTAAAGCTCGAAAAAAGAAAGAAAAATAGTGCTGAAAGAATATGAGCTATTATTTGCGGACAGTTGTAAAGACTGACCTTAAAAAAATCATACAGTGGAATCAGGAAGCTTGCGTGCAGGAAGCGGGCTTTTTTGATGTGCCGGAAGATGAATCGCAGCGCTCTGCATGGATGGAGTCTTTCATAAAAAGAGAGGGAGTGGAGGCTTATGTGGTTATGAGCTTTTTGCTTCCTGTTGGATTTGTTACTGTACAGGCAGGAGAGAAAGATACATTAGAGGTTCGTTATCTGGTTGACCCTGAATATAGAGAAGAGCATCTAGGAAGACGAATTCTGACCCTTCTAGAGGAGGAACTTTGTAAGGCCCAGGCGAAGCGTGGCGAAGATAAGAAAGAAATAGTACTATCAGCAACATTAGGAGAAGATAGTGCCTATCTAAAGAATACATTTCTGTCACGAGGGTATGAAACTGAAGTAACTGCGCAAGGGATTCGCTGTAATAAAAAATGTGGTGAAACCCATAAAACAGAAAAAACAACGCGTGTAAATAGTAGAGAACCTGCTTTTGAAATACTTCGAGTTGTTGCAATGCTGATGGTTCTTACATTGCATTATTTAGATAAGGGGGGCATTTTAAAGAGTACCACAGAAACCATATCCATTAAGGAACGAATTCCTTGGTTTCTGGAATCTCTTTGCAGTTGCGCAGTAAATCTTTATGTCCTTATAGGATCTTATTTCCTTGTGGATAAGAAGTTCCATTTTTCCAGAGTAGCAAGATTATGGTGTGAAGTCATTTTCTATAGTGTTGGAATTACGATTGTGTGCCTTGCAACAGGCTTTACGCCACCGGGAGATGTACTTCACGTTAGAGGCATTCTGTTTATGTGTATGCCGGGAATTTTTGGACACTACTGGTTTGCATCCGCCTATATACTACTGCTTTTGATTTCGCCATTTCTAAATAAGGCAGTCCATGGGCTGTCCAAGAAGCAGTACAGAACCGTACTTATGATTTTAGTGGGGGTATTCTCCTTGGCGATTTCTTTCTCGCCATACAAGCTTGAGATAGATGACGCAGGTGTCAGTGTTGTGTGGTTCGTGGTGCTGTATCTCCTGGCGGGATATATCAAGCGTTTTGGGATTCCAATCATTGAACATCGTGCTCCGGGATTATTTGTGGCATCGGTAGCGCTTACCTTCCTGTGGAATCTTGCTATCGGTTTAGTGGTAAAGGCTTACCCTGAAATGGAGTATGCCTTGGTTGTGCCGAGACATAATAACTTTATATTTGTTCTGCTCATGGCAGTTTCCCTATTTTGCTCTGTTAGAAATGTAAAGCTCAAGGGAAATATCTTAGTGAGAGGGCTGGTTCGGATTGCACCCTTTACCTTTGGTGTGTATCTGATTCATGAGCACCTGTTGCTTCGTTATGAATGGATGAATGCACTGACATTGCATGGTGGAAAGAGTCCCCTCATATTACATTATGTTCTGACGGTTGGAGGAATGTTCCTTATTGGCATCTGTATTGATGCGATTCGTAGTCTTTTGTTTACCGGTGTGGATCGCCTGATAAATTGGGGGCTAAAATTATATTTTAGGTTGAAGGAGACCTTTGACTATCTTATTGCGGGTGGTTTGACTACGGTGGTAAACTGGATTGTCTACGCATTATGTGCCTATGTGGTATTCCGCTATGTCTCTTTAGGAGATACGGCCCGCATTATGATTAGCAATGTCATAGCATGGATTGCGGCGGTTCTGTTTGCCTATGTTGTTAATCGTACCTTCGTATTTCATTCTCAGGCGAGAGGTGTGGCAGCAGTTCTGAAAGAGTTTGGTGCCTTCCTGGGGGCAAGAATTTTTTCCTTTGCGGTTGAACAGGGATTGATGTTCTTAATGGTAGAGGTATTAAAGGCAAACGATTTGATTTCTAAGTTATTGATTGGTATTATCGTTATCGTAATGAACTATATTTTTAGCAAGCTTTTTATCTTTCGAAAAAAAGAGGGAAAAGAAGCAAAGTAGGAGTAATTGGAAATGAAAAAGTTATTTGCCCAGATTATCAAATTTGGTTTGGTGGGTGGAATCTGTTTTCTGATTGATTTTGGAATTACCATGGGGCTTACCTTTTTAAAGGTAAACCACTTAGTGGCGGCAATGGCAGGTTTTATCATCTCTGTTATTGTGAATTATCTGCTCAGCTTTCGATTCGTATTTAAACGCAAGGAAAGTATGAATCACAAGAAGAGTTTCATTATTTTCTTGGTTCTTTCAGTAGTCGGCTTGGGAATCAATGAATTAATTATTTACTTGTGTGTAGATATTCTGTACATTGGAAAAGGATTCCTGAATGATGCCATTGCACAGGAAACAGCCGTAGCTGGTGGCAAGATTATTGCGACAGCTATTGTCATGGTATTTAATTTTATTACCCGAAAGATTTTCCTTGAAGAGAAGGAACAGGAACATGAAGAAGCCCAATAACTTAAATGTTGTAACAAAATCTATTTCATTTGGCATCGCTCCCTTTCTTCTTTTGGTGGGATGTATTTTAAATGGGGAACTATTCACGATAAAGGATGGTCGGACCCTTCTGTTAACCATTCTATCCAGATTGATTCTGGCAGCAATCGTATTGATTCCATTCTTCCAGTTTAAGCCCCATGTACCCTGGCCACTGTTATTTATGGGGGATGTTGTTGCCATTGGTTTTTCCTGGTGCCCAACGACATATTTGTATGTGTATTTATCCTACTTATTCATGACGATAGGAATTCTCCTGCTTTATTTTGGAATTACCAGAGAGAAGATGTACTGGATTCCTATAGCAGGTGTGCTTTTTGGCGCAAATATTTTCAATCGCATTATGAATTTTACGGAGGTTGCGTTCATTCTGGTTATTTGGTATGACTCCATCCTTAACAAGGACAAAAAATGGATTAAGAGAAGTCTTCTACTACTTGGTGGATTCTTAGGCGGCATTTTTGTTGGAACAGGCGCTTTTATTTTGTTCCAGGGAATGGATAATGTGCGCGGAACACTAGAGGGACTGCTTCATTTGTTTACCAAGGAAAGACTGTTCTCTGAAGTGCAGTTCTTTTTCAAAATGCTTATGGATGTGTTCCGGGTATACTTTGAGCATATCAAATGGTTTTTAGGTCTCATTGCGTTAATTGGCTTCGGAAATATCTTGTTTATGGTGAAGAAAGAAAAAGCCATTTGGATCAAACGCCTCGTTTTTGTGGCGATGGTTGTCCTCTTTATGATTTGGTACTCCTATAATGGCGTATTCACCACGGAATATACTACTGTTGATTGTGTATTCCCCTTGGCGGTAGTGTTTATCATGCTTAGCATCTGTATTTATATATGTATGTTAGTTATTCCTGGAGTAAAGCGCGAAGAAAGACTGCTGGGACTGGTCGCGTTGGTTATATTGTTGATAGCACCGCTTGGCAGCAGTAATCACTTATTTACCTGTATGAACCAGTTATATTTGGTAGCACCTATCACCATTGTTGGGGGCTGCAGACTGTCAGGGCTTGCTACCAAACAAAACGTACACGAGCCGCTGATTTTTACAGGAATTGCCCTGCTTGGTGTGTTGATGGTGCAGGCAATCTTATTCCGTTGTTTCTTCATTTTTGATGGAAGCATCAGCTTGTAGCGCACCACGCGGCTTTGCAAGCTTTGTGTTATAATAAACATTGTTTTTAAAAGTTTCATGGGGAGATGATTATGAAAACATATTTACGTAAATATTCTGTCATCCTGAGAAAGGGCATTTTATTTGCCCTGTCGTTTGGGATGATTTTTTTCTTGCTGTGTGGCGTAAAAGCTAATGCAAAGAAAAACAGCGATTATGATGCCAAGGATTTTGATTTTTCTGTAACTGTAGATGAATGTGACGAAGAGTCCATGACCCTTACGGTGGATATTGAGAATAACGGACAGGATTTTGAAGGATACTTCCGGATTATTTTTAATACTGCAAGTTATCGGTACAATGTAACGGCATATGATACGGAGTTAACTTTGCCGGCAGGAAGTATGAAGACATTTACCCTTTCTGTGCCAACGACAAGTGTTTGGCCGGATGACATTAGTTATGTGAGATTTCTGTTGGTTGATTATGCAGATAATACCATAGAGCTGGATGAGGACTCCGATCTTTTATACGGACTTAGTAGTGGACGCAATCTGGGAGGAAGTGTCTTCCTTTCTGAAATGGAGTATCCATTTGATACATTCAATGGACAGGCGCATCCACTTCACGCGGCAAGGGTGATTGTACTGGTACTGCTTTTTGTTGTGTTAGCTGGTCCCATTGGTTATCTTGTGCTAGCTAAAAATAAGAAACGCGAAATGTATTGGGTTTTTGTACCAGTTATTTCCTTATTGTTTATTTTGTTTATTTTCCTGATAGGCGGTAATACTAGATTAACGGGTGTTAGTCTGCTTAGTGTGCGTATGGTTGACGGCAATGGATATCATGATGACCATGTTGCATTTATGGCCTATAATGCGCAGGCTAGCGGTTGGGATATAGAATTCGCAGAAGATGTTACTGCTGTAGGTGGACGCTCTGAAAACTACTACTATTACTATTATGATGACCGGGAGGCGAATTTGCGGTTTGTCAATAATGGTCGAAACATCCATATGGTTGGAAATCCTACGGAGACCTTTGAAGCATATTATGGAACGGCAACGGCAAAGAACACTGGGAAAGGCGGCTGCTTCATTGCCAATGATGTAGAAGTTGATCGTCACGGTGAGGTTAACGGAACCGTTTCCAATAGCACCGGAAAAGATATTAAGTATCTTTTTGTTGCTTATGAGGATGGCGTCTATATTTTAGAGGGCATATCCAATGGAGCAACAGTTAATCTTGATACCTTGCGGGTAATTGATACCCAGAAATATGGAAGAGACTCTGGCTGGTGGCTTGACGAAGTGGAAGGTGGTCCTGCATTTAACATTGCGGATACATTTGTGACGCAGAACGATGATAGCATTGTCGCTGTATATGGCATTGTGGATAGCGGTGAAAAAATTAGCGCAGGCAAGGCTAGAGAAACTGTTTATACAGTGTACTATGCAGTAGATTAATGGGGGGATGTTATGTTACAAATCAATCATTTGTTTAAAAGTTATAACAAATTTCTGGCTGTAAATAATTTATCCCTGCATATTCCTGAAGGGGATTTCTTCGGTTTCGTAGGACCTAATGGTGCGGGGAAAACGACAACGATTCGTATCGTGTGTGGCCTTTTGCCGGCTACCTCTGGTTCCGTATATATTAATGGTCAGGATGCTTTTGCAAATCGGAAGACCATTAAACGATTCATTGGATATGTGCCGGACTTTTTTGGTGTGTATGAGAACTTTAAGGTAAAAGAGTATCTGGAATTTTATGGTTCTCTCTATGGGTTAGATCCTGTAGCAATTAAGAAGCTTTCTGGAGATTTGCTGGAACTGGTAAATTTATCAGATAAATCTGAGGACTATGTAGATTTGCTTTCCAGAGGTATGAAGCAGAGACTTTGCGTTGCCAGAGCCCTGATGCATAATCCGAAACTTTTGGTTCTAGATGAGCCTTCCTCTGGACTGGATCCAAGAGCCAGAGTGGAGATGAAGGAACTACTTTTGAATCTAAACTCCCTAGGAAAGACGATTATTATCAGCTCCCATATTTTATCCGAGTTGGCAGAGATGTGTACCAGTATTGGTGTTATGGATCATGGTCAGCTTGTGACAGCGGGACTGTTGGAAGATATTCGAAAGAGTATGAACCAGGATCATAGGATTCAGATTGGTATTTCCCGTGGTGTTGAGAAGGCAACAGAAATTCTCAAGGAAGTACCTGATTTGAAGATTCAGTCTGTTATGGAGCATGGCATCATTATTTCCTACGATGCAGATGATGAAACACTTAATGCGCTGCTTGGAAGATTGATTGGGGCTGGAGTCATGGTATCTGAGTTCCATAAGCAGGAGGAAAATCTGGAAAGTCTCTTTATGCGTATTACCGAAGAGAGAAAGGGGGTAACCAATGCCGTCATTCAGTAGAAAACTAATTAATCCAATTCTTCGTAAGGATGTAAAAATTCAGGCAAGAAGCATGAAGTTTGCTTGGAGTCTTTTTGCATATGAGATGGTTTTGGCAGTTATTTTTGCTTTGTCTATGGCTGTCATTAGTGAAGTTTCAGGTAGTGACTATAAGAGCGTCGTTAGCCTGTTCCCTATTATTGCAATTGCACAGTTGGGAATTATCGCGTTAGTGGTACCGATTGTTACTGCTAGCAGCATCTCGGGGGAACGTGAGAGACAGACCTTTGATATTCTTCTAATGACGCCGCTTTCTCCTTTTCGCATTGTTTTCGGAAAGGTAACCACGGCTGTAGTTAGGGTTATGTTTTTCGTAATCGGTTCTGTTCCGATTATGGCAATCTCCTTTACCTATGGTGGAATGTCCTGGGGAGTACTATTCCTGTTCATTCTTCTATGTATTGTGTATGCGTTCTTTCTGGGATCCATTGGAATCTTTTGTTCTACCATTTCCAGAAAAGCGATTCTTTGCGTATTGTTAGCGTTTGGCTTTTATGCAGTTCTCGCAGTGATAGCGATTGTGCCAAACTTCGTATTCTTGTTGGCGAGTGATTTTGATTATGTGTGGGAAATGCCATTATTTATGATGACAAACCCTGTACTGATATTCCTGGAGTTCTTCTACTGGGCAATGACGGGAGAAGGAATTAGCGCCGAATTTGGTGATTTTTCTGATCGAATGGATGTGATGGGACCAGTTTCCTCCTTCGTATTACAGAAGAATGTAATGATTATCTTCAATATTCTAGGCTTAATTGGTATTAGCATCTTGATGATGAAACTTTCCGCACGTCGCATTGATCCGGTTCGTTCCAGCAAACGACAGGAGAAACGTTTTGCAAAAATGAATGCAATGAATCAGCCGATGCAGATGCAAATGGCACCGGGTCCGCTTATGCAGCCTATGCAGGCGCCCATGATGGGACAACCACTTTATGGCGGACAGTTTGTGCAGGGACAGATGATGAACCAGGCTATGATGGGACAGCCTATGCAGGGACAGATGATGAATTCGGCTATGATGGGACAGCCTATGCAGGGACAGATGATGAACCAGGCTATGATGGGACAGCCCATGCAGGGACAGATGATGAACCAGGCTATGATGGGACAGTCTATGCAAGGGCAGATGATGAATCCGGCTATGATGAATCAGCAGACACCAGAGGTTCCTACTCCAGTTGCACCTGGGGATAGCAGATTTGCTCCTCCTATGCAGGAGACAAACGCAGTGAATGAGAATCAGACCATCCCAGGCGGTATTATTACCAAGTAGAAATAGGAGAATTATATGCAGTCAAAAGAAGATTTACTATCTTTTATTGGAAAAATAAGAAACCGCATGAACCGGGTTGAGAGTCTTAAGAAGCTTCTCTTTGCGCTTATGGTGGGTGCGATTGTGGTGGCTGTACTGGAAGGTGTGGCCTTGTTTGTTCCATTTTATAATGTTCATATTTTTGCATTGATTGCAGTGGGATTGGCTCTGGTAACAGGGGTAATCCTCTGTTTTTTTAGAAGGCATTCCATGAAAGACGCTGCCATGCAGATTGATTCCTGTGGTTTTGAAGAAAGAATCATTACTGCTTATGAGAACAGGGATAAGGAAGGGGACATGCTGGAAGCGCAGCGCGTCAACGCGATTGGAGCACTGCGTGGTAACGAGGGTTATGTTAAAGTGAAAAAGAAGATCCCTTGGTGGCAGATCGTTGCGCTGGTGGGGTGTGTTGCTTTAGCAATTTTCTTTGCGAACATGGTTTCCCCAGCGAAGCAGAGAGCTAGTGAACAGCACGAATTGCAGCAGGAAGTTGCAGATGCAAAACAGGGCATTCAGGAAAAAATAGAAGCTCTGGAGAATATTGAGAAAGAAAAGTTATCGGAAGAGGATAGAAAAGCCATTGAAGAGATGCAGGAATCTCTTCGGAACTCCATGGACGAGTATAGTCAGGTTGTGAATCGAGATGAGTTTAATGAAGCAAAGCAGCGTGAAGATTATAAAGAGAATGAGATTGAAATGCAGCTTCATAACATGGCGCAGAGTGGACAAAATCAAAATTCAGGAGTATCTGAACAACTGACACAGGTTGCCAACCAAATGTCTGGTCAACAAGGTGGCGGTCAGCAGGGCGGTCAACAGGGCGGTCAGCAAGTAGCCCAAGGAGGCCAACAAGGAGGCCAGCAGGGCGGTCAGCAAGGAGGCCAGCAGGGCGGTCAACAAGGAGGCCAGCAGGGCGGCCAACAAGGCGGTCAGCAGGGTGGTCAGCAAGGAGGCCAACAAGGCGGTCAGCAGGGTGGCCAAGGTGGTCAACAGGCTGGTACTGGACATGCAGACAACGAACACGATTATGTTTCTGTGGATACTGGTGTTGGGGATGATGAAGCACTTGTGGGACAGAACACAGAGTCCGGAACGACAGAAACCTATGTGGGAGAGAATGGTATGAGTTGGTCTGGTACCCACGTAGATTATCAACAGGTAATAGGCTCCTATACGCAGCAGGCATACGAAGGAATCTCTAGAGGAGAGTATCCTGCTGGTATGGAAGATATCATAAAAGATTATTTCAGTTCATTTGAATAAGTTGATTGATAAGGAGAATTGGTATGAGTGATGTTGCATATTTCCAGCAAAAGGTGATGGAAGCGCAGGCTGAAATCGGAAAAGGATTAATTGGCCAAACAGAGATTGTCAGACAGACGTTGCTTGCAATGCTATCCGGCGGAAACGTTTTATTAGAAGGAATGCCAGGACTAGGCAAAACCCACCTGGTTCGTACTATTTCGAAGGTGTTTGATTTACCCTTCAAGAGAATTCAGTTCACTCCAGACTTAATGCCTGGCGATGTTACGGGTACCAAAATCATTGTGAAAAAGGGAGAGGAAACAGGCTTCCGTTTTGAACCAGGCCCTATCTTTTCTAGTTTAGTTCTTGCGGATGAAATTAACCGTGCAACTCCGAAGACCCAGTCTGCGTTATTAGAGGCCATGCAGGAACACACCGTTACTGTGGGTACCGATACCTATAAGATGCCGGAACCTTTTATGGTTCTTGCAACCCAGAACCCTATTGAGCAGGAAGGAACTTATCCGCTTCCGGAAGCGCAGTTAGACCGTTTTATGTTTAAGATTCTGGTTGGATTCCCTACAAAGGAAGAACTGAAAGGTATTCTGAATCTGACCGAAGGCAGTGTTATGGAAGAGCCGAAGACTGTTATGACTGCAGAGGAACTTATGGAAACGAAGGCGTTAATCAATCAGATTCCAATTGCAGATCCTGTCATTGATTTCATTTTAAATCTGGTTGCAGCAACCCATGAAAAGGGTGGATATATCAGAGAAGGTGCTTCTCCCCGTGCTGCGCAGGCACTTGTTCGTGCTGCGAAGGCGAAAGCCTTTATGGAAGGCCGCATTAATGCATCCTTTGATGATGTGGCTTATGCGGCTTATCCAGTACTTCGTCATAGAATTATTTTGAATTTTGATGCTATTTCGGAGGGTGTAACAGAGGATCAGGTAGTGGCTGGAATCATTGCTAAGATAACCAAGTAAGAGGGCAGATATGCTTACCGCGAAGGAATATGAGCGCCTTGCTAGATTTCGTTTAGCTATGCGCTATAAAGCAAATCAAAATACAGCAGGAAATAGAAAGTCAACGCAGAAAGGTTCCTCTACAGAGTTTTCAGACTTTAGAGAGTACCAGGCGGGGGATGACGTTCGGCGTATTGACTGGAATGCCTATGCAAGAACGGAGCGTCTTTTTGTCAAAGAGTATGCTGAAGAAAAAGAAACTGTGCTAACCATTTTGGTGGACAGTTCTGCTTCTATGAATTTTGGTGAGAAAAGTAAGGCAGCTTTGACAGCAGACCTGGTAGAGGCGTTAGCCTATCTTGCACTTTCCTCCAGCGACCGTGTCATTCTTGTGGACCTAAAACATCCCGACCGTCCCTATCCCGTCAGTGGTGGACGTAAGATGATTATGAAGGTCAAAGAATGGATGGAGGATGTAGTTTTCTCAGGAACCGTAGATGTTTCTGAAAGTATTCGTAAGTTGGAACCATCCGCCATTGGCGTTACCGTTCTACTAAGTGATTTCCTAGAAGAAGATTTAGTAGAAGAAAGCGGAAGAGGTGCACTGCAGAAGTCTTTAGCGTATTTGCGCTACCGAAAGCAACAGGTTTATCTTTTGCAGGTACTTACAGAGGAAGAACTGCGGGTTGATTTAACCGGAACGTACTATCTCATCGATAGCGAAGATGGAAGTAAACTGCGCGTAACCATGGACAATGCATCTATCACTGGGTATGAAAGCGCCGTGAAAGGGTTTACTGAGGGCTTAGCGCAGACTGCGAAAGCAGCAGGAGCAGGCTATGTGCTGGTAGATGGAGGCAAGGAACTTCGAACCATTCTGTTTGAAGATTTGAAGGAAATATACGAACTGTAGTTTTTATAGACAGGAACGATTATGACATTTGAAAATATGTGGCCACTGCTGTTTCTAATTGCAGTGCCAATCATCATCATTTTATATATTCTTAGACCAAAGGGAGTGGAGCGAAGAAATTCGTCCAATCTTCTTTGGAGTCTTTTGGTAAAGAATAGAGCAGCCAAAACCACCTTTGAAAAATTTGTTAAGAATATACTCATGTTTGTGCAGATTCTTCTGACACTTCTTCTTGTATTTGCACTCATGAGTCCATTTATCAAAACAGAAGGCGTTGTGAATGACAATGTCATTCTTCTTTTTGACACCTCCTACAGTATGCAAACGGAGAATGGAAAAGGAGAAACGCGTCTAGAGGAAGCAATCTCCGATGCAAAAGGTTATATCAAAGGTAGTACGAATACGACCTATACCATTCTTGCAAGAAATGCTGGTAATACACAGATTTTAGCTGTTGGTGCAACGGATGCGAAGAGTGTCACTCCAGTGCTAGAGAACATCACCCCCTCTATGGATAAGGGAGACTTGGTGGGCGTAGCCGATACCATTGAATCATTAATGATTGATGAAAATGGAGAGAAAAACGCGAAGATTATTATCTTTACGGATGGTAATGGTTTGCAGGATGCGAAAGTCTATGCCGATCGTTATGGTGCAGATGTCATGATTTGTGGAGAGGCATCCTATAATCTATCCAATGATTATACGGTTTGTTCAGCTGGTACCAATGGATATGACATTATGGTGAGTGTAACAAACTATAGTGATGTGGATGCACAGACCGATGTTACGATTTTTGATAATGCAGGTAATATTCTGGCAGTATCTCCGTTAAAAATTGCGCCAGGACAGTCTGCTATGTGCTTCGTAGAAGATGTAGATACACAGGCTAGTGGATTTTATAGTGAATTAAGTGGTATCCGTTTCGATGGAAAAGCATCGGATAGTTTACCTGCTGATAATAAGTCCTATGGTGTAGCCAGTCTTTCTACGCAGATCAATGCAGCACTAGTTGGTGGTGGAAACACATATTTAGAAAAGGCTGTTTCTGTTATTAGTGGAACAACGCCAGTAGTTTTAGATAACGCTAGATCTGCTTATCGAGGCACCTATACTACTTTGATTTTTGACAAAGGAACGTTCCAGGAGTCTGATGATTATGGGACGGTGACTGGACGTATTATATTCGATGGTGAAGACTATAAAGACACAGCCAGTCGTGTAAAAATAAACTTTGAGGACACACCTTTAACAAAGGGAATGAAGGGATTTAGCTTAGGCGTAAATGAAGTCAGACTCTATGAACTTCCGACATGGGCAAAGCCTTTTATGACTTATGATGACCAGGTGGTGGCTTACTATGGTGAACATGATGGTGTTAGGGATGTTGTCATTGGTTTTGATATTCGAGAGACAGACTTTGCGCTGTTAGCAGAATTCCCAGTGTTTATGGCCAATACTCTTTCCTATTTAGCAGGAACTGAGATTTTAGATGACACAATCTATTTTGTAGGAGAACCCCTCACTTTTGAGCCTGGTGTTGACCAGAGCAAATATGTTCAGTTTACGACCCAGAATCCAGGGCTTTACAATATCGGTACAACGGAGGAACCTGCCTTTTATGCGGTACGTCTTCGAACGGCAACAGAATCCAACACATTTGTTGATGCGGAAGATATTACCAGTGGAAAGAATCAGGTTAAGACAGCTATTGTTAAGCGCGCTTTACGTAATATCTTCATCATTGCGGCTCTTGTCATTCTGTTAGTTGAGTGGATTATCTATGTGCGTCAGATGCGTTATCGTGGGAAGTTCTATCTGATTACCCATATCATTACGGCGGCACTGCTTGTGCTTGCACTCATTGGTATTTCCATTCCGAAGTTTACCAAATCCGGTGTAACCGTATTTGTGGCCGACCTTTCCTATAGTAATGAATCCAGATTCTCAGAGATGGAAAACTACATTGCAGACATGGTAGAAAAGATGCCTGCGAACAATCAGTATGGAATTGTTTGTTTTGGAAAGGATGCTAAGGTCGAACAGTTCCTGACAGAAAAGCACTCCGTGGGGGGATTCATGAGTAGTGTGGATGCTAATGCCACAGACTTAGAAGATGCTATTTATCGAGGTGCTGCGATGCTTCCTTCTGATGCAGCAGGCCGTATTGTTCTGCTGACAGATGGAAAGCAGACGATGGGGAACATAGAGAATACTGTTTCTATGATTCAGAGTAGCAATATCGAATTGCTTTGTCTTCTTTATGAAAATACGACCAGCGCGCAGGATGCTTATATTGATGACGTGGAAACGCCATCCTATTTACATCCGGGAGATGAATATACAATCACGGTTACGGTAAACAGTAACTATGAGACACCTGCTACACTCTATGTCTATGCAATGGATGAGAAGGGACAGAAAATCTTGCCGGCAACGGATTCTAGAGAGGTAAATCTTTCGGTCGGTACCAATCGCTTTGCGTTTACTAGAGTCGCAGGATTAGATAGTGCAGAAAATTTTGTGGTAGAGGTAGAAGCTTTAGGGGATGGATGTGAGCAGAATGATGGCTACATGAGCAGTTGTTCTGTTGAGGCTGCACCTAAAACTTTGGTTATCTTAGGAAATACTGTTGACGGAATTGCTTTCCGGAAAGTATTAGATGCGGCTGGTGCAGACTATGAGATGGTAGAGGCAAAAGCAGCGCCGAAGACGATGGCAGACTTCCTGAATTATAAGGAGATTATATTAGACAATGTATTCATCTATGATCTTCCTGATGCCTTCTTAGATAAAGTTGAATCTTATGTAAAAGACTATGGCGGCGGACTTATCTGCGTGGGCGGTGAACAGAGCTACGCCATGGGTGGCTATCGAAATACAGTGTTAGAAGATGTGCTACCGGTACAAATGGAAATTGATGGTACGCTAGATGTAGTGAAGACAGCGATGGTCTTTGTTGTGGATCATTCGGGTTCTATGTCCACGTATGACGATGGTGCCAGAGCAACCTATTTAGATGTTGCCATTACTGCAACGATTGAAGCAATCTCTGTCATGCGAGCCAGCGACTACGTGGGTGTTTTATCCTTCGATGATGGAAATACATGGAATGTGCCACTACAGTTAGTGGGAGATGGAAAAGCTGCGATTGAGGGAGTGAAGACCATCACTGATGGTGGTGGTACGGTGATTGACCCAGCGTTGCAGGATGCATTTGAAGCATTAAACAATATAGATGCTGCTGTGAAGCATGTGGTACTTTTAACGGACGGATATGGCGAATATTATGATGTGAAAGATTATCAGCAGACACTGGATAAATATATTCAGTCAGGGATTACGTTATCTACTGTATCTATTGGTGACTGGTCAGATGAACAGCTGATGGAGAGCATGGCAAATTATGTGGGCGGAAGATATTACCATGCTACCGCTGCCAGCAATGTTCCAAAGATTTTCACACAAGAAGTATTTTTAAGTGGAGACAGCTATATTCAGAATGGTAATTTTGTGGTAACCCCCACCGGATCCAGCGAGATTACGGATGGACTGTTCCCGAATGGATGGCCGACGTTATTTGGTTATATCAACACGAAGGCAAAGCCTGGATCCAGAAAACTTTTAATCTCAGATCAGAATGATCCGCTATTAACTGTATGGCAGTATGGTTTGGGTATAACCTGTGCCTTTGCTAGTGATACGGAAGGACTATGGACTGGCGGATATAGTAGTGAAGATGACTATGCTCTTTTGTGGAAACGTATCACGGATTACTGTGCGGGTGTTAGTGGACTTGGCGAGGATACACTTCGTGTGGAGCAGGAAGGTTCACAGACGAAAATTACCTATCATGCAAACGAGTATACAGGGCAGACTTCTGTAACGGCGTACTATGTTGATCAAAAGGGTGAGGTGCAGGAGATAAAGCTGTATGCTACAGCTCCCGGTGTATATGAGAGTTATGTGGAAACAGCAAAGACGGGTGTATATCAGTTTAACGTGCGGCGAAGTGAAGGCGATGAGGTAATTAATGCGGTTACAGCTTCTACTGTTGTGCAGTATGCAGATGAGTATCGCTTTGAAAACACCAATGATGCCTGCAAGATTTTTGTGCAGAAGAATGGTGCAATGATTACCGAAAAGGATAATGTTTGGAAGACGAGAGTAGAGAGCGTTAGAGAGAAGACCGATCTGACAAACATTTTAATGATAGCGGCATTAGTTCTGTTTGTCATTGATGTGGCACTGAGAAGGTTACAAATTACACCGGGAAGAAGGAAGAAAGCTTCCTATGTTCCGGCCATGGCTGGAGAGACTGTGGTATCCATTGAGAATGCAGCGCAGCCATCCGGAAAGAGAAAGGTTGTAAGAGAAGATGCTGGTATGGAGCCGGCAAGGAAAAAGGGCACAGCAAATGAAGATTTGGCATCTCAGATTGAAGGCGTACTGCAGAAGCGAAACAATCCTTCGTTGGGTGGAACGGAAAAGAAAGTGGATGCCCCTGCAGTAAATCAGGTGGTGCAGGTGCAGACAACCTCTGCAAACGGTTCCGTGAATGTACAGAATGTTATTACTAACATTGGTACAGGGAGACCTGCGAAGCCGAAGAAAGTGAAAGCACAGGAGTCAGACCTTTTGGATGTTTCCTCTCTTCTGAAGAAAAAAGATGAGCGAAATATGTAGATGCTAAGGGAGTAAAACATGAGTTTTGTCAGTTTTGAACATGTTGGTAAAACATACCATACTGGAGAAGTGGATATAAAGGCATTGAATGATGTGAATTTCTCCGTAGAGCAGGGAGAGTTTTGTATTATTGTTGGTGCCTCCGGTGCAGGAAAAACCACAATACTGAATATTTTGGGTGGTATGGATACTGTCTCAGAGGGAAAAGTGTTTTTAGATGGGAATGAAATTTCCTCATACAAAAAGAAACAGCTTACGGGCTATAGACGGTATGATGTTGGGTTTGTATTCCAGTTTTATAACTTGGTGCAGAATCTGACGGCGAAGGAAAATGTAGAACTGGCGGCTCAGATTTGCAAAAATCCCCTGCCTGCGGAGGAAGTCCTGAAAGAGGTAGGACTTTCTGAGCGAATGAATAATTTCCCCTCCCAGCTTTCGGGTGGTGAACAGCAGCGAGTTGCAATTGCAAGAGCGCTTGCAAAGAATCCAAAGATTCTTTTGTGCGATGAGCCTACCGGTGCACTAGATTATGTGACTGGTAAGGCGGTTCTAAAGTTATTGCAGGATACCTGCAGAAAAAAGGGTAAGACAGTCATTGTTATTACTCATAATCAGGCTCTTACAGCCATGGCAGATCGTATTATTACCGTGAAGAGCGGCACGATTACAGATATGAGAAAGAATGCTTCCATCGTAGATGTGGAAGATATTGACTGGTAGGATGAGTAAACGTTTATTACAATCGACATTGCGTGAGATACGCAATAGCTTAGGTCGCTACATCGCAATTATGGCTATTATTGCCATCGGTGTAGGTTTTTTTGCTGGACTAAAAAATACCCAGCCGGACATGCTTGCAACCATTAAGCATTTTTATGAAAAGACAAATTTTCATGATTATCGTTTGGTGTCCACCATTGGCTTTGATAAAGAGAGTGTGGATGCGATTGCGCAGCTACCAGAGTGTAATGCAGCTTGCGGAAGCATTGTCTTAGATGCGTTAGTCACGTTAGAAGAGGGCAGAGGCATTGTGATGAAGGTGCATAGTCTCACAGAGACGGTAGATGCACTGGAACTTGTGGCAGGAAGATATCCGCAAAACCCCAATGAGTGCGTGCTGGATTCTTATGTGTTTTCTGATGAGATGCTAGGACAGACGATTGTTCTGGCAGAAAACAATGAAGAAGAACTCTTAGAGAAATTTGTTTATGACAGTTTCACGGTTGTAGGAATGGTTACTTCGCCAGTATACATTCAGTATGAGCGTGGGAATACTCCTTTAGGACGTGGTGTCGTTGATGCCTATATGCTTATTCCGGAAGATGCTTTTGACATGGATTATTATACGGAAATCGATGTTAAACTGAATCAGAATTTTGAACTCTATGACGATGCATATAAAAATTATGTTGATGAATATGAAGAAACATATAAGTCTGCAGCACTCACGCTTGCACAGGAGAGAACAGATCGTTTCAATGATGAAATTCGAGAGGCAAAGCAGGAAGTAGAAGATGCCAGAACACAAATTGAAGATGCAAAGGCACAGATTGAAGAAGCGAAAAAACAGATAGAAGAACTGGAAAAAACAAGAGCAGAATTAGAAGAGGCAGCAGCAAAACTGCAGCCATACTTAGATATGGGGTATCCATTACCTCCTGAGCAGATGGCGGTGTTTACTGCATTAGAGCAACTGCCAGAAACACCAGAACTTCCGGAGATTCCCGAGCTTCCTGAGGAAGCAAAAGAAGTGGATGAGCTGGAATATTTTGAAGAGCCTCAGGCTTATGTTCTCGGCAGAGATACCAATATCGGATACGTGTGCTTTGAAAGTGATTCTGGAATCGTAGATGGTATTGCCAATGTATTTCCTATTTTCTTTTTCGCGGTAGCAGCTCTCGTATGCGTTACTACCATGAATCGTATGGTGGAAGAACAGAGAACGCAGATTGGTGTACTAAAAGCACTAGGGTATGGAGATGGTGCGATTTTATTCAAATATCTCTTCTATGCAGGGAGTGCGGCACTAATTGGCTGTGTGGGGGGATATTGCTTGGGAACATGGATGTTTCCTAAGGCAATCTGGTATGCCTATGGAATGATGTATAATGCAGGCCCTCTTGTTTTTGTATTCTCGTGGAAACTGGCGGTCATTAGTTTGGTGGTTGCTATGCTTTGCTCCATGGGGATTACATTCCTGTCCTGTCGTGTTCAGCTTACAGAAAGAGCAGCGATGTTGATGCGCCCGAAAGCGCCGAAGGCAGGGAAGAGAATATTCCTGGAATACATTCCATTCCTTTGGAATCATATTGGATTCCTGAAGAAGGTATCTTTCCGTAACATCTTTAGGTATAAAAGACGTTTCTTTATGATGGTACTGGGCATTAGTGGATGTACTGCACTTTTAATTGCTGGTTTTGGAATCAAAGACTCCATTGCTGGTGTAGCCAATATGCAGTATGACCGGGTTGCCATTTATGATATGGGAATAACAACAAAGGACGAGGTGGAGAATGAGTTTCCGCTTTTGCAGGAAATGGGATATACAAGGGATGATTACTTCGTTTTTGCTGAGAATTCCATGGATCTGGTTACAGAGGAGGGCAGTAAAAGTCTTTATGTCGCAACACTCACGGAAGATAAATTTGATCAGTTTTATAGCCTGCATACGCTAAAACAGGAACCGATTGCATTTCCGAAAAAGGGAGAGGCAGTAGTGAACTGTCGTATGGCAGAACAATTCCATCTTTCTGTAGGAGATCAGGTCATTCTTCGAACCGATGCACTGCAGGAAATTCCTGTGACGATTTCAGGAATTAATGAGAACTTTGTATATAACTATGTGTATATTGCAGAGGAAACATATGTGGATACATTGGGTAAGGCACCGCAGCGGAAGAATATTTATTTGAAGGCGCACGAGGGCGAGGATGTACGGGAAGTGTCCGCTTCCATTTTAGAAAGCGAGGATGTGGCGACAGTTTCCGTCAATGAGGAAACGAGAGAACGAATTAATACGATGATGGTGAGTATGAATATCATCGTGTATATTGTCATTGCCTGTGCTGCCGCGCTAGCATTTGTTGTATTATACAACCTGACAAATATTAATATTACAGAGCGAATTCGTGAGATAGCAACCATAAAGGTGCTTGGCTTCTTCCAGCGAGAGACCTGTGCATATGTGTTTAGAGAAAATCTAATTTTGGCAGTAATAGGTGCTTTTGTAGGCCTTCCTTTAGGAAAACTGCTGCATGCATTTATCATGGCTAATATTCGTGTAGATTTAATTACCTTTGCTGTGTATGTTAAGCCGATTAGTTACATCTTTGCATTTTTGTTTACGGTTGTTTTTGCTGCGCTTGTGAATTTTTCTATGGGCGGAAAACTGGACCGGGTAAATATGACAGAGAGTTTAAAGAGCGTAGACTAACTTATGAGGGCAAAGTCTTAAAAATAGGGCATAAACTTGGTACCAAATCTTGGTACCAAGTTTATGCTTTTCTTGTCTGGGAATATTATTACATGCTACTATAATATCGCGCGCCGGCAAAAGTCCCTTAAATAAAGGGTTTTGCCAGAGAAAAAAGTGGTCCATTGAGAAAAATGGATGGAAACGATATACTTAAGAGTGGAATTAAGTAGTATTACACTTATTTCTCAAAAAAGATACATATGTATAGGAGAAAAGAAATGTTCAAGATTCTAGAATCATCCGAGCTTACAGCGAACATCTTTCGTATGGTTGTTGAAGCTCCCCGTGTAGCAAAAAATTGCTTACCCGGCCAGTTCGTTATCGTTCGTACCGATGACGAGTCTGAAAGAATTCCCTTAACAATTTGCGATTATGACCGTGCGAAGGGAACCATCACCATCGTATTTCAAATCGTTGGGGCTGGTACCAAGATTATGAGCGGTATGAAAGCTGGAGATAGCTTTGCAGATTTTGTTGGTCCTCTTGGTCGTCCTTCTGAATTCTGCGAAGAAGATATTGAAGAGTTAAAGAAGAAGAAAATCGTATTCATCGCTGGTGGTGTAGGTACTGCACCGGTATATCCTCAGGTTAAGTGGTTAAGGGAACAGGGTGTTCCCAGTGATGTAATCGTTGGTGCTAAAACAAAAGACATTCTGATTCTGGAAGAGGAGATGAAGGCTGTTGCAGAGAATCTCTACATCACTACAGATGATGGCTCCTACGGAAGAAGCGGTATGGTAACAAAGTGCATTACTGATCTTGTAAAGGAAGAAGGCAAACAGTACGATGTGTGCGTTGCCATTGGCCCTATGATCATGATGAAGTTCTGCTGCCTTACCACGAAGGAACTTGGTATCCCTACCATTGTTAGTATGAACCCTATTATGGTAGATGGTACTGGTATGTGTGGTGCTTGCCGTTTAACGGTAGGTGACGAAGTGAAATTTGCATGCGTAGATGGTCCTGAATTCGATGGACACAAGGTAAACTTCGATGAAGCAATGCGTCGTCAGCAGTTATATAAGACCGCTGAAGGTAGAGCAATGCTTGCCCTTGAAGAAGGCGATACCCATCATGGCGGCTGTGGTCACTGCGAATAAGTAGAATTCAGAATGGAGATATAAAATGGAAGTTGATG
Source organism: Lachnospiraceae bacterium (assembly GCA_024403455.1). Lineage (GTDB taxonomy): Bacteria > Bacillota > Clostridia > Lachnospirales > Lachnospiraceae > NK4A136. The sequence goes on along the minus strand of JAKSRR010000001.1, from coordinate 124,085 downwards.
TATTAAAGAAAATTCCCGTTCGTGAGCAGGAACCCGCTGTTCGTGCTACGAACTTTGAAGAAGTATGTAAAGGTTACAATAAAGAAGAGGCAGAGGCAGAAGCAAGCCGTTGTATCGGTTGCCCCGTTGATCGAGCTATGTGTATCAAGGGCTGCCCTGTTGGAATCAACATTCCTGGCTTCGTAAAGGAAGTGAAGGAAGGCAACGTTGAGGCGGCATATAAGATTATTTCTGAATCATCTGCGCTTCCTGCAGTATGTGGACGTGTTTGCCCTCAGGAAAGTCAGTGTGAAGGAAAGTGTATTCGTGGTATCAAAGGAGAAGCAATCTCCATTGGTAAATTAGAGAGATATGTTGCTGATACAGCAAGAGAAATGGGCATTAAGCCTGAAGCTCCCTCTGAAAAGAATGGTAAGAAGGTTGCAGTAATTGGTTCTGGCCCTGCAGGTCTTACTTGCGCAGGAGATCTTGCAAAACTTGGTTATGATGTAACAATTTTCGAAGCACTTCACAAGGCTGGTGGTGTACTTGTATACGGTATTCCTGAGTTCCGTCTTCCTAAGGAAAGAGTAGTTGCAAAGGAAATCGAGAACGTTAAGAGCCTTGGCGTTAAGATTGAAACTGACGTTATCATTGGAAAGAGTTTATCTATTGATGAGCTTCTTACAGAAGAAGGTTTTGATGCTGTATTTATTGGCTCTGGCGCAGGCCTTCCTAAGTTCATGGGAATTCCCGGCGAGAATGCAAATGGTGTATTCTCTGCAAATGAATACTTAACCAGAAGCAATCTAATGAAGGCATTTGATGAGAATTCTACCACGCCTATCATGCGTGCAAAGAAGGTTGCTGTCGTTGGTGGTGGTAACGTAGCAATGGATGCGGCAAGAACAGCACTTCGTCTTGGCGCAGAAACCCATATCGTATATCGTCGTAGTGAAGAAGAACTTCCTGCTCGTGTGGAAGAAGTTCATCATGCAAAAGAAGAAGGAATTATCTTCGATTTATTAACCAATCCTGTTGAGATTCTTACCGATGATAAGGGTTGGGTAAATGGCATTAAGTGCATTAAGATGGAACTTGGTGAGCCTGATGCTTCCGGCAGAAGAAGTCCTGTAGAAGTTCCTGGTAGTGAGTTTGTCATTGATGTTGATGCAGTCATCATGTCTCTTGGTACCAGCCCTAACCCTCTCATTTCTTCTACCACAAAGGGTCTTGAGATTAACAAGCGTAAATGTATCGTTGCTGAGGAGTCCAATGGACAGACTAGCAAGGCTGCTGTATATGCTGGTGGTGATGCCGTTACAGGCGCAGCAACTGTAATTCTTGCAATGGGTGCAGGAAAAGCAGGCGCAAAGGGTATTCACGAATTCTTAAGCCAGAAATAAAGATTATAAACGCCTCTAGCGGCGTATATAATAAACAACGCCGCTGGCGCTAATAATTAATTTTTCCCGATAGGGAAGTGTATCCATGAAGGAGGAAACAAAAAATGGCAACTGTTGATTATGTTGATGAAGTCCTTGCCAGTGTAAAGGCAAAGAACGGCAACGAACCTGAATTTATTCAGGCTGTAACTGAGGTTCTTGAGTCTCTTCGTCCTGTAGTAAAGAAGAACGAGAAACTTTACAGAAAGAACGCTATCTTAGAGAGAATTACTGAGCCTGATCGTCAGATCATGTTCCGTGTTCCTTGGGTAGATGATAAGGGACAGGTACAGGTTAACCGTGGTTATCGTGTACAGTTCAATAACTCTATTGGACCTTACAAGGGAGGCCTTCGTCTTCACCCCTCTGTAAACCTTGGTATCATTAAGTTCCTTGGTTTTGAGCAGATTTTCAAGAACTCCTTAACCACACTTCCTATCGGTGGTGGTAAGGGTGGCTCCGACTTCGATCCTAAGGGAAAGAGTGATCGTGAAATCATGGCATTCTGCCAGAGCTTCATGACTGAGCTTTGCAAGTACATTGGTGCTGACGTAGACGTACCTGCTGGTGATATCGGTACTGGTGCACGCGAAATCGGCTTCATGTTTGGTCAGTATAAGAGAATTCGTGGTATGTTCGAAGGCGTACTTACCGGTAAGGGTCTTTCCTATGGTGGTTCCCTCGCTCGTACTGAGGCAACTGGTTACGGTCTTCTTTACATCACTGAAGAGCTTATGAAGTGCCACGGTGAATCTATGGAAGGCAAGACCATCGCTGTATCTGGTGCTGGTAACGTAGCAATCTACGCTATCGAGAAGGCTCAGCAGATGGGCGCTAAGGTTGTTACCTGCTCTGATTCTACTGGTTGGATTTATGATCCTGAAGGAATCGACGTTAAGCTTCTTAAGAAGATTAAGGAAGTTAAGCGTGCTCGTCTTGATGAGTATGCAAAGGCTAGAAAGAGCGCTAAGTACACTGCTAAGAAGAGCGCTGATGATCATGGTGTATGGAGCGTTAAGTGTGATATCGCACTTCCTTGCGCAACCCAGAACGAACTTAACTTAGAAGATGCTAAGATGCTTGTTGCTAACAAGGTTAAGGCTGTTTGTGAAGGTGCTAACATGCCTACTACCTTAGAGGCTACCCAGTTCTTACAGAAGAAGGGTGTTCTCTTCATCTGTGGTAAGGCTTCCAATGCAGGTGGTGTTGCTACCTCCGCACTTGAGATGAGCCAGAACTCCGAGAGACTTTCTTGGTCCTTCGAAGAGGTTGATTCCAAGCTTAAGGATATCATGGTTGGTATCTATCACAACATCGATGATGCAGCTAAGAAGTATGGCATGGAAGGCAACTATGTTGCTGGTGCTAACATCGCTGGCTTCATGAAGGTTGTTGATGCTATGCTTGCACATGGTGTTTGCTAATTAGAACTAATTAAGTATGAAAAGCCCCAGGTTTTCCTGGGGCTTTTTTTGTGAAAAAACATTGTCGCAAAAGAGAGTTTGTTTACATAATATGGTATAATAATCATGGTATATTGGGCGTTTTATGGAATGCTCTAAATTGTAAGTAAAGCAGAGAATAATATGGATCAGCGAATGATGGAAACAACGAATACGGGACTTGCCTATTTACAGGAGACTTTTCGCGGAAAAAGAGTATTGATTTTTGGCTACGGTAGGGAGGGGAAGTCTACAGAAAACTTCTTGAAGAATCACTGTATGCCAGAAACAGTAGATGTTTTTGAGGGAAAAGTAGAAGATATTGACACGAATGCTTATGATGTCATTATGAAGAGTCCTGGAATTGTTATGCTAGAACGCAGAGAAAAGTTTACTTCCCAGACAGAACTGTTTTTGAATGCGTTTGGTCATCAGACGATAGGTGTTACGGGAACCAAAGGAAAAAGTACTACTGCCTCTATGCTGTATAAGGTGCTTCATGAATGTTATGAAGGAGATGCAATTCTTCTTGGGAATATTGGTTTGCCTTGTTTTGATTATGCAGCAGATATTAAGTCAGAAAATCGTATTGTTTTTGAATTATCCTGTCACCAGCTGTTGCACATTACAAGAGCACCGCATATCAGTATCTTTTTAAATCTATTTGAGGAGCATTTAGATTACTACGGTGATATGGAACATTATTTTGCAGCAAAAAGTCATATTGCCACAGCACAGGTCCCGGGGGATTACTTGCTAGTAGGCGAGAATGTCCCAGAACTTTCTACGGAGGCAATTGTAATTAAACTGCAGAAACCTTCCAGGAATTATCAACTATCTATTCCAGGAGAGCACAATAAGCTGAATGCAGAGTTTGTATTTAAGGCAGCGGCATTAGTGGAAGGAACCAATCTGACGGCTGCCAGAGAAAGTATAGAATCTTTTGAGGGGCTGCCCCACAGACTGCAATATTTTACGACGGTGGATGGCGTGAAGTATTATGATGATTCTATTTCGACCATTCCACAGGCAACCATTCAGGCATCAGAGAGTATTCCAGATGCAGGTACTTTTCTAGTGGGCGGCATGGATCGAGGAATTGACTATAGCCTGTTGGTAACTTTTATACAGCAGCGACAGGATTTACGTTTTGTTCTGATGTATGAAACTGGGAAAAGAATCTACGAAAGCTTGGCTGAAAAAGAAAATGTTTGGCTTGTTGCTGATTTGCGAGAGGCGGTCAAAGTTGCAAAAGAGATTACCAAAGAGGGGGCTGTGGTGTTATCACCTGCGGCTGCATCCTATGGATATTTTAAAAACTTTGAAGAACGCGGCGAGGTGTTTAAAGAACTTGTCAGAGCAAATGATTAGAACTCTGGGAGGCAATGTCTATGAAGAAAAAGTATGAAGAAGACTTAGTGGATTCCTATGAAGAATATGAACCCTACGAAGAATATGAGGAAGCGTCCGAGCCGCAGGATGATTTGGTTTTCGTGGATCTTTCAGTAGATGAAGATGCTATGGAAGAAGAAAATACAGAAGACGAGTATGAAGAAATAGAAACAGAAGAGCCTAAAAAGAAGCATAGCAAGCTGAAAATCGCCCAGTTAGTTATTGCGCTGGTTGTGGTGGTGCTCATTGTAATGGGATTTTTGCGTGTTATGAAATGGCAGAAGGGGAAAAAATTAGTGATAGACCCAGATAGCTTAACGGAGGACTATACTACAGAGAGTATGGATTATGTTGAGTACTTTGATCCTACACGCGTAGACGGATATTGCTATGATGGAAGCTGGGATATACTAATTTTGGGAGACTGCAGTATATATGGGGAAGATGAGAAGAAGGGAATTGCGGGGCAATTAAAAGACAAGACAGGAGCCAATGTCATATCATTATCGCTTCCAGATACAGCCCTTTCCTTTAAAAATGTTAATTACTCCCTTGATGATCCTACAGATGCGTTTGCTCTTTATGGTATTGTGTATTCTATGGCTATTGCAGAGGTACCCAATTATGCCATGCAAGAAGAAGCAGCTACGTATATGAAGGATTCAGAAATATACACTGCTTACATAGAAAAGCTAAAAAGCCTAGACATGGAATCTATAGATACTATTCTTATTGCGTATGGAACATATGACTTTTTGCAGAACAGGCCAACATTGGATGGATTTGCAACAGAAGAGACGCCTTATGGCACAGCAACGGGAGTGGATGGTGCACTTTATAATGCAATTAAAATATTAAAGGCAAGATATCCAGAGAAGCAGATTGTTGTTTCTTCCCCTAATTTTTTCTTTGTAGAAAGTGAAGATGGTATGATTGGCGCTGACTTGCAGAAGAATCTTGGGGGGACTCTTGGAGACTATATCGGTGGTATGGGGGCTGCAACGTCTGCTACCAATAGTTGTTTCGTGGATAATTATTTCGGCGCAGGATTTAACTGTGATAATTACGAAGGATTTTTAACGGAAGACGGTACCGGACTAACAGAAAAAGGAGTTAGGGCCATCGTAGACCATATCTATAAATTTTTATATATCCCTAAATAGAATAACCTTTATAGGAATGGTTTAGGACGCATTTTTTGATACTGTCCTATATATGGTATAATTTACTATGTATATCTGTGGATTTTGGATGATGATTCCTATTGCCTAGGCGAGGAGAAAACTCATGAGCGCAAGTGCAGTAATGAAATATGCAGTGTTGATTGATGGAGACAATGTTGCCCCAAAGTATTTAAAAGCAATTTTGGAAGAAATTGCGGACTTGGGAGAGGCAACTTATAAAAGAATATATAGTGACTGGACCGGTAGCAATCGTGATAGCTGGAAGAAAGTAATTTTAGAGCATTCTGTTATGCCGGTACAGCAGTATAGCTATACCACGGGAAAGAATGCTACGGATTCTGCCATGATTATTGATGCCATGGATATTTTGTATACAGGTGATGTGGATGGCTTCTGCTTGGTAAGCAGTGACAGCGATTTTACAAGATTGGCAGCAAGACTCAGAGAAGCTGGTAAGCATGTGATTGGCTTTGGTGAGGGAAAGACACCACAGGCTTTTCGTAGTGCGTGCAATAGCTTTAAACTTTTGGAAGTTATTTACGGAGACACAGAGAATACCAAGAGTCCCAGTAAGGAATCTCTTAAAATTACAGATATAAAAGAGATTAAGAAAGCTGTATACAAGATTATTGAAGAAAATGACAACAAAGGAAAAGATACATATATTGGGGAGGTTGGATCTAAACTTGCCAATAAGTTCAATGACTTTGATGTTAGAAACTATGGCTGTACAAAATTGTCTACGCTCTTAGAAGATAAGATGGAAAATATTTCCCTGTCAAAGAAGAACTCCACAACGTTAGTATCTGTAGTGCGGGAAACCCTTAGCAAGGAGGACGTTTTAGAGGAGATTATTCGCATTCTAAAAGAGCATGATGGTTATATTAACAATATGGCTGTTCTTAATGAAGGATTAAAGGAGTGGAATGCGAGATTCTCTGCGAAACGTTTTGGATACAGCAAATTTGTGAATTTCCTTGCATCATTCCCGGAACTGTTTGAAATCGACAATAATGAGGTGAAACTAAAAGCATGAAGATCATAATTGTTGGATGTGGAAAAGTGGGCTCCAGCTTGGTGGATCAGCTGAGCAAAGAGAAGCATGAAATTACGATTGTGGATCGTAATGCAGATGTTGTCTCTGATATTTCCAATACCTATGATGTTATGGGAGTTGTCGGAAATGGTGCCAGTTATGAACTTTTACAGGAAACGGGTATTGAAGAGGCGAATCTATTAATTGCGGTCACAGACTCGGATGAAGTGAATATGCTTGCCTGTCTGGTGGCAAAGAAAGTTGGCGGTTCCAATAACCCTGACTTTGCGACTATTGCGCGTGTTCGTAATCCGCTTTACAGCAAAGAAGTTGCATATATCAAAGAAGAACTTGGATTAGCAACTACGATTAATCCAGAGTACGCTGCAGCCATGGAGATTTCTAGACTGATTCGTTTCCCTTCTGCAAGCAAGGTGGATACTTTTGCGAAGGGAAAAGTTGAACTCGTTAAGATGGAGATTCCGGAGAATTCTCCGCTGAATGGCCTCAGTCTTATTGATATTGGTAAGAAGTATTCTATGCCAGTATTGATTGGTATTGTGGAGAGAGGGGAAGAGGTTGTAATTCCCCGTGGTAATTTTGTGCTGATGCCCGGAGATAGAATTTCCTTGATTGCAACCCCCGAGATAGCCAGACATTTCTTTCATAAGGTAGGACTAGCTGTAAAGGGTGCAAAGAACGTCATGATTATTGGCGGTGGTACCATTGCCATCTATCTCGCAGAGGAACTTTTAAAGAGTGGAATTACTGTAAAGATTGTTGACTGGAATCGTGAGAAGTGTGAAGAACTTTCTGATCGTATGCCGGAAGCAGCCATTATTTGCGGCGATGCATCGAATCAAGATGTTCTCTTTGAGGAAGGGATTCGAACGGTTGATGGTTTTGTATCCTTAACTGGTATAGATGAAACGAATATTTTCCTCTCACTGTTTGCAAAACGAGTATCCAAAGCGAAGGTAATTACCAAGGTAAACAGAATTTCTTTCGATGACATTATTGAAGAATTTAATCCAGGATCGATTATTTATCCGAAGAGTATTACTGCGGATTATATTGTTCGTTATGTACGTGCCAAGTCCAATAGTATTGGCAGTAACGTTGAAACATTATACAGACTCATGGATGGAAGAGTGGAGACACTAGAGTTTTCCATTCGAAAGAATTCTCCAGTAGCAGGAATTCCGCTGATGGAGTTAAAGCTCAAGAAAGATGTATTAATTGCCTGCATAAACCATAGAGGAAGGATTGAAATCCCCAATGGTCGTTCTGTTATTCACGAGGGAGATACGGTTGTTATCATTACAACAACCAGTGGATTCTCTGATATTCAGGATGTGCTAGAAGGCTAAGAGCATATGATATGAATTATGGAATTATTATTTACATTTTAGGCTGGGTTGTATTCTTAACGGGAAGCTTCATGACGCTTCCTTGTATTTGTGCAGCGATATATCAGGAACAGCAGGGAATTTATTATATGATTGTAGCTTTGTCTGCTCTCTTAATAGGTTTTTTGATTACACGAAAAAAGCCTAAGAATCATCAGTTTTTTGCTAGAGAAGGTCTGCTTATGGTTGGATCTTCTTGGATTGTAATGAGTATGATTGCCGCATTGCCATTTACGCTTTGCGGAGATATCCCGTTCTATGTAGATGCACTTTTTGAATCTGTGTCTGGTTTTACAACAACGGGAGCAAGTATTTTGACAGATGTGGAGGCATTATGCCATGCCAGCCTTTTATGGCGATCCTTTACGCACTGGATTGGTGGTATGGGTGTCTTTGTTTTTCTGTTAGCAGTACTCCCTATGGTAGGTGGCTACAATATGCACATTATGCGTGCAGAAAGCCCAGGTCCTTCTGTGGGGAAGTTGGTTCCGAAGGTAAGAGATACGGCAAAGATTCTGTACCTGATTTATTTTGGCTTGACGGTCTTAATGATGATTATTTTAATCATTGCCAAGATGCCAGTATTCGATGCAATCTGTACGGCAGTTGGTACAGCTGGCACCGGAGGTTTTGGTATCAAGGGCGATTCTATGGCCAGCTACTCACCGCTCATTCAATGGATAGTGACCATTTTCATGGTGCTGTTTGGCGTTAACTTCAACTTCTATTTCTTCCTGCTGTTAGGCAAGGGAAGAAATAAAAAGAATGCATTTAAGATGGAAGAAGTCAGATGGTATATCGGTCTTTTTATCCTGGCATCGGTTGTCATTTCCGTAAATATACTATCTATGATGGGCAGTTATTCTGAGTCTATCAGACATGCTTCCTTCTCTGTAGCAACGGTAATGACCACTACCGGTTTTGCAACGGAAGACTTTGATTTGTGGCCGACTCTGTCAAAGACGATCCTGGTGGCATATATGTTTTTAGGTGCCTGTGCGGGATCTACAGGTGGTGGTATAAAAGTTTCCCGTATTGTTCTAGTATTTAAAATGGTTCGTCAGGAGATACGATCTTTTATTCATCCTCGCAGTGTAAAAACCATCACGTTAGATGGGAAACCGGTGGAAAAAGATACCTTAAGAGGTGTCAGTGTGTACATCTGTACCTTCTCAGTGTTATTTATAGTATCCATGTTGCTCATTGCTATTGATGGATTTAGCTTTACAACAACATTTACTTCTGTCACGGCAACTATAAACAATATCGGACCTGGTTTGGAAATTTGCGGACCAACGGGTAACTATGCATCCTTTAGTGTGCTTTCTAAATTTGTATTTATGTTCGATATGCTGGCAGGTCGTTTGGAGCTATATCCCCTGTTAGTATTGTTTGCCCCCAGAATGTGGAAGAAGAATTCCTAAGGTGAAATTATGATTTCTGTAATTATTCCTGTTTACAATGCTAAGGAAACACTGGAAGATACCATCACCAGTATTTGCAATAATACTTATAAAGAGTATGAAATCCTTTTGGTGGATGATGGTTCTACCGATGGCAGCAGCGAACTTTGTGATGCGCTTTGTGAGAAGAATCCTGAGATTCGTGTTTTTCATCAGGAGAATCAGGGAGCGGCAGCTGCTAGGAACCGGGGAGTAAGGCAGGCAAAGGGAGAGTATATTGCCTTTGTGGACAGCGACGATTTGGTAAGCACATCCTATTTGGCTTTTTTGAATGCATTGTGTGAAAAGGAAAATGCGGATATCGCCGTTTGTGATTATAAGAAGACTCTTCCAGGAGAGGAAGCTCCCTGCGAGAATGCAGAGAAGGAGCCAACTGTCTTTACAGGAAAGGAGGCCTGCGAGGCTCTCCTCTATCAGGATGGCTTTATTAGTGTCCCTTGGGGGATGATTTCAAGAAAAACGTTATGGGAAGAGGTGTCCTTTCCGGAGGGAACGCAGGCAGAAGATATGGGAACTATTTATCGTCTGTTCTTGCAGGCAGGTAAGGTGGTTAAAGGACATGCAGCACACTATGCTTATGTGCAGAGAGCAACCAATACGGTGTTTTCGACGGCATCCGAGCGTAACCAGCATTATTACAAGCATTCTGTTGAGATGGTGCATTTCATTAAAGAACACGAACCGCAGATTTTAAAAGCGGCGGCTCATAGACATTTCTCCGCATGTTGTCAGATTCTTTCTGAAACTAAGAGAACGAAAGAGACTGCAAAATTTGTTGAACGAATTTATAGAAATATAAAAAAGACAGCCCCTGTGGTCAGGAAAGACAAAAAAGCCAGAAAGAAGAATCGATTTGCGGCAAGACTGGCAAAGTTTAGTATTCCGGCATTACACAAGTTTTTAGAAGTGTATTACAAAAAAGAAAAAAGTAAGCTATGAAAATATCCATGATTGAATACCAGGGAAGAGTGGACGAGGAAGGGCAGGCGGTTGGTCATGCTCCCAAAGTACTAGGAGACTATAAGGCTCTTCTGGAAAAAGAACTGGACATAGAAGTATTTGCGCCTAAAGCGGTTTTAAAAGCCGCTGGGAAAAAGTTTCAGGGACAGGCGAAAATTCTTCCTAGACAGATTGTTATGAAAGGCGGTAAAAGTGTCTTTCTGCGTATTCGTGAGAAATTGGGAATGTTTAAGAATATCCGGAGTGCATTAAAGCATGCGGATGGCGATGTCCTATGGTTTTTCAATGTGGAATTTTACTTGATGCTGTATCTATGGCTTCACAAAAAGCCCAAGAAGCCAGTGGTATGCACACTGTTTCTGGATGGTTATCATGGCGGGACTGCCGCTAAAATTAAACAGAAGATTTTTGAAAAAGCCCAAAAGAAGATGGCCTATATTATTGCAACAGGCCCACAGTTAACCTTTAAGAATGTTCCTTTCCAGTTTCTTCCAGATTACGGATGTGAGGAGAAAAAATATGCTCCTTACAGAAAGACGGAGAAGAATGGGCAAACCGTGGTGTTAGGAACCATGGGGAAAGAAAAAGAATTGGAACAGGCGGTGGAAGTATTTACCAAGTTAGGACTTCCGCTCACTTTAGCAGGCAGATTCCATGATAAGGAACGATTGGGACGGCTACAGGAGATGGCGGGGGAGAATATTACTTTCCGGGATGCTTACCTAACAGAAGAAGAGTATCTTACGCTACTTGGTGAAAGTGCATTTGTGCTTCTTCCCTACGCACCGAAAAAGTATGCAACCCAGACCAGCGGTGTACTGCAGGAAGCCGTTTTTGTTGGAACAATTCCGGTAGGCTACGAGACAGTGCTTCGGGAAAACGGGGTAGAAGGAATTACATTTAAAGATTTTTCGAATCTTACCAAAGAAGACTTTGTGGGAGATACGGAAAAGTATTATGAGGGGCTTCGAAGACTGCGTGAAACAGTATATAGCCAGAATGGGTTACAGGAAAATCTGATAAAAATCTTTAAGAATATACAATAAAAAGCCCTGCAAAGGAATTAATAAATTGTGCACGAAGTTATTAAAAGATATTAATGATGATAGACAGCCTCTTCCGGAAGGAAAGTATAGAATTGCCATGATTCTGCCACATTTCCATCCTTATGTGGGAGGTGGAGAGAAACTCTTTTATGAGATTGCAAAAGGTTTAGTAAAAGAGGGCCATGATGTTCATGTGGTAGCTGAAATGGTAGATGAAGAGCATAGTGGCTATAAAGAAATCGAAGGCATTAAGATTTGGTATTGCCCTTGGAAGAGTGCGTTTGGACATCCTTTTCCAAAGCGAAGAGATATTGAACCTCACATTGCATGGTGTGATATTGCGCATACGTCCACCTATACCACTACGCCCATCGTCAGCAAACTGGCGAGAAAGTATAAGAAGCCTTCGGTGATTACGATTCATGAAGTGCGAGGACCAATGTGGTTCAAGGCAGATACCTTCATAAGAGCTCTTATTTTCTGGATGGTGGAGCAGGTTACGGTGAAGAAAAAATTTTCGGTATACCATGCAGTATCCGATGCCAGTAAGCGAGACACCGAACGTTATACGAAACGAAAAAATGTTGTTCGGGTATATAACTGTAATGAATTCGATGCATCGGAAGCGGATCCGGATTTTGATGTAAGAGAGTATTTTGGTATTAAAAAGGATAGCAATATTTTTCTATACTATGGAAGACCTGGAAAAACCAAGGGAATTGATGTATACCGAGATGCGCTAATTTCTTTGATGAAAGAGAATTCGCTACCAGAAAATATTAAGTTCTGCTTTATTCTGGGAAAAGAGCCTGCAGATCTTCGAAAGATTTTTGAAGAGCAGATTCAGAAAGCTGGGCTATCAGATCGTGTGTTAATTAGGCCATCCCTAGACCGGTCGAAACTGGCAGCAGCAATTATGCAGGCGAATACCGTGGTTGTTCCATCACTCACGGAAGGATTTGGATTCTCCGCATTAGAAGCTTGCCTTCTGGGCAGACCACTAGTGCACTCGGATGGTGGAGCGCTTCCTGAAGTAGTATATGGACAGTGTCTTTCCTTTACGAATGGTGACGCGATGGACTTAAAGAATAAACTGTTAGAGGTAATTCAAAAAGGGGAATCTGCGTTTACCAGAATTCCAGAAAAGCGATTTACCAGTGAGGAAACCATAAAGGGTATTATTGGTATTTATGACCAACTGATGAAATAGAAATGCAAGGAGAAAGATTTCTTTATGAAACTGATTATTCAGATTCCCTGCTATAACGAAGCAGAGACCTTGGAAATTGCATTAAATGATTTGCCAAAACATATTGATGGTATTGACGAGATTGAGTATTTAATTATCAATGACGGCTCTACAGACAAGACAGTAGAAGTGGCTGTGAACTGGGGGGTACACCATGTGGTAAGCTTCTCTCGCAATAAAGGTCTGGCAAAAGGTTTTATGGCCGGTTTAGAAGCCTGTCTTTCCTATGGTGCAGACATTATTGTAAATACAGATGCTGATAACCAATACTGCGGTGAAGATATTGAGACCATTGTGCGTCCGATCATTGAAGGCAAAGCAGATATTGTCATTGGAGAACGCCCTATTGACCAGACAGAGCATTTTTCATGGCTAAAAAAGAAATTGCAGCATTTTGGAAGCTGGGTTGTGAGAAAAGCTTCTAAGACGAATATTCCCGATGCCCCCTCTGGTTTCCGAGCATTTTCCAGAGAAGCAGCCATGCATATGAATGTTATTAACGAATATACCTATACGCTGGAAACGATTGTGCAGGCAGGTCGAAATAAAATGGCTATCATGTCAGTGCCCATTCGTACCAATCCAGAACTTCGTAAGTCTAGACTGTTCCACAGTATGCGTTCTTATGTGAAGAAGTCTATGGTGACAATTCTGCGGGCACTACTCATGTACAAGTCCATGTTTGTCATGGGTGTTGTCGGTTTGATTCCTTTCCTTGTGGGACTGGGAATTGGTATTCGCTTCCTGATATATTATTTCAATGGACGAACGGAAGGTCACATCCAGTCATTGATTTTAGCTTGTACACTATTAATTATCGGATTCATGACGTTTGTTATTGGAATGCTAGCAGATGTTTTGTCAGCCAACCGAAAGATTATGGAAGACACCCAGTATCATGTTCGAAAACTTCTCTATGACAAGACGGATGCTACAGTTTGGCAGGAGGCAGCAACCACGATTGTGGATACAAATCAGAATGCTAGGCCAGATTTAGAGAAGGCATCAACAAACGAAGAGAAGAATGCATAAGACAGTTTAGGTAAAAAGAGAATGGATAAAATCGCTGTCCTCATTCCTTGCTATAATGAGGCCCAGACAATTGCAAAAGTAGTGAAAGATGCCAAGGCAGCCCTGCCGGAGGCAGTAATTTATGTGTATGATAATAACTCCACCGATGGTACGCCGGAACTTGCCAGGGAGGCGGGAGCTGTTGTCCGCTTTGAACGGGAGCAGGGAAAGGGCAACGTGCTTCGAAGAATGTTTCGTGAGATTGATTCCATGTGTTATATCATGGTTGATGGAGATGATACCTACCCGATGGAGCATGCTAGGGAGATGGCGGATAAAGTACTAAAGGAAGATGCGGATATGGTCATTGGAGATCGTCTTTCCTCCACGTACTTTACAGAAAATAAAAGAAAATTCCATAATGCCGGTAATACCATGGTTAGAAAAACGATTAACCGTTTATTTGGCTGTAACATTAAAGATATCCTGACTGGCTACAGGGCATTATCTTATGGATTTGTAAAAAGCTATCCTGTACTGTCTAAAGGTTTTGAAATCGAAACGGAAATGACCATTCATGCTGTATTTAACAGGATGCGTATAGAAAATGTGCAAGTACAATACCGTGACCGCCCAGAGGGAAGCGATTCCAAATTAAATACGTATTCAGATGGTATGCGTGTTATTGGAACAATGCTTAAATTATACAAAAATTATAAGCCCTTTTCGTTCTTCTCTATCATTGCAGCGTTTATGACGGTAGCGGCACTAGCGATGTTCATTTTTGTCTTTGCAAAATTTCTAAACACTCATTTGGTAGAGAACATTCCCACTCTGGTGGTGAGTGGATGTGTAGAGTTAGGTGCGTTGCAGGCCTTCTTCTCAGGAATGATTCTATCTGATATGGTTACTAAAAATCGTCGCGATTTTGAGTGGAAATTAGGACAGCTGCATCAGGAGTATCAGAAGAAATTACAGGAAATGGAAAACAAGTAGTTCATGGGAGCCTTTAAAGATATTATAAAAAAATTGAGTTACCTTATTAGTGATAAGCAGAAGCGGTTGTATTTTGTAGTTGCTTTTGTTGCACTATTAGGCTCATTACTAGAACTCCTTGGCGTTACAGCGGTGCTTCCCTTTATCGAAGCTATTATGACCCCCGAGGAATTAGAGGGGAAATGGTACTATGATATTGTGGTGAATATTTTCCATCCAAAGTCCAATATCTCCTTAGTTACTATCATGGGTGTGGCTATCGTGCTGATTTATGTCTTTAAGAATCTGTTTCTGATTTATTCATCCTACTTGCAGAACTGGTATTCTTCCGTGGTACAGAGGGATCTTTCTATTCGTGTATATAACGTATGTATTCGCAGCCCTTATCCATTCCATTTAAATACCAATTCCTCCATTTTGATTCGTAGTATCAACCAGGACGTAATTGGTGTATTTAATGTTTTATATCATATCTTTCGAGTGATTGCCGAAGTGCTCCCTTGTATTGCTATAGGTATTTATATTGTTGTGCTAGATCCTTTGATGGCATTATGTTTGGTGGGACTTCTTGGAATTAGTATTTTCGTTGTCTTTACCGTTTTAAAAAATAAAATGAAACGTTACGGAAAAATTGGGCAGCGTGTAGAAGGAAAGCAGCTACAGCATCTGACCCAGTCCTTTAACGGAATTAAGGATATTATGGTGATGAATCGCCAGGAATATTTCACAAGGGACTTTTCGAAATATTGTTCAGAAAATGCAACCAACCTAAAGAAGAGTAATTTCACAGATGCTATTCCTAAATACTTGTATGAGATGGTATGTCTTTGCAGTTTGATTGGGGTGGTTGTATTCAGATTACATATGGTTGATGATATGGCTGCTTTTGCGACAAAACTTGCAGTGGTGGCAGTGGCGGCTTTCCGGCTGTTTCCCTCTGTAGGAAGATTAAACACGGATATGAATAGTATCGTTTATAATCGTCCCAGACTGAATTCCATGTATGAAATGGTGCAGTCCATTGAAGGAGAGAAACATTATCAGAATGTTTGCGATAAGCAGTCTTCGGAGGCGTTAGCGTTCACAAAAGACTTAAAAGTTGAACAGGTAACGTACCAGTATCCTGCAGGAGAGCATCCTGTATTTGAGAATCTTTCCATGGAATTAAAGAAAGGGGAGTCCATTGCTTTAATTGGGCCTTCCGGCGCAGGAAAGACAACGCTTGCGGATGTAATTTTGGGACTACTGGAGCCCCAAGCAGGACGCATTCTGTTAGATGGACAGGATGTGTATGAGAATCTTCCAGGCTGGGCAAAAGTGATTGGCCATGTGCCTCAGACAGTATTCTTGGTGGATGATACCATTCGTGGGAACATAGCATTTGGCTTACCTGCGGAAGAACTGGATGAAGAAAAGATTTGGCGAGCATTAAGAGAAGCACAGTTAGATGATTTTATAAAGTCGTTACCTGAGGGCCTTGATACAATGGTAGGAGAGCAAGGCGTTAGACTTTCCGGTGGTCAGCGTCAGAGAATTGCTATTGCCAGAGCGCTTTATAATAATCCAGAGATTCTAGTTTTAGATGAAGCAACTAGCGCATTAGATACAGAGACAGAGAATGCGGTAATGGAATCCATTGATTCCCTACATGGAAGTAAGACCTTAATTATTGTTGCCCACAGACTGACAACCATTCGGAACTGTGACAGAATCTACGAGATTAAGGATGGAAAGGCAACCCTTCGTGATAAAGAGGAAGTACTCCGGGAGGTACTAGAAACAACACATGAAAATACTGTTTCTAACCCACTATGATGCTATGTATGGCGCCAATAAAGCACTGCTTAGTCTTCTCCTAGCATTAAAGGAGAGAGGAAAGGATGTGCTTCTTGGTATTCCTGGTAAGGGGAAAATGACTAAGGCTCTCGAGGCCGCTGGAATCCCCTATATTATTTGTGAATTAACACCCTGGGAAGCACCCTATGTGGAGCCGATCTCTTTTATAAGAAAAAAAGCAAAGCGAAAAAAGAAGATTGCAGACCAGTTAGCGTATTTATACGAGCAGACAAAAGACTTAGATATAGATGTGGTTCACTCCAATACCAGTGTTTTAGGAACCGGTGCCATGCTTGCTGAAAAACTGGGATGCAAACATGTATGGCATATTCGTGAGTATGGATGGGAACACTATGGAAATTACTTCTTCTATCCAGCAAAGATGGTGCAGGATTATTATGAGAAGGCAGCAGCAGTTATTACTATTTCTGATGCTCTTGCGGAAAACAAAAGGAAGAAGTATCCATCTGCGAATATTGTTCGAATCTATGATGGTGTTACTTTAGAGGAACCGGTAAAGAAGGAAGATGAAGATAGAATTGTGCGCTTCATATATATAGGCTACCTCTTTCCAATGAAGCATCAGATGGATGTATTAAAAGCATGCGATTTACTAAAACAGCAGAGAATCACGAATTTTCAAATGATTTTTGCTGGTGGTGGCGGAAATCGTTATGAGAAGAAATTGAAGGCATTTCAAAAAAGAAAAGGGTTAGATAATGTTACCTTCGCTGGTTACGTGGAAAAGCCTTATGAATTATTGCAGAAATGTGATGTAGGTATCATCGCATCAGAGTACGAAGGGTTTGGACTCGTGACCGTGGAGTATATGCTTCATGGACTTCCTGTCTTAGGAAGAAAAAGCGGGGCCACACCAGAACTTGTGAAAGATGGCGAGACAGGAGTGCTCTTTGATTCACCAGAAGAATTAGCAAAGAGGATGGAGCAGATGATAGAAGATGCGCCGCTTCGTGTAAGACTAGGTGAAGCAGGAGAAGAAAGAGCAAAAACACATTTTTCTATGGAGAGAAGTGTGGAAGAGCTCATTACTTTATATGAAAAGATTTGATTGTTTCTAGTGGGAGGTTTGTGATGGAAGGATATAGAATTCCGATTGCATTTGTGATTTTTAACAGACCGGATACGACGGAAAAAGTATTTGCTGAGATTAAGAAAGTGAAACCAGCAAAGCTATATTTAATCAGCGATGCTGCCAGAAAAGATAAAGAAGGCGAACAGGAAAAGGTGGAAGCCTGCCGAAAGTTAGTGGAAGAAGGTATTGACTGGGAGTGTGAACTGCATAAGAATTACGCAGAGCAGAACATGGGCTGTAAGGAACGCATGGCCAGCGGTATTACCTGGTTCTTTGAGCATGTGGATATGGGTGTCATTTTGGAGGATGATATTGTACCTTCTCCGGACTTTTTTCCTTATATGGAAATTATGCTTACAAAGTATAAGAATGTAAGACGTGTCATGATGGTTACCGGTACTAATCTTATGAAGAAGTCACCATTTACAATGCCTTATACGTTCTCCTGTTTCCCTAGTGTGTGGGGATGGGGATCTTGGAAGAGGGCATGGCGCTTTTATGATAAGGAGATTGTTGATTGGCCGGTCATTCGGGCAAATGGAGATTTTAAGAAGGTTCAAAATGGTTTGGCATATCGCTTCCTGGTGCAGGATATGAACCGTGTTTATTATCATCAGAAAGACACATGGGATCACCAATGGGATTTTGCAAGATTTAAGCATAGGGGCTTAGGCATTATTCCAAGAGAAAATCTGGTAAATAATATTGGCTTTGACAGAGCGGACGCAACCCATACAACGGGAGCTACGCAGGAAGATTTTTCCTATGGTACGACCATGAATATGGAAGAACTGAAAGCATACGAGACGGAAGTGTTCCGTGACGTTATTTATGATAAAGCTTATATCATAAAGAATTTTGGTATGGGCAAGGTTATGAACTTTATCAAAAAGAAATTAACTGGAAAGAAATAGACTGCATAGTACTGCAGGAGATGAGATATGAAATTTAGTATTATAACACCCACCTGGAACCAGGCAGCGTATATTGAAGATACCATTACATCGGTATTAAACCAGACCCATAAGGATTTGGAACTGATTATTGTGGACAACCTATCTACAGATGGGACTAAGGAAATTATTGAGAGGTATGCTAAAAAAGATAGCCGTATTATCTATATCAGAGAGCGGGATTACGGGCAGGCAGAAGCGATTAACAAAGGTTTTGACAGAGCAGATGGGGATATTGTCTGCTGGTTAAACTCAAGTGACTTTTATGTAGATGAAGAAGTTCTGGAAAAAGTTAATAGCCGTTTTGCAGAGAATAAGAAATACCAGGTGGTGGTGGGTGACGCTTGGTACTGCAACAAAAACAAGGAACTCACAGAGTATAAATCTTCTGACAAGGCAAAAAGAAAATGGGTATTAAGACGCTGGTATTATATTATGCAGTCGGCGGTCTTCTGGAAGAAGAATGAGAAACGTTTGGAAGAAGCATATCATTATGTGTTTGATTGGAAGTTCTTCGGGGAACTATTAAAGGAACTTCCGTCTAATGAAATTTGTTTCTCGAATGAAGCCTATGCAGTCTATCGTATGTATGAGGATAATAAGACTGGTCTAGACAATGCCAAGAGAAAGAAGGAAATCTTCGAACTGCAGAGACGGTGGAAGGACAGTATTCCAAATATCAGGTGGTGTCATCATGTTTGGAGAGTCTATGATGCAGCAGAGGAGCTGGCAAAAAGAGGGCAGGATGAAAAAGCCCGAAAGATGAAAAAACGTGTACAGTTCATGAATAAGGTGTTATTTCATGTGACAGGGAAAAGAATCTGCAGTTTTTAATGGTGACGGAGAAGAGGAAAGCAGATGATCACACATAATAAGATGATAATGATGCCTAAAGAGAAGGCAAGAATTTATGTACTACTCACTTGTTTTAACCGGAAAGAGCTTACTCTGCAAGCA
Organism: Lachnospiraceae bacterium; assembly: GCA_024403455.1. GTDB lineage: Bacteria > Bacillota > Clostridia > Lachnospirales > Lachnospiraceae > NK4A136. The sequence goes on along the minus strand of JAKSRR010000001.1, from coordinate 104,634 downwards.
GTGCGGACATTACTTCGAGGAACGGAGAATGCGAAACTTACCTTTGTAGTGACGGATGATCATTCTACTGATGGTACGGTGGAGGCATTAAAAGAGCTCTCGGCAGATATTCGAATAATTCCAGGCAGTGGTAATCTATTTTGGAACAGAGGCATGCGTGTGTCCATGCGTTATGCTGTAAAGCATAAGAAGGATTGGGATTATGTTCTGCTGATTAATGATGATGTTAAGTTTTTTGCAGGTGTTCCGGATATGCTGGTATCACAGCTGCGAAAAAGAGATGCGAAAGTCATCATTGGAGCGACCAAGGATCAAAATGGAAAACTCAGTTATGGTGGCGTGAAAAAAGCGTCCAGATTCTTTGCCAAGTTTAAACTGATGCCACCAAGAGAAATCCCATCCTATGCAGATACTTTTAATTGTAATTGTGTGATGCTCACGAAAGAAGCGTTTCTAGATGCAGGGCTGTTGGATCCTCATTATAAGCATAGTATGGGGGATTATGATTATGGCCTGACCCTGCGCCGAAAAGGTTATTTCTTATTAAATGCTGAAACCTATGTAGGCGTCTGCGACGATAACTGCGATGAAGGAACCTGGCGTGATTCTAAACTTCCGAGAAAGAAACGACTTAAAATAAAGGAAGGCATTAAGGGATTACCGTTTAAGGATTGGTTCTATTTTGTGAAGAAGAATTATTGTATTCCCGCGGCAATTTACCATTCCATAACACCTTATATAAAAATCTTGATTGGAAAATAACAGTAATAGATACGGAGGATTAGTTAATGGGAAAAAGAATATTAGTAACCGGCGGTGCTGGATTTTTAGGTTCTCACCTGTGTAACAGATTAGTGGAAGCTGGCAATGATGTTATCTGTTTAGACAACCTTTTTACCGGTAATAAGAATAATATCAGACATCTTCTTGGTAGTGATTATTTTGAATTTGTTCGTCATGATGTTACAGAACCGTATCATGCAGAGGTGGATCAGATTTATAATCTGGCATGTCCCGCTTCTCCAGTACACTATCAGTACAATCCCATCAAGACGGCAAAGACCAGTATTTTGGGTGCAATGAATATGCTGGGGCTGGCAAAACGTGTGAAGGCGCGTATTTTACAGGCTTCTACCTCGGAAGTGTATGGCGATCCGGAAGTTCATCCCCAGCCAGAAACATATAGAGGCTGCGTAAATCCTATTGGTATTCGCTCCTGCTATGATGAAGGAAAGCGTGTGGCTGAGACATTATTCTTTGATTATCATCGTATGCATCATGTAGACATTAAAGTAATGCGTATTTTTAATACTTATGGACCTAACATGCATCCAGCAGACGGTCGTGTAGTATCTAACTTTATTGTGCAGGCGCTGCAGGGAAAAGACATTACGGTTTATGGTGATGGTTCTCAGACCAGAAGCTTCTGCTATGTAGATGATCTCATTGAAGGAATGATTAGACTAATGAATAGTCGCGACGGATTCACTGGACCTGTTAATATTGGTAATCCTGGAGAATTCACTATTAAGCAGTTAGCAGAACTGGTTATTAAGATGACTGGAACGAGCAGTAAGATTATCTATGAGCCACTTCCTTCCGACGATCCGATGCAGAGAAAACCTGTCATCGAGGTGGCAAAGAAAGAATTAGATTGGGAGCCCACTGTTGCATTAGAGCAGGGACTTGAGAAGACCATTGCATACTTCAAAACCATTGTCTAAAAAAATATTGCAGCTGATATCCTGGCTTCCGATGATAGGAGTAATCATATTTATTTTTGGAATGTCGGGACAGGATGGAGAAGCATCTAGTGGAACTAGCGGAGCGGTAACGCTTCGCTTCCTTTCATTTTTTGGGATTCGTCCAGAAGGGTATACAGATGCTGAATACCTTGTAAAGGTGGATAATTTTCATCGCCTAGTAAGGACGGGGGCCCATATTTTTGAATATATGGTACTGTCATTAAGCATTGGATTTGCTATTACCATGCATGGATTTAAACGAAGGATTCGCTTTGTTTATACTTTTGTTATTGGTGTAGGAATTTCTTTGTGTGATGAGTTTTATCAGATTTTTGTGCCTGCCAGAAACTGTGACTTAAGTGATGTACTATGTGACACATTTGGCATCACTCTTGTTGCATTTCTATGGCTACTTATTGGACGTAAGATAGCACATAAAAAAATGAAGGATAAATATAGCTTGCCATCTTTTAGGCGGGAGTTTATGTCCTTCCCCATTGATAATATTTCTTTTCCTGAGGCAGTAGACAGAATTATGGAACTGTCAGGAACAGGCCACTGTGATTATATTGTTACCCCCAATGCAGACCATGCAGTGAAACTGGAAAAAGACAAAGAACTCTTAAAAGTGTATGAAGAGGCTGCACTGATTGTTCCTGATGGTACACCGTTATTATGGACGGCAGACAGTCTGGGATGTCCGTTAAAGGATAGAATCACAGGTGCAGATTTGTTGCCAGCAGTTTGTGAACGGGCAGCAAAGCAAAAGAAGACCCTATACTTTCTAGGCGGAGAGCCAGGGGTTGGAGAAAGTGCAAAACGTATTTTGGAGGCAAAGTATCAGGGACTGCGGGTGGTTGGTACCTATGCACCTTCCTATACTTTTGAAGAAGATGCAAACGAAGTGCAGAAAGTACTTGCCAAAATCAATAAGGTTAAACCGGATATTCTGGTTGTGTCATTGGGCTGTCCTAAACAGGAGAAATTTATCTATAACCATAGGAAGCAATTGCAGGTGCATATAGCATTACCTATTGGTGCAGCATTAGATTTTGCGGCAGAAAAAGTGAAAAGAGCTCCCCTATGGATGCAGAAAGCTGGCTTTGAATGGCTTTATCGTTTTCTCTTAGAACCAGGACGATTATTTAGACGATATTTTATAGAAGATATGCGCGTCTTTCTTCTTGCATGGAAGTATAGAGAACGGATTGCAGCAGGCAGAAAGATTGAGAGGGAAAAGGAGAAGTGATAAAATAAAAGTGATGAAAAAGACAGCAAAAACTAGAAAACTAAATAGATATTTTGCGGCACTTTTAGGGGCTCTTTTATTATTTTTATCCATTCCCGTATATTCTTTTGCAGCAAAGCATCAGGCGAATGGATTGATGAGTAATAACATCCATGACCATGCCTATGAAGGAAATGCTAAGGTGGCAAATTCTTATCTGGTGCAGAATCCGGATGGAACGCTTACAAGGCTGGAGAACTTTGGGAATGTTTTTCTGACGGAGTGTTATAGTGGCTCCTTTAAACTTCTAACCCAGGGAGCATTGTTTTATGAACTTCCTTACTTTGGCGGATTCTATGCCGGTGCAAACTATAACTATTTTATTTTTGGACAGGCCAATTCTACAAAAAATGCAAACACAGAGGTCATTCGTATTGTTCGCTACACCAAGAACTGGGTGCGTGTGGGAAGTGCATCACTAACGAATTGCAACACAACCATGCCTTTTACTGGCTGCAATACGTCCTTCGCGGAGTTTGGTAATCTTCTCTATATTCGCTGTGGTCATACAGAGTATTCTGGACAGCAAAGTACTATGACGATGACTTACGATAATAGCACAAATGCATTTATAGATTTGCAGTGTGCTGGTGGCAATGGTTCTACTGGTGCAAATTATAATACGGCGGCTACATATATTGGTACAGCAAATGGTAGAGTGACTGTCTGTGATGATTTGAATGGGAAGCCTGCTGGAGTGCGTATGAGTACCTATGGGATTCTATCTGGTATCAAGCAGTATGCTGGAAACTGCTGGACCATGAATGCCTTAGGCGATAATGGAAGTCTTTACAAGGGCACGCCTTTTCTATCGGTTGGAGGAATGGCAGTGAATACGCAGTATGCCATCGCCGTGGGAACGACAACACCCATGGATGGAACTAGCGGCAGCAGGAATGTATTTGTTGCTACAACACCTTACGGAAACTTTAGTTCCGGCGCAGGGCAGATTAAGTACCTAACAGGATTTGCTTATGATGCTAAGTCTTGTTCCACTCCTTATCTAATAGAAGTTGGTGGATACTATATGGTTCTTTGGGAAGAGAAGAACGGTTATAGTGACATGGAAAAAGTATACTATGCCATGATTGACTATAAAGGGGACCGTGTAGGTGATGTAAAGTCAGTGGATGGATGTCTTTCAGATTGTACGCCGATTGTCTATGGGAATCAGGTGGTTTGGTATACAACCAATGGAAGAGAAATGATGTTTTACAGCATTCCCTTAAGTGGTGCCACGGCTACAACAGGAACCACAGTGCAGCCTGCTTCTGTTTACGGAGGTGTTGATTACTCTTACGTATATGATTACAATTATTATGTGAATGCATATCCGGATATTAAGATGCTTTACAGCAGTAACCCTGCAGGGGCACTCGCACATTTTGCAACAGTGGGAATCTACGAGGGAAGACAGGGATGTGAGAACTTCAATGTATATGCTTATGCAAACAGATACCCGGACTTGAGAAACTTTTACGGTATAAATATTGTTGGATACTATCAGCATTTTATAAATTATGGATATAGGGAAGGAAGATCCGGAAGATAAAGCAAAGGAGGGGATTACTATGGAACAAAGAGGAATGTTAGAACGTATTAAGGAAATGACAGCGGAAGCAAAAAACATTGTTGTACTGATTGGTGTTGGCGCTGTGATTGAAAGTGGTGGAGAAAATCTATGGTCTTCTAGGGAATGCTACCGCCTAGAAAGCATCTACCATAAATCTCCTGATGAGATGATGGAAGTGGGCTTTTATAGTGCTAGAAGAGACAAGTTCTTTGAGTTCTATAAGAAAGAAATCATTGGCAAGGACTTAGAGCCTGCTTCTCTGTATTACGATATTAAGAAGATGCAGCAGCAGGGAAAGATTAAAGCTATTATTACACAGAATATTGATGGCCTTCATAATAAAGCTGGATTAGAAGGTGTTATTGAGTTACATGGTAATGTAAATGACAATCGTTGCCCGCATTGCCAGAAGACCTTCGATTTACAGTATATGAGAAATGCTAAGGCCGTTCCGCTTTGCGATGATTGCCATACATCCATTCGTCCTGGCGTGCTTCTTTTTGGCGAGAGCATGGATAACCAGAAAATGACAGAGGCAGTGAATGCTTGCGAGGGTGCAGATTTAATTCTTTGTCTTGGCACCAATATGTATGATGGTATGGTGAAATTCTGCACAGGTACCTACAAGGGAGAGAAACTTGTGCTAATTAGTCCTGAAGAACATTATATGGATAAGTATGCTGACTATGTGGTACATACCAAGGTTGGTGAAGCACTGAAGTTTATTGTTGAATAAAGATTGGAAAGCAGAAAGAAAAGTCCCGGCAGGTTGTCGGGACTTTTTTTGTGGAGATTATACGGAAGCATCTGTTTTGGGGAGATGTCTGCTAACAATGAGGAAGCTGATTAAGTGAGCCAGAATGGTAATGGTCCAGGTAATGGGATAAGAGGAGTACAGCACATTCAGGGTGTGGTGACTTTGGAAGTAGGTGAGAATCCAAAGGACGCGCAGACCGCAGGCTCCAATCAGACTGACCACCATAGGAAGAATTCCGTAGCCCATAGCACGAAGGGAGCCGCAAATAACCTCCATAATACCGCAGAGACAATAGGTGGTGCAGATGACTTTGCAACGGCCGATGCCATATACCACGACTTCCGGATCGTGATTGTACAGTGCAACCAAATTGCTAGAGAACAGGTAAGCTCCACAGCCCATAAGAAGGCCCACTGCGGTAACAATGAGGAAGCAGTATAGGAGGCATTTACGCATGCGTTTATAGTTTCCGATACCATAATTCTGGCTGGAGAAACTGAGGTTGGTTTGGTACACCGCGTTCATGGAAGTATACACAAAGGACTCTACGGAGGAGGCTGCCGTATTGCCTGCCATGGCAACGGAACCAAAGAAGTTGATGGAGGATTGGATGAGGATATTTGAAATGGAAAAGATTACACTCTGAATACCCGCAGGAAGTCCAATTCCTAAAATTTGCTGTAGCGTCTTACGATCAATATGTAAGGCTGAGATGGATAATTTGTATAAACCTTCTGATTTTATGAGGCAACGCATTACTAGAATGGCGGATAGAGCCTGAGAAAGAAGAGTTGCTAAAGCGACTCCTTCTACACTCATGTGGCATTGTGTGACAAATAAGAGATTCAGTCCAACATTAAATACGCCGGCAAGAGATAAAAAGAAGAGAGGACGTTTGGTATCTCCAACGGCACGTAGAATACTGGAGCCAAAGTTATACAACATGGAAAACGGAAGCCCAGCAAAATAAATCATGACATATAGTGCCGATAGTTCAATAACATCGGCAGGCGTATCCATAAGCTTTAAAATGGGACGACTAAAAAGAACGCCTAACAAACCTACAAAAAGACCGGCAAGCAGAGCAGTTAGGATGGAAGTATGGACAGCCTTTCCAACTGCTTCCTTGTTTCCGACAGAATAGTTCCTGGCTACGACAACATTGGAACCAACGGAAATTCCGATAATCAAATTAACAAAGAAGTTAATCAGGCTTCCTACTGCACCTATGGCAGAGAGCGCCTGATGACTGGAATAATTTCCTACGACAATTAAATCTGCTGCGTTAAATAGAAGCTGCAATATTCCGGAAAGAATGAGGGGCAGACTGAAGCGAAGCAGCTTTGAAAATAGCGATCCATGACACATATCAATTTCGTAAGTATTTGTCTTTGACAAGCTAGCTGCCTCCTTTCCTAAATTCCCCCCTATTATAGCACTGTAAAATGCTGAAAAACTATGCAATTTCACCACTATATTTGCGCGGCTTTTGTGCTAAAATATAGGCACTAGGGGCGGGTGGGCCGCCTATGGGGGATTTTTATGACGGAAGAATTACTAAATACAGAAATGGATGGAATTCCTGGTACTGCACAAATCAGGAAGATTGCCACAAAGTTGTCGCCGCAGGAATTATTAGAGTTGTCGGCGAAACTTGCCAAAGAGGGATATGACAAGAAACTCTTTGCTGTGCTATCCCGTACTTATGAAGAGAGAAAAGGCTTCTCTTTTGCGCCAGTAAGTGGGATTGAAACATTATTAAATGATATTATCGAATCTCAAATGCCGGCGGAATTAAAGATGCAGTGCTTTACATCTTTCGAGATTGCACCTGAAGCACTACCGGATGAGACTACGATTGATGAATGGCTGGCAACCTGTAATCCGAAGCGAATGAATATCGCTGGATTTTTCCTTGCAGCATATCATTTGGGAAAAGAAAATTATGAAAGACTTTTAGAAAATCATGCAATGTTTGCCGCCTATGTGAAGGCAGCAAGTCTTTCGGATATGATTGCATTATACGAGATGGTTATGACGCTTAGGGAGAAGGAGTATGTCACTGGTGCCATTCGTATGCTCTACAACGAGAAACACAAGTTTAAATATCAGACTGCAGAAGAAAAGAAGGCTATCTATCAGTTGACGAAGAAAGCCTTTGCAGAAAAACAGGTATTCTTCACAACAAAGCTGATGTACTGCTTGGCGTTCAAAGTGCCGAGAGAAGAATTACCTCGAGGAAAAGAGTTATATGAAACGATTAAGATTTCTATTAACTATGAGGAAAGAGCAACCCTAGAGTTCATCCGGGAATATAACCTCGACTTCAATACCAGTGACAGTGCAATGTGTCGTTATTATCTGGCCAATAAGAAAACTCCCAGAGAGAAGAATCTGGTTGCAAAGTTTGCCAATCATGTTGTACGGGTAGAGGACGAAGTTGAAAAGAGCAAACTACTGCATTTTGCATTTAAGCGTGGTGGATATTTCAGAATGTATGCAGGGATTATGCAGGATGGCGGAAAAGTCGATCCTGTGAAGATGCAAAAGTTTCATTATAAAGAAGAGGACGTTGTCTGGGTAAAGACCTTGGCTGGCGTCGAAAAATAATACACTCTTAAGGAGAGCATGATGAAGGAACAGGAAAAAGTTATCGTTATCGATTTTGGTGGACAGTATAATCAGCTGGTTGCCAGAAGAGTTAGAGAATGTAATGTTTATTGTGAGATTTATTCCTATAAGACGGATCTTGCAAAGATTAAGGAAATGAATCCGAAGGGGATTATATTAACTGGTGGTCCTAATAGTGTTTATGAAGAGGGCGCACCCACCGCTAGCAAAGAGTTATTTGAAATCGGTTGTCCAATTCTGGGACTTTGCTATGGTGCGCAGTTAATGCAGCTCGTACTTGGCGGTAACGTCGAGAAAGCTCCCGTGAGAGAGTATGGAAAGACGGTAACGAATTTTGATTTATCTTCAAAATTGTTTGAAGGAATTCCAGAAAGCAGTATCGTATGGATGAGCCACAATGATTATATTTCCACTGCAGCACCAGGGTTCAAATCCATTGCACATACGGCAGACTGTCCTTATGCTGCATTAGAGACCGAGGATGATAGACCACTGTATGCGATTCAGTTCCATCCCGAGGTGCTTCACAGTGAGTATGGAAAGGAAATTCTCTTTAACTTCGTACGTAAAATCTGTGATTGTGCTGGTACATGGAGAATGGATTCCTTCGTAGAAGAGAATATTAAGGCGATTCGCGAGAAGGTTGGTGATGGTAAAGTTCTTCTAGCTTTGTCTGGTGGTGTTGATTCATCTGTACTTGCAGCGCTTCTTGCAAAAGCTATTGGAAACCAGCTTACTTGTGTATTTGTAGATCATGGTTTGCTTCGTAAGAATGAAGGAGATGAGGTAGAAAGTGTATTTGGACCGAATGGTTCTTTTGATATTAACTTTATTCGTGTAAATGCTCAGGAAAGATATTATGGAAAACTGGCAGGTGTCACGGAACCCGAAAGAAAGAGAAAAATCATCGGTGAAGAATTTATCCGTGTATTTGAGGAAGAAGCAAAGAAGATTGGTGCTGTAGATTTCCTTGCACAGGGAACCATTTATCCTGATGTTGTTGAATCAGGACTTGGTGGTGAGTCAGCAGTAATTAAGTCTCATCATAATGTTGGCGGACTACCTGACTTCGTAGATTTTAAGGATATTGTTGAGCCTCTTCGTAACTTATTTAAAGACGAGGTCCGCAAGGTGGGATTAGAGCTTGGTCTACCTGAATACTTAGTATTCCGTCAGCCCTTCCCTGGCCCTGGACTTGGTATTCGTATCATTGGAGAGGTTACAGCGGAGAAGGTTCGTATCGTACAGGATGCTGACTGGATTTATCGTAGTGAAGTGGAGGCAGCGGCCAAAGCATACAAGGAAGAAAATGGAAAAGAGCCTTCCTGGATGCCGAACCAGTATTTTGCAGCACTTACTAATATGCGTTCTGTGGGCGTTATGGGTGACGAGAGAACTTATGATTATGCCGTTGCCGTGCGTGCTGTACGTACAGTAGATTTCATGACTGCAGAGGCAGCAGAGATTCCATTCGCTGTACTGCAGACCGTAATGAGTAGAATCATTAATGAAGTGAAGGGCGTTAACAGAGTATTCTATGACCTAACCAGTAAGCCCCCTGGGACGATAGAGTTTGAATAGATTCTATCTCCCAATATATAAAAATGACATAGATTTCTGTCATTTCTTGAAATTGGAGGATATAGATATGGAAGAATCAAATGAGTTAGATTCTACTTGCGGTGTTTCTGATGAAGAACTTACAGAGCGATTTATTGAGTCCATAAGGATCGATAACGAAATAAAGAAGATAAAAGGAGCTCCAATTGCGGGGTATGATGAGAAGAAAAAAGTAGCATATTTAGAATATCCAGATGGAAGGAGAAAATATGCAGAGTAAACTGCCGGAAATCATAGTCTTCGCAGGCCCCAATGGTAGTGGGAAATCAACAATAACTAGAATGGCAAAGGTTATTGAACCGTATATTAATGCTGATGATATTAAGAAGACTAATTATTGCTCTGATCTGGAAGCTGCAATTTTGGCGGAGTCTATGCGTGAAGCTGCAATCACGAAGAGGGAAAGCTTTACTTTCGAAACGGTCTTATCTACAGAACGAAATTTGAATCTTTTAAAGAAAGCCAAGGAAAGAGGGTATTTTATAAGATGTATTTATGTCCTTACGACGGATGTAAATATTAACATCTTTCGTGTTGAGTCAAGAACTGCAATTGGTGGTCACAGTGTACCAGAAGATAAAATTCGTTCGAGATATGAGAAAGCATTGAAACTCATTCCAGAGTTAGTTGAAGTGTGTGATATTGTACATATTTACGATAACACTAATGTTCCCACTAGAATATTTAAGAAACGTAAAAATGAAGAATTTATCTGGGGAAATGAAAAATGGTCAGAAGAAAGGATTAAACATTTAGTTGGGAAATAAGCAAGAACATTTTAGACAGCGTTTAATATGCGGAAAAATATAAAACAAAAGATTAAAATGTCGTTGAAATTATAATCGAGACCATAGAATGAGTTATAAATATTCCTCGTTCTAAGGTCTTTTCTATATTCTTGAATTCTTAGGAGAAAACATACAAAGAAGACCTATGCAGATACATGTGGGATGATGAAATTTGACTTGACCACTTGACCTGACTACATGACCTACAAATGTTGGTCATGTAGTCAGGAACGCCAATATTAAGTTATGATAATTTGCAGACGAATCTAAAATATAAGATAACATGTGCCTATTTATTGTGAGTTTTGTAATGATAAACTATTTAGATAATTGTAAGGAAATTTTGCTCTATATCTTCTGAAATTGGAACATTAAACATACTCATTAGTGAGTCTATTTCTATCTGATATTCTTCTTCATCAATCTTATCATTCATAAGATCTCCATTGGAGTCCACTATGGAGAAGGAAAACTTTGTGATAATATATAGCTGATTTAGGGTTTCTTCTAAATTAAAATGGTTTGTCATTATTTTATTAACGAATACAAATGATGTGCGACATATTTTTTCAAATTATATTCATTATTTAATATAACATCAATTGCTCATAAAATATTTTATGGAGATTATAAGGAAAGAACGACAATGACATTACAGGAATTTAAACAGGGATACGGGAAAGAATATACGAAAGGATCTAAGAAAAGTGAGAGATTCTATATTTTCTTAGGGATTTTCTTTGCGGTAATGTTTGTTGGCATTGCTATAGGCGGGGTGGTTGGAACTGCGTCGGATGATACACCTAAAGCATTTCTGGCAGTACCATTATGTGTCGGTATTGGAATCGCCGCATTCTTTATTTGGTGCACGAAAAGAAATGTCAGAAACGTGCATTCTGAGTTTGGTAATCCGGAAAATATAAAAGTATACAAGGCAATATGTACCGGAAAGAAAGTCGTAAAGGAAGACGACGGTGAGGGATATTCTTATGATGTATATTACATTGACTTTTCATTAGGAGAAGGCTACGCGGAAGGAACTGCATCGGTACACTCTATGCTATTTAATAATATTGCTGTGCAGGGTGAGTGTGTGGTTGTTCAGCTTGGGAATTCGATGAGTGCAAGATTTCAGGTCCTTCCGATGGAATTGTATATGTTGGAGTCCTATGATGAACCAAATGAAACAAATTTTCTTAAGCGAATGGCAACGACAGATGTCAGCGTAGCCGTGGAGAATATCCCGATATTAAAAACCGGAGGGTATACAGCAGGCACAATCATTTGTGCATATTTTGCGTTAGGATTTACGATAGGGGGAATCGTCGGAACAGTAGAAATGATAAATGATTCTGTTGTATCGGTGGCCAGAGCGATTTTTGCTATTTTGGCATTTATAGTACTTGCGGGAGGTTTTATCCTTGCTACTTATGCTTGCTCCAAAGCAAAAAAGAAAAAAATCCAGAAGTGGTTCCGCAACCTTGAAGAAACGGGGATATCGCAGGTAGCACAGATGGATTCCCGCACAGCATATAATATTTATATGAAGTATCCCAAAACCATTACATATAACTATGTATATAGTTTGAATCCAGCAATTGAACAGATGGTAGGGAAATAGGATAAATTTTATAAACGTTCTATAAATAATCAATAGCTCAGAATCATGCTTATCACATGACTCTGAGCTTTTTATATGTACGCATAAGCGTACGTAAATGCATGATACGACGAACGTGTGTTGAGGAAATATTAGGAGCTTGGTTGGCGAGCCGTATCATGCAGTTTAACAAGGGAATGTATCGCATTACAAATCCTTAATATCATGGGAGTCTTTATCCTTAAGCTTGTGATAAGTTGTTGACTTGCAGGTGCGTAGTGGATAGTACATGATAACTAACCAAAGGATGACAGCGATACAAATCAGCGTGAAAGTGATTACAGGATAAGCATTGTCGAATCCTTCATTGGAAAGGTGTTTGACCATAATACCAATGACGGCCCATAGGAGAGCGGCTGTTGCCATAAAGCGTCCGCCTATAAATGTGAGTAGAATACCCAGGAGACAAGTAATCACTAAGATAATCATCATCCAGACTTTAGAGGACAGTCCGAAACCACCCCATCCAACCTTAGTCAGGAAGACACTGATATTGGCAATGACTGCAGCGCAGATCCAGCCTAGGTAAATATTAAATCCGTAAATGCAGACGCGAACAGGAATGGATACTTCGGGGTGTAGTGAAAATCGGATATTAATGATAATCAAAGATAGGAGTAATCCAAGGATACACACAACGGATAATCCAATCTTCTCAAAATGCCAGGTAAAGATCCAGGCAATATTAAATATGCAGCTAAGACAAAACCAAATGCCTACGGAATCTTGCATATCTTCAATGCTCCTAAGCTTTGGAGATTTGATTACGGCGTAAATAACATAGAATCCCATAAAAATATAAATGACACCCCAAATGGAGAAGGTATAGGGAGCCGGTGTGAAGAGATTGCTATATTTAGCAGATACCGCCCCTGTGGTATTTCCGCCGAAGGTAAAGATATTTGCGAGTGCATTGATTGCAATCATGACTATATAAATGATAAAGTTGCCCCATCGAAGTAGCTTATTCATAATGTTGTCCTCCTTTTTGGTTTGTTGTTTTGGATGGTTCACATTATGGCATAGTCTATCGATAATTATGGGGACAAAATAGAACGTAATATACAGAAATAGTCATGCAAAAAGGTTTCAATTGTAGCCATTTACCAAGATAAAGAGCAGACCACAGAAATGATATAAGTATGTTATACTTAAAAAAGAGGATACTCTTTGGGTAAGGAGCTTTATATGAATAGAGAAGTACGTAGGATTAATAAAACATTGATGATCAGTTGGTTATCAATCATCTTGATTTTGCTAGGAGCATATAGCGTTGAGGTAATTAAACAAGAGCGCACGCTGACTTATATTTTAGAATTTGCCGCAACCATGGTGGTTCCCTATGTAGCTGTTTTGCTACTCTTTATGAAAAAGCCGGATTGGGATAAACTAGGATATTTTGTGGTATTGGGTTATACGTTCATGTATGCATTCGTTATGTTTACGGGTGCTACGCAGATGGTATCGAGCTATATTCTTCCCTTGCTTTGTTTCCTCATTCTCTATCATAAGCCGTCCTTAATTCTGTATACATTTGGAATTACAATTTCTGTTAATTTAGCTTCGTTATTTTATCAGCTTAGTCAAAATAGTATTACGGTATCCAACAGTAAGGATGTTGAGATTCGTTTTGCTGTAATTATCGTTTCCTTTGCTGGTGGATTTGTTTCTGCAAGACTTTACGATAGCATCCATAAAGATAATAAACGTGTGCACGAAGAACTGATAGATAAAAACCTGGAGATTCAGGATATGGCGTTACAGACCATTGCAACGATTGCAAATACTATCGATGCGAAGGATGAATATACTCAGGGTCATTCGAGACGCGTAGCAGAATATTCCTGCGCAATCGCAGAAGAATTAGGAATGGAAAAAGAGGAAGTAAAGAAACTTCGCTCCATTGCTCTGTTGCATGACATTGGAAAGATTGGTGTTCCAGACTCTGTACTGAATAAGCCAGGAAGACTGACCAATGATGAGTACGAATTGATGAAGCAGCATGCGGTCATTGGTTCAGAAATCTTGAAGGATATTGGTATGCTGCCAGGGATTGATATTGGTGCGAAATATCATCATGAACGGTATGACGGAAGTGGCTACCCTGAGAAGATAAAAGGGGAAGAGATTCCTTATATTGCAAGAATTATCGCTGTTGCGGATGCGTTTGATGCCATGACCAGTAATCGTGTCTATCGAAAGCATTTGGATATGGACTATATTTTAGGAGAACTGGAGCGCTGTAAAGGTTCGCAGTTTGATCCTAAGATGGCAGATGCACTGATTTGTATGTTAAATGATGGACGGTTAAAGCCTTTATCTCCGGAAAGCAGTCAGGAGAATGCACCTGAACAAGATATGTCCGATGTATCCAAGATCTGGTCCAGACTGATGAAGAAGGATGAGGAAAAATTCAAGGATCAGAGCATTAATGATGAATTAACAGGCCTCTATAGTCGCGCGCATGGTGAGAAACTGATTCGTGAGGCTATTATGCAGAACAAGGGAACCTTGTTTGCGATTGATATTGATCAGTTTAGGTATATCAACGGACAGGGAGGATTTTTGTTAGGAGATATTTATCTTCGTTCTGTTGCAACGGCACTGGAGCAGATTGATAAGAAAAAGATTATTGCCAGAGTTGGCGGTGATGAGTTCATTATGCTTATTCCAGATGTTGCGGATGCAGACCAGGCAGAAGAAGTTGCCAAGGAGATTATGCAGAATGTAAAAGAGCAGAACAGTATCATTGAAAGGGATATTGATCTTACTGTATCCATCGGTATTCGCTTGTGCGAGGGAATGAAGAATGTATTCCAGGATGTATTTTTAGATGCGGATCGTGCACTGTACTTGTCAAAGCAGAAGGGTGGCAATAACTATACATTCTTTACCAAATCTGCAGTGGAAAATGGACTTAGTGAGACGGAGAGTGCAGATTTGATTCATCTACGAGATGCAGTTATGAACCCGGAGAAGTATGATGCCTATATTTCTGAATCCCCGGAATTCCATGATACTTATGATTTAATCAAACAGATTCTGAAAGAGAATAATACTTCAGTACAGCTTATTCTCTTTACGGCTCGTCCTAATGAAGGAATGAATGTATCGATTGAAACACACAAGTTGGTTATGGACTATTTAGAAAAGGCGATTTCCCGAAGTATCAAGGGAAAAGATTATGTTGTTCGCTATAGTAGTACACAGCGTATGATTTTGCTCTCTGATGCAAAAGAAGAGGGTGTGCGTTCAGTTTCTAGCCACATCATGAAGGAATTCTATAAGCTATATGATTTGAAAGAGATGAATATCTCATACAATGTAGCTTATATTTCTTAGTATTGCTTTGCATTATGAGAAGTAGTGTTTGTAGTTGGGAAGGAAACGAAGGCCTATGGGAAAATTCTGCCATCCATAAGGATGGAGATTATCATGTGGCATTAGGTCTTGGAACATTAATTACATCCATCACCATGACGCTTTTTTATCTGATTCTATATTTTGTTTATTCGCTACGATATCAGTACCGAAACAGACCACTGATGGTACTTATGATTATTCTAGCTGTAGCACGTATAGCTTTGTGCTTGCTTCCGCAGAATGACTGGACCGGTGAATCGCCTGTGATTTGGGGAATCTACCGAAATATTCCCTTTGTCGTAATGGGAATCATCATGGTTGTATTGTATTTTCAAAAGAGAAACGATCAGGCGTTTGATGCTTCCCAAAACATGTATGTATATATGGGCGGTTGTAATGGGATATAAAGTACGTCAGTAGAAGGCGTGCACATGCGGAACGTGAAAAGGATATTGAAAGAAAAGACTCGTGGATTTCATGAGTCTTTTTTAATACAACTATTCAGATTTCACCGGCAGCATTGTTCTACCACCTGAAGCCTTTAAAGGGAGCAGATCTGGTTGTGGAGTATAAGGAAAAGAATTTTATTTATTACGAAGTAAATACAACGATTTTTGATGAACTTATTATGAGGATTAATCATATTCATCGATTCTCCAGGTGGTAGAAGGAAGTGAAAAACAGGCGATAAATATAGGAAAACTGTCTTGCATCTTAACGGGTATTTTGTTTGTTGTATTAGGAAACTTTATGACAAAAACAAAGAAAAATGTAGCTGTTGGTGTTCGTACGACGTGGAGCATGTATAATGATAATACATGGAGAAAGAGTAATCGCTTCGGTGCTATTAGTCTTATGGTGGCAGTTGTTATTGTGTTGATATATTCTAAAAAGGTGTATCAGCAGGAAAAGTCGAAAGAAAAGCAGGAGTTAGCGAAGCAGATACTAGAAAAGGGGGTACGCAATGAGATTTAATGTAGCAATACTTGGGGCAGGAAATATTGCAGAAGCTATGGCGAAGGCGCTAAAGGGGCTGGGAGAAGAAGTGAGCATGTATGCAGTTGCTTCAAGAACTTTAGATAAAGCAGCTGCATTTGCTAAGAAGTGGGGATTTCAGAAAGCTTATGGTTCCTATGAAGAATTAGCTGACGATGAAGCAGTGGATTTGATTTATGTTGCAACACCCCATTCCGAACACTTTAAGAATGCAAAACTTTGTATAGAGCGCGGGAGAAATTGTCTGGTGGAGAAAGCTTTTTGTGCGAACAAAAAGCAGGCAGAAGAGATTATCTCGTTAGCAAAAGAAAAGAAAGCCCTTTTGGCGGAAGCTATGTGGACAAGGTACCAGCCCTCCAAAGAAGTCATTAAAGATTGCTTAGGTGACCTTGGAAAGATTCATTATCTGGAATCGGATTTTTCTGTGCCTATTATTGGTGTAGATAGGCTGTATAATCCTAGCCTAGCAGGAGGCGCCCTGCTTGATCTTGGAATCTATTCATTAACCGTCCCTGCGATGTATCTGGGAACGGACATAAAGAAGGTACAGGTAAGTACAGTGAAAACGGATACGGGAGTGGATGCTACGGATGTCATCATGCTGACTTATCAGGACGGAACCATGGCGAGAGCCAAGTGTTCTTGTGTGGATGACCATTCCAATTATGCAAAGATTGTAGGCGACAAGGGGACTATGGTCTTTGGTCCTATCAATGCACCAGAGAAGGTTTGTATTTATGATGTAGAAGGTAATCTGATTAAAAAGATAGATACGCCCTATCGTGTGAATGGATACGAATATGAGGTTCTTGCTTGTAAAGAAGCGCTGCAAAATGGGCAGACAGAGGCAAAGGACATGCCTCACAGCGAGACGTTAAGGATGATGGGCTGGATGGATGCCATTCGTAATCATGTGGGCATTGTGTATCCTTTTGAAAATGCAGCAGATATAGCCCTTGATGATAAAGATGTATGGGGTGTGGAAAATGCCTTCTGTGATGAGAATATTACTGTATAGAGGTTTGTAGCGATGCGTAGAAAAGACAGAGAAGTGACCGATTTTGGAAGCATTCTGGAGATTATTGATGAATGCAGTATATTAAGACTTGGCTTGGCGGATGGGGATTATCCCTATATTGTTCCGGTTAATTTTGCTTACACGGTGAAAGAACAGGAAGTAAGTTTTTATATTCATGGTGCCATGGCAGGAAGAAAGTATGAAATGCTTAAGAATAGTCCTTGCTGTTCCTTTGAGATGGATATTCCACTGGTGATGGATTGCATTGTAGAGAAGAAGGATGTAACTATGCGGTACAAATCTGTCATGGGAAAATGTAGGGTTGAGTTTCTAGAGGGGGAAGAAAAAAAGCGTGCCATAGATGATATTATTATGGCGAGATATGAGGAAACGAAGAACTTTGATTATAATAAGGACGCGGTACAGAGAACTGCTGTTGCAAAATTAACGGTTTTAGAGATGACAGCGAAGGTGAATCCACTTCGTGGTGAGGCAGATCTTTAAGAGAGAGGAAACTTACAGAATAATTAAATAATAGAATGAAGGAGGCTGATAACTAGTCTCCTTTTTATTTGAGAAGGTGTATTTATGTGCTGGATTAATTGTCAACCTGCGTGATGAGCGGGTTGACAAGTGCGCCACATAATGATAATGTTAACCTGTAAATAATGGAGGTTGACAATTTGAAAATTAGAACAAAAGACATGGCGTTTATTGCCATATTTACGGTGTTAATTGTTGTTGGTGCTTTTATTAAGATTCCGATTCCGGTAGTCCCTTTTACGTTGCAGTTTTTCTTTACCAATATGGCAGGTGTGCTTTTAGGTAAAAAGAGAGGCGCAATCAGTGTTTTACTGTATATGATTTTGGGGCTGATTGGTCTGCCGATTTTTGCATCAGGTGGCGGCGTCGGCTATGTATTTGTACCAAGCTTTGGATATATCCCAGGGTTTGTTGTGGGAACTTTTGTGACGGGATGGATTGTGGAAAAGACCCAGAAGCATTCGGTATTAAAGTATATTCTTGCAGGTTTTGCTGGACTGATACTTGTATATATTGTAGGTATGATTTACTACTATCTGATTGCGAATTATGTTATAGATACGCCTATCGGTTTGTGGCCATTATTCCTCTATTGTTTTCTTTTGGCGGTTCCAGGGGATATTGTTCTTTGTATTTTATGCGGTATTCTGGCAAAATCTGTCAGACCCGTTTTTTTGAAACATTTTGCATAGGAAGGAAAAAAAGCATGGATATTTTGCAGTTAGCACAGGAAATTATTGATGGAAGAAGACTGGGAAGAGAAGAGGATTTAAGCTTCTTTATCGATTGTGATTTGGACAAATTATGTGAAGGGGCAGATAAAATAAGAGCACATTTTGTAGGAGATAAGGTGGATTTGTGTTCTATTATCAACGGACGAAGTGGACGATGCCCTGAGGATTGTAAGTACTGTGCCCAGTCAGCACATAATCATACTGACTGTGAAGTGTATGATTTTCTTCCGGAAGAAAAGATTTTGGAAGCTTGCAAGTTAAATGAGGCAGAAGGTGTGGATCGTTTTTCTATCGTAACGGCGGGAAAGGCGCTTACTGGAGCAGAATTTGAAAAGGCAATTCATGCTTACGAGACCATGCATGCACAGTGCAAAATTGATTTATGTGCATCCATGGGATTTTTAAGTGCGGAGCAGCTTCATCAGTTGCATGAGGCAGGTGTAAATAGTTACCATCACAATATTGAGACCTCAAAACGTAATTTCCCTAATATCTGTACCACCCACACCTACGATATGAAGATTGAAACCTTAAAGATGGTGAAAGCGGAAGGCATGTATGCTTGTTCTGGCGGCATTATCGGTATGGGAGAGACTTGGGAAGATCGTATTGATATGGCTGTAAGCCTAGCAGAAGTGGAGGTGGATTCCATTCCCATTAACGCACTCATGCCAATTAAGGGAACACCATTAGAAGGTTTAGAAAGAATCAGTGAAGAGGATATTCTTCGAACAGTAGCACTCTTCCGTTATATTAATCCAAAGGCTGATATTCGTTTGGCAGCAGGACGAGCATTACTTACCGGCGATGGAGAGAAGGCATTTCAGGCAGGCGCTTCTGCAACCATTACTGGAAATATGCTTACAACGGTAGCATGTGCAACCATTAGAAGTGACAAGGAAATGTTAAAGTCTTTGGGAAGAGATGTGATTCCCGCATATCAGAAGGAAGAAAATCATGGCTAAAGGAATTTTTGTTGTTGGTTCAGGAACCGATGTTGGAAAAACATATGTCACAGCACTCCTTGTAAAGAAACTGGCGAGTGAGGGAAAAAGGGCGGGCTATTATAAAGCTGCCATGAGTGGAAATGTGCGGGATGTCTCTGGTGCACTGATTCCAGGCGATGCAAAATTCGTAAAAGATATGGCAGGAATTGACCAACCATTAGCAGAAATGTGTCCCTACATTTATGAGAATGCTTATTCGCCGCACTTAGCAAGTAGGATAGAAGGGGAACTTGTGAAAATGTCCGTTGTAAAGGATGGTTTCACCAAAGTGACGGAGTCTTGCGAGTTTGTCACGGTAGAAGGTAGCGGAGGAATTCTTTGTCCGATTCGTATGGATGGGGAGGAAATCATGCTGGAGGATATCATTGGGGAACTCGGTCTTTCTACAATTCTGGTTGCGGATGCTGGTCTGGGGACCATCAATGCAGTGGTGCTTACAGTACACTATATGCGGGATAAAGGAATTCCGGTGAAGGGGATTATTTATAATAATTATGAACCAGGCAATGTAATGCATGAAGATAATATTGCCATGTGCGAAAAAATGACCCAGGTGGAGACCCTGGCTAAAGTGAAGAAAAATGATACAGAGATTGCGATGGAACTTAGCTGTCTGGAGCAACTCTATGAGGAAGTCTAAAGGAGACAAGAGAGATGATTTGGTATCCTTATGAACAAATGAAAACGATGAAAGAGCCCTATGAGATAGTGGATGCAGAGGGCGTGTATTTATATACGAAAGATGCAAAGCTCATAGATTCGGTGAGCAGCTGGTGGTGTATGATTCATGGATATAAGCATCCAGAACTAACTAGTGCCATCAAGGAGCAGGCAGATCACTTTTCTCATGTAATGTTAGGCGGACTTACCCATGCGCCGGTGAAGCGTTTGTCAGAAAAATTGGCAGAGATTCTTCCTGGTGACTTAGACTACTGTTTCTTTTCTGATTCAGGAAGTGTTGCGGTAGAAGTTTCCCTGAAAATGGCTCTGCAATATTATATGAACAAGGGCGAAAAGGGAAGAACCAAGGTGTTAGCCCTGACCCATGCTTATCATGGAGATACTTTTAAAACTATGGAAGTAGGGGATGATGAAGATTACCATTTTGTGCTGGAAGCCTATGGCCCGAAAACCAATGTTATCAATATTCCTACGGAGATAGATGCTTTGGAGGAGGCTTTTGCGAAACATCACCAGGAACTCAATGCGTTCATTGTAGAACCGCTTCTACAGGGAGCTGGTGGTATGCGAATGTACGATGTTTCCTTCCTAAAGAGAGCAAGAGAACTGTGTGATACCTATGGCGTTCTTCTCATTTTTGACGAGGTGGCAACTGGATTTGGGCGAACGGGAAATCGTTTTGTAGCGGATCTTGTGCTCCCGGATATCATTGTGCTTGGAAAAGCTTTAGTAGGTGGCTATATAGGACATGCAGCTACGGTGGCCAATAAAAAGGTGTTTGACGGATTTTATAGTGATGATGCAAGATGCGCATTAATGCATGGTCCAACCTTTATGGGCAATGCACTAGCTGCCAGCGTGGCATTAAAGTCCATAGAAGTTTTTGAAAGAGAAAACTATATGGATAAGATTCGAAAGATTGAAGAAATTAGTCACAGAGAATTAGATGGTTTTTCACATCCTCTGATTAAGGAAGTTCGTATCTTAGGAGCCTGTGCTTGTATAGAAGTTTATGACGAGGCTGTCCTGAAAGGATATCAGGAATTTGCTTACAATCGAGGTGTTTTTGCAAGACCATTCTTAACCTATTTGTATTCTATGGTTCCCTATATTATTAAAGAGGATGAACTGGTGAAGATTTTTGCAACCATGAAGGCATTCTTTACAGAAAAGTAAAACATTGGAACGGCGTTTGGTGCGAAATTCGGTGCCACTAATTTGCGAAAAAAGTGTGATTTTTCATATAAAATAGGCATTTTCCTGTATAATTATGGAGGGGAAAAGGATAATTATATTAGAAAAAGGAGAGTCGAGAGAATGAAAAGGGAAAAGACAAAAGGGATATCACTTCTTTCCACACTATTACTAATGGGATCGGTGCCTCTTTTATGTGCGGCCATTGTTATGATTATTGTAGCAGCCTCTAGCATTAAGTCAGAGGTTGAAATGGAAACCAAAGAAAAACTGCAGATTGCTGCAGAAAGTGTAGACCAGTATTTCATTTACGATGTTATTGCTAATGGTGATGTGGATTATGAGGAATATGCAGATCATGAATTTATAGAGTGCATGCAGGAAGAGGATGTTGAGTTAACCCTCTTTAAAGATAATATCCGATTAATTACCTCTTTAAAAAATGCAGATGGATCATATAATGAAGGAACCGCCGCATCCGATGAAGTATATCAGCATGTTAAAAAGGGACAGAATTATTACTCCGACGATGTCGTAATCAATGGTGTAGATTACTATGTATATTATGAACCTATTTATACAGAAGATGGTTCTATTTGGGGTATGGCGTTTGCTGGTACACCTAGAACGGATGTTAAGAAGGCAATCAACAGTGCTGTTGTGAGATTAATCATTATTGCAGCGGTAGTCAGTGTCATCTTTGGTATCATCATTACTATTTTAGCTATTCGTATTAAGAAGAGTATTGCTACGGTAGGCAAAACGATTCTGCGTCTCTCCGAAGGTGATATTTCTGAAAGCATCCAGATGAAGGATGCTATTGTTGAGATCACTGACATGATTACAGCAACTAATGTATTACAGCAGAAATTGTCGGAAGTGATCGGTCAGGTAAAAGGCAACACCGTAACATTATTAGAGTCTATTGGCAACGTAAATAGTGCTGCTAAAAATTCTTCCGAAGGAACCGGTCAGATTTCTGGTGCTATGAACGAATTAGCAAATGCCACGATGTCATTAACAGAAAATGTTCAGGAAGTAAATTCTAACGCAATCACCATGGGTGAATATATCCAGGGAATTACAGCGAATGTTGAAGCTCTTACGAGCGCTTCTGATGATATTAAGCATGCAACAGAGACTGCACAGGGCTTAATGACGGAGGTTCTGGAATCTTCTAGTGAGTCATCCCAGGCTGTAAGCGATATTTGCGAAAGTGTTGCGCTTACCAACGATTCTATTGGAAAGATTACAGAGGCTGTGCATCTTATTACAGAAATTGCAACACAGACCAATTTGCTTGCCTTAAATGCAAGTATTGAGGCTGCCAGAGCGGGGGATGCAGGCCGCGGATTTGCCGTTGTTGCAGAAGAAATTGGAAAACTGGCAACAGAGTCTGCAAAGAGTGCAGAAACCATTAAAGCACTTACGTATGATATGAATCAGAAGTCTTCTCAGACAGTGGTACTTGCAGAGAAGGTAGACCAGATTATTGGGGAAGAAAAGAGTAAAGTAAGTTCTACTCAGGAGGCATTTGAATCACTTGGTGCTTCTATTGAAGAAAGTCTTGCGATGATTGCAGAAATTAACAATAAGACGGATGAACTCCTTACGCTTAAGGAGAATATTGTTAGCAGTATTGCGGATCTTTCTGCTATTTCTGAAGAGAATGCGGCAAGTAATGAAGAAGTAACTGCTTCTGTTACTCAGATTGCGCAGCTTGTAATGGACATGGCATCGAATAGTGATGATATGAAGACATTATCGGATGAATTACAGACTGCAGTTTCATACTTTAAATAAGTATTATCTTTTGAACTAATAACAGTATTTGTATTAAGAGAACAAAAGTCCCGGCGTGTGTGCCGGGATTTTTTGTGGGAACTTCTGATTAGGGAATTCCTGTAAAAAAGGATTAATTTGTTACCGATTGCGTCTGAATAAGACCAAGGAATAGTTCGTAGATGCGGGTATCTCCATCCAGTTCCGGATGGAAGGAGAGGGCAATCTGCTTTTTATAGCGTGCAGCAACAGCCTTTCCCTCTACCGAAGCAACAATATCCACGGATGGTGAAGCGCTCTCGATGTAAGGGGCACGAATAAAGGTCATGGGAATGCTACCGAGTCCTTGAAAGTCTGATTTGGTATGGAAGCTTCCTAACTGTCTGCCATAAGCATTTCGCTTTACCGTAATGGGCATCGTCTGAAAATATTTGTGTGTATCATTGGAAAGACTCTCGGCTAAGAGAATCATACCAGCACAGGTGGCAAGGACGGGAAGTCCGGTATCAATCTTTTCTTTTAGCAGGGAAAACATATCCAGCTCTGCCAGGAGTTTTCCCTGCACGGTACTTTCTCCGCCGGGAAGAATGAGCCCGTCTATTGGATGGAAAAGGTCATTTTTCTGCCGCAGTTCAATATAGGAAATGCCAAGGTTATCTAGCATCTTCTCGTGTTCTATAAAAGCGCCTTGTACAGCCACAATCCCGATGGTCATTATTTGCCTCTTTCTGCCATGAGAAGTTCAATCTCATCTTCGTTAATTCCTACCATAGCTTCTCCTAAATCCTCAGAAAGGGAAGCAATAAGTTTTGGATCATTATAATTTGTTACTGCTTTCACAATAGCATTGGCACGTTTCTCGGGATTGCCAGATTTGAAGATACCAGATCCAACGAAGACGCCCTCTGCACCAAGCTGCATCATGAGCGCAGCATCAGCCGGCGTTGCTACACCGCCAGCAGCAAAGTTTACCACAGGAAGCTTTCCATTTTCGTGAACATATTTCACTAACTCTATGGAAACCTGCAATTCCTTTGCGATGTTATATAGCTCATCACCTCGCAGGGATTTGATGTGTGCGATTTCACTATTCATTTTGCGCATGTGTCGCACTGCCTGCACAATGTCACCCGTTCCGGGTTCTCCCTTGGTACGAATCATGGATGCCCCTTCACTGATTCTTCGAAGGGCTTCCCCTAAATCCTTTGCCCCACATACAAAAGGCACTTTGAAAGCGGATTTATCAATATGATAAACATCATCCGCAGGGGAGAGAACTTCACTCTCATCGATATAATCAATCTCGATGGCTTCCAGAATCTGTGCCTCTGCAAAGTGTCCAATACGGCACTTGGCCATTACTGGAATGGATACGGCCTCTTGGATTCCCTTAATCATTTTAGGATCACTCATTCTAGAAACACCACCGGCAGCACGGATATCGGCAGGGATTCTTTCTAAGGCCATAACGGCGCAGGCACCGGCAGCCTCTGCAATTCTTGCCTGTTCCGGCGTGGTGACGTCCATAATAACACCGCCTTTTAGCATCTGTGCTAAGTTCTTGTTTAGTTCATAACGTTCACTAGACATAGTTTTCCCTCTTTTCTATAGTTGATTGTCTGTTGTAGACAGGTTATAGGCAAAATCATATAATATATCTGACCTTATCGAAATGGTCAGATTACATATAGTCAGAATAGCCAGATTGGAGAATGAAGAAGAAATGCTTACATATTCTTTTGCAGATATAGGGTCAGATGCATTATATGAGCATCTGTATAAATGCCTAAAAGCAGACATTATTTCCCGAAAAATAAAGCCTGGAGAGAAGCTTCCATCCAAACGGAGTTTTGCGAAAAATCTGGGTATAAGTGTCATCACCATTGAGAATGCATATGAGCAGCTTATGAGTGAGGGGTATATTTATTCCATTGCAAAAAAAGGTTTTTTTGTTGCAGACATTAGTAGCGTATCGTCCAAGAAGCAGATTTTAGTAGATAGAGAGAATCTATCCATGACATCAGATGAAGAACGATACTTGGCAGACTTTTCCAGCAACCGGATTAGCAATAAGCAGTTTCCCTTTACCGTGTGGGCGAAGCTCTTAAGAGAATGCCTGTTAGATTATCAGGAAGAATTGCTAGTGAAGCCACCTAGTGGAGGCGCTCTTGTGCTCAGAAAGGCGATTGCAAAACATCTTCATGATTTCAGAAATATGAATGTGGATCCAGAGCAGATTATTATAGGTGCGGGAACGGAATATTTATATGGACAGATTGTGCAGCTGTTTGGACAGGATAAGGTGTATGGTGTAGAAGATCCGGGATTTCCGAAAACGGCACAGGTCTATCAGGTAAATGGTGCGAAAGTGAAATATATTTCCCTAGACGAAGAAGGTATTTGCGTAGAGGAACTAATAAAGGAGAAGGTACAGGTAGCACATACTTCACCATCCCATCAGTTTCCAACGGGCAGGATTACACCCATTAGCAGAAGGTATGAATTACTAGGCTGGGCTTCCAAAAGAGAAGAACGTTATATCATTGAGGATGATTATGATAGTGAGTTTCGAATGGTGGGAAAACCGATTCCGACGCTGCAAAGCATCGATGTGAATGAGAAAGTAATATATTTAAATACTTTTTCAAAGTCTATTTCAAACACAGTGCGCATTAGTTATATGGTCTTACCAAAACACTTAGTGGACTTGTACTATAAGAAATTATATTTTTACTCCTGCCCGGTACCATCGATTGTTCAACTGACCGTGGCAAAATTTATTGGAGAAGGTTATTTTGAAAAACATATCAATCGGTTGAGGACTTTTTATAGAAAGCAGAGAGACATACTTTTGCAGGAAATACAGGATAGTAAAATGTCTTCTCTTGTAAAAATTCGTGAGGCAGATGCGGGATTGCATTTTCTTCTTGCTCTTTCCATATCCTGTACGGATGATGAATTCGTGGGTGCCATGGAGCGACAGGGAATCAGACTTCGTGCCGTATCAGAATATTATCAAAATAGAGAAAGTATGAGCACACACACCTTTGTAATAAACTATTCTTCTTTGACGGAAGAGCAGATTAAAGTGGCTGTTCAGATAATGAGTAAAGAAGTGCTTCTGCATACAAAGAAGAGTATACCGAAGAAGAGCAAAAAATAAATCTAAAAATTTTGTTGACAAGAAAAATACAATTTGTTATATTACATATATACCTACTAGGCAAGTGGGTAAAAGAACGAGATAAAGTAAATCGAAAGGAAGAATGCGAGATGTACAATTCATATGTTAAGTACAATAACATGATGGATGCAATGTGCTGCTGTTCTATGTGTTGTAGAACAGACCGCTTTGACGCGCATTCTTTCCGATGTTAGTGAATAAATCGAAACCAAGAGTGTGATTAAGTGTTAAGCGGTCTGCGTGAGTCAGACCGTTTTTTGTTTTTAAAAGTGAGGATAAAAAAATGAGCGAATTCAAAAATAACAATATTGCAACAAAATTAATTCATGGTGGTATCAGCAAGGATGAACTGACGGGGGCAGTCAATGTTCCAATCTACCAGACAAGTACCTACGGTCAGACCCTTCCCGGTCAGCATAAAGGATATGAGTATTCCAGATCTGGCAATCCTACCAGAAAGGCATTAGAAGAGTTGATTGCAGAACTTGAAAATGGAACCAATGGTTTTGCCTTCGCTTCCGGCCTTGCAGCAATCTCCACGGTACTCAGCCTCTTTAATGCAGGAGATGAACTGGTGGTATCCAATGATGTGTATGGCGGAACCTTCCGATTATTAGATAAGGTCTTTACAAGATTTGGAATCAAGTATACCCAGGTGAATACCTCTGATCTGGATGCAGTTAAGAAGGCAATCAACGGGAATGTAAAAGCAATCTACATCGAAACTCCCAGTAATCCACTTCTTGGAATTACCGATATCGAGGAAATCGCAAAGATTGCAAAAGAGAACGGACTGCTTTCCATTGTAGATAATACTTTCTATACGCCTTACATCCAGAGACCTTTAGATTTTGGTATTGATATTGTTATTCACAGCGCAACCAAGTATCTTGGTGGACATAGTGATCTGATTGCAGGTCTTGTGGTTGTAAAGAATGAGGAACTGGCACAGAGAATTGGCTTTTTACAGAATGCCATTGGTGCTATCCTAGAGCCCTTTGATTCCTTCCTTCTTATAAGAGGCATCAAAACCTTAGGGGTTCGCTTAGACAGACATGTATCCAACGCAGAATATGTTGTAGAAGAATTGTCCAAATTAGAGGATGTTAAAAAGATTTACTATCCTGGTTTGGAAACCCATCCAGGCTATGAAATCAATAAGAAACAGGCAAGTAGCGGTGGCGCAATGATTTCCTTCGAACTTACGGAAGGACATGACTCCAATAAACTGTTTGAGAGTTTGAAAGTCATTACACTGGCAGAAAGCCTTGGTGGTGTGGAGTCTTTGATTGAGCATCCTGCATCCATGACCCATGCGTCAATTCCAAAGGAAATTAGAGAAGCGGCTGGTCTCGGAGATGGACTCTTTAGACTATCTGTAGGTATTGAGGATGCAAAGGAAATTGCAGATGACATCATTACTGCAATCAAGAATGCGCGTATTTAAGGGGGGTGGTTTTATGGCAGTTTATGAAGACATGCAGGCCCTCATTGGAAATACACCAATCGTTCAGTTGAAGAATATTAATAAGGAACTGAACAATACCATCTATGCAAAGCTGGAACTGTATAACCCTTCCGGATCAGTGAAAGACAGAACGGGTAAGTACATGATAGAAGATGCAGAGAAGAAGGGGCTACTAAAGGAAGGTTCAACGATTGTAGAGGCAACCGCTGGCAATACGGGACTAGGAATCGCCTTTGCAGCTTTATCCAAAGGCTACAAGGTGAAATTCGTGGTACCAACCAAGTTCTCTATTGAGAAGCAACAGCTGATGATGGCCCTTGGGGCCGAGATAATTAACACACCAAGAGAAGAAGGAATGCTCGGGGCAGCACGGAAGGCAGAGGAACTATTAAAGACGATACCTGATGCGATTGCGCTTAGACAATTTGAAAATCAGAGCAATCCCTTAGCACATTATGAAACAACAGGGCCGGAAATATATGCCGATCTAAATGGAAAGATTGATTACATCGTTATGGGTGCCGGCAGTGGAGGAACCTTTACAGGAATTGTAAAGTATCTGAAAGAAAAGAATCCTGCCATCCAAGCGGTACTTGCAGATCCGGATGGTTCTACCATCGGTGGTGGAGAGCACCATGATTACAATATCGAAGGTATTGGAAATGATTTCATTGCAGCCACTATGGATATTACCTTAGTGGACAAAGTAATCAAAGTAAATGATGAGGAGGCATTTGCAGGGGCAAGAGAGCTTGCTGCAAAGGAAGGCATCATTGCAGGATCTTCCTCAGGTGCAGCCTATGCTGCCGCTAAGAAGCTTGCAAAGGAAACGGAAGGAAAGAATATTGTGATTGTTCTTCCAGATCGTGGAGATCGATATTTTAGCACAGGCCTTTGGGAAAGGAAATGAAATAATGGCTGATGAAAAAGTACTTTACTCGCTAAAGAATGTTACCAAAATATTTAAAAGTGGAAAATCGATAGTAAAGGCGGTAGATGATGTTAGCCTTTCCATTTATGAAGGTGAGATTTTTGGAATCATTGGTATGAGTGGTGCGGGAAAAAGTACCCTTGTAAGAACCTTAAACAGATTGGAAGAAATTAATGATGGTGAGATCTGGTTTGATGGAAAAAATCTTTCTGGATTATCAACCAAAGAACTTCGGCAGACCAGAAAAGAAATTGCAATGATTTTCCAGCATTTCAATCTTCTGACGCAGAAGACGGTTTTAGCCAATGTTGTATTACCGCTAAAACTCGCTGGGGTACCTAAGAAGATTAGGGAAGCCAAAGGAATGGAGATGTTAGAGGTCGTTGGACTTGCCGAAAAGGCGAAGGCATATCCGGCACAGCTCTCTGGAGGCCAGAAGCAGCGTGTTGCTATTGCAAGAGCACTAGCAATGAGTCCTAAGGTTCTACTGTGTGATGAGGCAACCAGTGCCTTGGATCCAAAGATTACAGAGGAAATCCTAAATCTGTTAAAGAAAATTAATAAGGAACTAAAGCTTACTGTAATCATTATTACCCACGAAATGGCAGTTATCGAAAAGGTCTGCGACAGAGTTGGTATCATCGATGCGGGTAAGCTTGCAGAACTGGGAGACGTCAAGGATATATTTGCAAAGCCGGAGTCAAAGGCAGCAAAGAGGCTGATCCTTCCGGCCATTACCGGGGATAATCCTTTCGACCGAACCGACAAGAGATGCTTCCGTATCGTATTTGACGGATTTAGTTCCAAGGAACCGGTTATATCGAACCTTGTTAAAGAAACTGGAGAAATGGTCAACATATTAAGCGCGAACACAAGAAGTGTGGGCGGTGTGGGATATGGTCAGATGATTGTGGAACTGCCAAAAGAGGAAGCACGACAGAAAGTAATTCTTGATTATTTTAAGAGTATCAACATGGAAATCATGGAAGTATTTGAAACGGAGGAAAGCGAATGAGTAAAGAAATTGTAGACTTAATTGTCACTGGTATATTTCAGACGCTTCTGATGACAGTGATTTCAACAGTAATTGCCTATATCATTGGCCTTCCCTATGGTATCTTGCTGAAGATTACAACCCCGGGAGATATCCTGGGAAACAGAGTGGTTCACGGCATTTTAGGGTTTATAGCAAATGTATTTCGCTCCATTCCCTTCCTAATTCTCCTAGTGTTCCTCATTCCTTTCACAAGAATGATCACAGGAACATCCATAGGAACGACAGCAAGTATTGTGCCATTAACGGTAGGCGCGATTCCCATTGTAGCGAGAATGGTGGAAGCATCCTTAAATGAAATATCGCCGGGAATCGTAGAAGCTGCTACGTCCATGGGAGCAAGCCCCTTTGAAATCGTTATTCATTTCATGATTCCAGAATGCTTACCTTCCCTATTATCAGGAGCAGCAATCAATATTGCGACCATCTTAGGATATAGCGCAATGGCAGGATGTATTGGTGGTGGAGGACTTGGCGCAATTGCCCTCAACTACGGATATTACAGATATCAGCAGGACGTTCTTTGGGTAACAGTTCTCATCCTGATTATCATTGTGGAGATTTTCCAGGAAGGAGGAACGCTGTTAACCAAGAAAACACGTAAAGCATAAGTTGAATAATATATTGAGGCATTAAAAAAAACAAAGTTAATTAAAAAAAGAAAAGAGGATATGATTATGAAAAAGAAAATTTTAGCATTATTATTAGCAGCAACTACTATTTTTGCAACTACCGCATGCGGCAATGCTGGCGGCAGCAAGGCTACGGACAGCAAGATTACTATCGCAGCAAGCATTACTCCTCACTCTGAGCTTTTGGAGCAGGTTAAGCCTATCTTAAGTGAGGAAGGTATCACCTTAGATATTATCGTAACAGATGATCCTGTAATCCCTAATACATCTCTTCAGGAGGGCAGCATTGATGCAAACTTCTTCCAGCATCAGCCATATCTTGATCAGTTCAATGAAGAGAACGGAACGGATTTCGTATCTATTGGTGCAACCCACTATGAGCCCTTTGCCGTATATTCTCAGAAGATCACCAGCTTGAGCGATCTGCCTGATGGCGCAAAAATTGCTGTTCCTAACAATGTTGCAAACGAAGCAAGAGCATTACTTTTATTAGAGCAGGAAGGTGTGATTACCTTAAAGGAAGGTGCTGGTATCACCGCAACCGTTACTGATATTGCAGATAACCCTAAGAACATCACCATTATTGAGATTGATCCTCAGCAGCTTGTAAACTCTCTTCCTGATGTTGATGCAGCCGTTATCAATGGTAACTATGCCCTTGCAGGTGGTCTTAGCATTAAGGATTCCCTTGCGCAGGAAGCTAGCGACAGCCTTGCAGCACAGACCTATAAGAACATTGTTGTAACTTCCAGCGATAAGGCTAATGATCCTAACCTTTTAAAACTGATTGAAGCACTGCAGAGCGAAGAAATTCAGCAGTACATCAATGACAACTACAATGGCGCAGTTGTTCCTGTAAAGTAAGTTACATTTAGGTTTTGGGCACGTAATGAGATTTAAATAAAAAATATTTAAAAAAGTTGTTGACACATAAATAATAATTTGCTATATTGCATATATACCTACTAGGTAAGTGGGTAAAAGGAGAAAGGAGAAGCGTGATGAATACAGGAGCAAGAAGATTCAGACAGATGTGCATGATGTGTTGTATGCGTCAGTCCATGTGTGGTACTGGATTTGGTTGTTGTTGTGCAGATCGTTTCCCAAGTTGTTAATGTGAATTCCAAATATAGTATGGAATTTAAAACCGGGGTAAGAGAAGCACCCCGGACTTTTTATTTTAAGGAGGATTAAAAAAATGGCACGAGTAAAATTATTGGAACTGGAAGAAACTAGCGGAGCAGAAAGAGAAAGATACCAGAAGCTTGCAGATGCAAACAAGGTTACCAACATGAAGAGAGCGCTTCTGCAGGATGCAGCAACCTATGATGCATTTATGGCATGGTACACTTCTTGGGGAAGATTAGTAGAGGTTATTTCTGAAAGAGAAGCAACTGTATTTGCACATTCCATCTCTACTACCAACAGTTGCCAGTTATGCTCTTTATTCTTTATCAGCGACTTAAAGGCACTTGGAATCGAGCCTGCTGACTTTGTAAAGACAGAAAGAGAAGAAGTTCTTTCTGAACTTGGCGCACAGATCGTAAAGGATCCTACCGCTGTATCTGATGAACTTTTCGATAAGCTTAAGAAGTATTGGAAAGAAAATGAAATCGTCGTAATTGTAGGCTTTGCAGCGCAGATGATTGCAACCAATAACTTTAACTCTGTATTCAAGATTGACTTAGACGCAAGACTCCTTCCTATTAAGGATGAGTTCAAGCCAGCTACCTGGAGAAGTGATATTAAGTAATTTCAATACCTATGAATCCCAGGTGGATGAATCAAAAGCCACCTGGGAGGAAATAGATAAGCAGTGAGGTGTTAGCGTGAATGTAGAAAATGCATATGTAGACTTACCTTTTGAGAAAATAGAATATCTTCCAGATACATTCCCGTTAAACATTATTAGTGGAGGGAACCATCTGTTTGGATATTTACTAAAACCTGATGGAAGGTATGGGAAACCAAATCCTACCGTGTTGATGTTCCACGGATTTCCCGGATATACAACGAACAATGATTTGGAATACGCCCTCATGCGTATGGGATGCGTAGTCATCCATGTGAACCATAGAGGTGCATGGGGAAGCGAAGGGCAATATCTCTTTACGAATTTAAAGGACGATATCATAGCCATCGCAAAATGGGCACACAACCCCGCAATATGTGAAGAATACGGCATTGATCCAGAGAATATATTCCTGGTTGGCCATAGTATGGGAGGCATGTCCGTACTAAATGCAGCAAAGGAGCTGGAATTCATCAGAGGCGTTGTTGCAATGGCAGCCTACGATATGGGTGTCGTGTTTGAAAATGGTTTGGAAAAAGATTTGTTCAGAATGATTGAGATTGAAGGACAGTGTTTGCATATGGTATCCGCCAGTGCAGTCTATGAAAATGCTGAACAAAATGATCATACATTAGCCATCCTAAATAATATTGAGCGATTAGAGAAAAAGGATGTACTTCTGGTGGAGGCATCGATGGACACCATCGCACCACCGGATATTATGCTTCGGCCTGCGTATGAGCGATTAAAGGCCTATGGCAGAATCAGCTATGAAGTGATTGAAGGAAATCACGGATTTGCAGGACAGAGAGTACAGCTTGCTAAATTGGTTGGCGGCTGGATTGCATCAAAACAAAAAGATAATAACGAAAAATAAGGAGCATAGAAATGATAGATTTTGAATATTATAACCCAGCAAAAATTGTTTTTGGAGAGAACTCCATTGATAAGGTAGGAGAACTGTTAAAAGAGTATAAGGTAACCAGCCTGCTATTAGTATATAGTGGTGATTTCATTAAGACCCTTGGTATCTTTGATGCCGTAAAGAAGGCGGCAGAGGAAAATAACATTGCTTTCTATGAAAATGGAAATGTAGTTCCGAACCCTTCCATTGATCTTGTAAGAGAGCTTGTAAAAGAAGGAAAGGCAAATGGTGTTGATTTCGTTCTTGCTGTAGGTGGCGGAAGCTCCATCGATACGGCAAAGGCAGTAGCTCTTGGTATTCCCTATGATGGTGATGTGTGGGACTTCTTTGAAAAAGGAGTAAATCCTGAAACAGTTCTAAACATTGGAGTAATCAGTACCCTTCCTGCCAGCGGATCTGAAACCTCCAACGCGGCTATTCTTTCCAATAAGGAATGGAAGTTAGGCTTTGAGGATAATCGTATTATTCCTAAGTTTGCCATCATGAATCCCGCTTATACGGTTGGACTTCCCAAGTTCCAGACAGCAGCGGGTGTGGCAGATATTTTATCTCACCTGTTAGAAAGATATTTCTCTGATGTTAAGTACACCGATGTTACGGACTACCTTATTGAAGGCGGTGTGAGAGCGCTCCTTGTTAATGGAGAGAGACTACTTGCAGATCCTTCTGATATCCATGCCCGGGCTGAGATCCAGTGGCTGGCAAGTATTGCACACAACAATTTATTGGATACAGGTCGTATCGGTGACTGGGGATCTCATAGAATCGAACATGAGCTTAGCGGTCAGTACGGCATCACCCATGGTGAGGGAATGGCTGTGGTTCTCCCGGCTTGGATTCGCTATATAGCAAAGAGTAAGCCTTGGAAGCTTGCACAGCTTTCCGTAAGAGTCTTTGGTGCTGATGTATTCAATCATACAGAAGAGGAAAATGCACTTTATTTGGCAGATGTTCTGGAAGATTTCTTCAAAAAATTAGGACTTCGCACACATCTTAACGAACTGAATATTGATGATACTCATTTTGAAGAGATGGCAAAGCGTGCCACCAGAAATGGAACGGTTGGACATTATGTTCCACTAGACAGTGAGAAGTTTGTAGCTATTTTGAAGCTTGCTCTGTAATAAAAATTGGAAAGAAAAGGGGAATGATTGTAGTATGCATTATAAGTATAAAGCGCAGTCTGTTTGTGCACAGGTGATTGATTTTGATTTAGATGGTGAAAGCGTTTCTAATATTGTATTTACCGGTGGATGTAACGGAAATTTAAAGGCTCTGGCAAAATTATTAAATGGAAAAAATGTAACAGAGATTGAAGACGCACTAAAAGGGAACACCTGTGGTGCGAAGTCAACTTCCTGTGCAGATCAGTTGTGTATTGGCCTTCGCAAAGCACTTTCAGGCGAACTGGAAGCAGTATCGTAAATAAAGAAAATTTATGAGATGCCTGGGAGCGTAGTTTCCTGGGCATTTTTTGTGAAGTTGCAATGAAGGGACAGATGGATGCTTATTCTATACATTTGGAGGAAAGTGTAGAAGAAAATGTGATAGAAATTTTGTATAATATAGGCGAATGATTGATGGAGGAGAGACGATGAAGAACCAGACGAAGAATATTTGTGTTACAGCAGTATATATGGCACTGGTATTTGTTATTACCAGATTTGTGCAGATTCCAATTCCCTTGGGATATTTCAATGTGGGTAATACGATGATTTTGTTAGGCTGTCTGATGCTTCCCATGCCCTATGGTATATTTATGGGATCGGTTGCTTCTGCCTTGGCGGATTTGACGTCATATCCTATTTATACAGTGCCTACGCTTGTGATAAAAGCACTGCTTCCATTGGTATTCTATTTGCTGATGAAGCTACCAGTGAAAAAACATTTTGTTAAATTTGTTGTAGCTGCGGCGATATCGACGTTAATCCCCTTATTTGGATATACGGCAGTAGGGGCATTTATTGCAGGAAGTCTGGCTACAGGATTATCACAGATGCCGGGATTGGCGCTTGAATATGCTGCCAATTTAGCGCTTTTGTGCATCTTATATAAGCCAATCATTGCAATCAACAAGAGATTATAGATTTTATCTGAGAGTGAGTACAGTATGAAAAAGGAAACCTCCATCGTTTTTACAGGAGATATTGGTTTCGACCGCTATATGGATGGAAAGTGGGAAGATGATGCACTTCTTGCGGAGGATATTCTTTCCTTTCTTCATAGTGGTGATCATGTAGTGGCAAATGTAGAAGGGCCACTGGTCGAGCAGCCAACCAATAAAACCACGGAGGGTGTGGTGCAGCTCATGCACACCATGAATCCCGGAGCGATTAAGGTTTTACAGAAGATGCAGGCTGACATCTGGAACATCTGTAATAATCATATTATGGATGCAGGGGAAGCAGGCATGGAGGCAACGCTTGCAGAAGCAAGAAAGGCAGGGGTACAAACGCTAGGTGCCGGTAGAAATATTACCGAGGCATCGGAACCATTATATATAGAAGACGCTGGTGGTATCGGACTGATTGGTGTAGGATACCAGCGTGGCTGTAAGCCGGCAGGAGAAGAAAAGGCGGGCTGCTTTGACTGGAGTGATATGGATCGTATTGCCCAGAAAATTGCGGAGATTAAAAAGAAGGTTCGCTGGTGCATTGTGGTTTCCCATGGCGGAGAAGAATTTACGGCATTGCCGTCGCCCTATACCAGAGATCGTTATTTAGAATATCTTGCTATGGGGGCTGACTTTGTAGTTTGCCATCATCCCCATGTCCCTATGAATTACGAGACGGTAGGCGACAAAATGATTTTCTATTCCTTAGGAAATTTTATTTTTGATACGGACTACCAAAGGGCGCAGTATCATACAGAGGATGGCGTGCTTCTAAAATTAAATCTGACAGAAGAATCCTATACCTTTGAAGCGAAGGGACTTAAAATCAACAGAGGTAGTGAGCATATTGAGGCAGCAGAGCTTCCCGCTATTTTCACAGAAGTGCCTGCGGCAGAGTATGAAAAATTATCCCCTCTTGCGGCAAAGATGTTTATTGCAGCCACGAAAAGGCAGCAGATCTACTTAAACAAAGCAGAGTTTGAAAATGCTTCCGAAGAAAAATGGGCGGAGCATTTTGCAAATCCCAGACGTAGTGGACGTGTGGAAGGACAGGGTTTAGACTTCTTTATTATTTGCCCGCTAGCGGAGAGAGAAAAGGAAAAAGCGTGGGAAGGCAGTAACCTAGAATCGGTGAAAAACTACATTCTGGAACAGATGTAAGAATAGCATTGAACACCTGATTACAGGTAAGAAATACGATGGAACAAAGAAATGATTTAACAACAGGGAGTGTAACTAGGCGACTGGTAACCTTTGCACTCCCTTATTTACTGGCTGCATTTCTGCAAACCTTTTACGGGCTTGCAGATCTTTTTGTAGTAGGACTTTATAATGCTTCGGAGACTACAACGGCGGTGGCTGTGGGTAGTCAGGTGATGCATCTGTTTACCGTGGTGGTACTTGGTCTTGCTATGGGAAGTACGGTGCTTATTGGAAAAGCCATCGGAGCAAAGGATGAGCAGGAAGCATCCAAAGTTGTAGGTAGTACGGTGCTGTTGTTTACCGGTGTGGCTTTTCTGCTTACAATTCTTCTAGAAATATTTCCAGCCGCGCTAACCAGGTTTTTATCTACGCCGGAAAAATCGGTAGCGGAGACGATTTCCTATTTGCGAATTTGTGGTGGAGGTCTTCCTTTTATTGTTGCCTATAATGTGATTAGCAGTATCTATCGAGGCGCCGGTGATTCGAAACGTCCGTTACTGTTTGTAGCTATTGCCTGTGTAATCAATGTTGCACTGGACTTTGTATTCGTTGGAACCTTTGGTATGGGAGCTAAGGGGGCTGCCATTGCTACGATTACGGGACAGGCGGTCAGCGTGATTGTGGCACTACTAGTTATGAAGAAGGTGCAGTTTGGCTGCAAACTATCCTGGGAAGATGTGGTTTGGAATGGCAGCGAGGTTCGAAAGATTCTTAGCGTGGGCGTGCCAGTTGCTTTGCAGGATGGTTTCATTCAGGTAGCATTCATTATTATTACGAAGATTGCCAATGAGCGAGGACTTTTAGATGCTACGGCTGTTGGTATTGTGGAGAAAATTATCTGTTTTCTTTTTCTGGTGCCATCATCCTTTCTGTCTGCCATCTCCGCTATCTCTGCACAGAATATGGGGGCAGGAAAAAAAGAGAGAGCAAAGAAGAGTTTATATGTTGGCTTAGCCATTACAGCTTCTTGGGGAGCACTGTGGGCACTATTCCATCAGATTTGTCCACAGGGAATTGTGCAGTTCTTTTCCAAGGATGCCGAGGTAGTGGCGGCAGGAGCAGCCTATATAAAGTCCTATTCCATTGATATATTTTTCGCGGCGATTCATTTCTGCTTTAGCGGGTATTTCTGCGGCATTCAAAAATCAAGTCTGTCTTTTATACACAATGCTATTTCTATTGTATTGATTCGTGTTCCCGGGACCTATTTCTTTAGTAAGTGGTGGCCGGGGACTTTGTATCCCATGGGACTCGCCGCGCCTATTGGTTCTCTGTTATCGGCAGCATTGTGTGTCATATTTTATGTGGTGCTTCTCCAGAAGGAAAAAAGAGAAGAAGGAAATGTGCAAAAATTTTAGGTGAAATTGTGAAAATTTAGTGTTTTTTTTGCATGTCAAGGCATGTTAAACTGTATTTATAGGCAGTTTAGTGTGAAAAAATTTCGAAAAAATAAAAAAATGTTACAAAAAAGTTACGAATTGTGTTATAATTAACATAATTTGTTATTGTATATTTTTATTAGAGGTAGGTAATTAATGAAAAGCAAAGGGTTCATAAGCGTATTTAAAAGAGTGGTAGCCTTCCTGGGTGCTGCGGCTATAGTAGCTGGTGGATTTACTGGCTATTCCATGCAGGCAAAGGCGGCATCTGGTGCGTATACTTATAAGGATGTGCTGGGTGAAGCGCTGAATTATGGTATTGTTGCAGCAAGATATGAACAGCACGGTGATACCCAGACCAATGCTGCTGTAAAGGAATGGGCAGGGGCAGATGGTGGTATCTCACCAGACTTAAGTTATGGATCTAATATCACTTTTGTTGTTGGTGAATTTGAGAATGTTCCGAAGTTTAATCATGTTAATAACTCACTTACTAATGTTGACTTCTATTTCCCTAGTTCCAGATTTGGTGTTGGACAGATTGTTTATCAGGGAGATTTTGCTGCCGCACCCCCTTCGTTCACGCAAACTCAGCATTCGACTACGCAGAGTGATATTAACAGTTATGTTGATAAACTGGTGGCTGCAGTGAATACGAAGTCACAGGCAATAGCCGGTTTAAGTGCAGATATTACTTTAGGAGAAGCACACTGTCAGGGAACATCCAATGCCTATGTGATTGATGCTTCTGCGATTTCGGCACCCATTGTAGTAGTAAATGTTCCGGATTCTGCGAAATACATTTTATCTTATAACTGGTGTATTAAGAAGAAAGAAAATCAGACTGTTATCTTTAATTATTTAGGAACGGAAAGTGTTCGAATTGAAAAGATGCATCTGCAGATAACAGATCGTAATACGGCAGATGGTTTCGGAAGCTTATTTGTAGAATCGGGTAGTGAAGGTGGTACGACGTATTTTAGCAACGCAATGAAAGCTACTCCGGATACATCTAAGGACTCACTAAGAAACCAGGCATTAGATGCTTATTTTACGCAGAAGATTATCTTCAATTTCCCCAATGTTAATGGTGGGGTAGATAAGGCAATTGAAATCGGAGATAGTGTAGCTGGTGTATTTGTAGCTCCGAAGGCGGGTGCATATGTCAGAGCATGGTCGACCACAACTGGCTATGTGGTAACTGGTGGTACCGTATATACGCAGCAAGAGTGGCATTACTTGGATGGTTCAAGTGCAAAACTTACGGGTATTGATCCGGATACCGATCCTAGCGGAAATAACAAACCTATTGTGCCTCCAGGAACACCTCCTGTTACACCGCCGACGAATCCTACTGTTGCAGCAATTCAGTATAATATTCAGCATTATGTAGTTACTAGTGGTTCCAGAACACCGGAAGCCCCGAATGCTTCTACAGGAGATGCTGTGGTAAAGATTGAGGCGTTGAGTGAAAGCTCTACCAAAACGAATATTTCTGCAAATATTACAAGCGGGGAAAATATTTTAACATCATCTAGGGATGTTGTACCTGGTACCTATCAGATGAAAATGGAGTATACGCCAGATGGTACTTCCTATGTACTCGAAAATGGTGATAAGGTCTATGTCAAAGTTGCAGCAGATGGTGCTGTAACATATTCTACAAATGGTGTTGGTGGAACCTACAGTGCCACAGTTCCTACCTTTACCTTAGTAAGAACAGTTAGTCCACATCCAGATCTTCAGACTGCCATTCAGTATAATGTAAAGCATTATGAGATTCCCTATGGTGGATCCAGAATCGGTTCAACACCTACAACCAAGACCGCAAGTGGAACTGTTTCGTTAGTTGGAACTTTGGATTCTGATGTGCAAAACCCTATTACGGGAAATATTGCCAATGCTACGGTTAAAGCGACAGGTTCGGGAGTATATGTAACCCCTGGCACCTATCAGATGCAGATGACATACACACAAGATGCAGATGGATATGTCCTTGAGAATGGTAACATGGTTTATGCAAAAGTTGCAGCAGATGGTAGTGTTACCTACTCCGTTACGGGCATCTATGGAACGTACACAAGTACGGTGCCAACATTTAATCTTGTTAAAACAGAACCGGCACCTGCGGCTAAATCAATTACCACGGCAATTCGGTACCAGGTTAAGCATGAAGAGATTGTTTCAGGGGTAAGAGGTGGTTCAACGCCTTCTACCCAAGAAGCTGATGCAGTGATTAAGATTGTAGCATTGGATAAAACATCACCCCAGACAGATATTTCGGGCGATATTAATGAGACTGCTATTGTGCCATTAAGTACAAGTGTCATTCCTGGTATCTACCAGATGATTATGAATTATTCGAAGGATGCAGATGGATATGTCCTTGAAAATGGTGGTCAGATTTATGTAAAAGTAGATGATTATGGTGATGTAACCTATTCAACACATGGATATGCTGGTCTCTACACATCGGATGTTCCAACCTTCATTCTTGTGAAGACGGTAACTCCTGGACCTACCCCTCCTGGACCTGGCGGAGATCCTACACCAACTCCAGATCCTGAGAAGCCAACCCCTACCCCGGATCCTACGATCCCTGTGATTCCTACGGTATCGGAAGATGGAACCAAGGTATCTGTACCGGTAGTTGTTATCTATGTTGATGCAGATGCAGAAAAGACACGGGAACTGATTCCTTCTACGGTTGTGACCCTGTATGACAAGGATGGTGGAGAGATTCAGAGTGTATTCCCGAACTATATAAAGGAAGGGGAAGCAAGAACCGCATTTGATTTGGATGTACCTCCTGCAGATGAGACTTACTTCTATTACCTAAGAGAGGCTATTCAGCCTACAGACAAGAACTATAGTGAAGAAGTAGATGTATGGTTTTTGGTATCGGTTACCAAGGATCCTATCTCAGGAAAAGTAGTTGTGACCTTTATCGATATTATTACAGGTACACCTTCCGATTATCCAATCTTCATCAATCGCTCTCAGGCAGCAGCTGA
Source organism: Lachnospiraceae bacterium (assembly GCA_024403455.1). Classification (GTDB taxonomy): domain Bacteria; phylum Bacillota; class Clostridia; order Lachnospirales; family Lachnospiraceae; genus NK4A136. The sequence continues at coordinate 63,559 of JAKSRR010000001.1, read as the reverse complement.
TGACGGGTTAGAAATTGAAGAGTTAGATTACGTGCCTACGACTGGTGATAATACGCTCTTCGTTGTAGGTGGAACTGCGATCTTCCTGCTTGTGTGCGGATTCGGTGTTGTAATGAATCTCAGAAAGAATAAGGAAGACTAAAGGAATAATCAGTATTTGAAGGCCGGGAGTTTCCCGGCCTTTTTTCATAGGAAAGTTCTTGCATTTATTTTTTATTATGCAATAATTATATAAAGAGGGCATTATGTTAACAAACGGGCAGAAATGCAGGGAGAGTTAATTTTAAAATAGATATATAATTTTGATATAAGAAATGAGGTAAAGACTATGAAGAAGAGAGTTTTGGGAATTATGATGGCCGTAATGGTGGGTATGGTGACCATGGGCTGTGGAAAAGATGTTAATAATACAGTAGGAAACGAAGTGGAAGAAACCGTTTCCATTGGCTCTGCAATCGAAGCGATGAATAATATCTGGGATAATTATGAAGGAGAGAAGTTTAGCATTATGGGTGGCGATTATGCCAACATGACGGATGGTGTTCCAGGGGCTATGCTTGTTGCAGATGACCCGGCAACGGACGAAGATGAATCTGCTGCAATCAAATTTCTTGTGCTTGTTCCAGAAGATCAGATTGCAAAGGTAGATGATGGTGCGTCCATGGTACACGCCATGAACCAGAATACCTTTACAGCAGGCGTGTTCCATCTTGTAAATGCAGAGGATAAAGAGGCATTTGCAAAGGCTTATGTAGAAAACGCCCAGAACAATATGTGGATGTGCGGAATTCCTGATAGAGTAGTCGTTATGAGTTTAAATGATAGCTATGTATTAACCTTGTTTGGTGCGGATGATATCTTGAAAGAGTGTCAGAATACAGCGACTACATTGTATCCTGGTGCCAAGATTGTTGCAGAAGGCGTGATTGGACAGTAGCGTGGTGCATAGCTGCATGCGAAAAATATTTGCGGTAACGGATTGAAAGAAGTAGTGAGCGTTTTTTGCTCACTACTTTTCTGTATGGAGAGACGGATTTATGACCAAAAAACAGAAAAGAAAACTGATTCAAAGGATATTAATTGCAGCGATTATTGTGCTTCTTGCAGTGATTGCTGTTCTTTTGTTTTTCTGGATGAAGGATAGAAAACGTGTGCTTCATACACAGGTAGATCTTTCGGAACAGGCGGCGGCGAATGCGTATATCTTTCTTTCTCAAATAGAAGAAAATGGTATTACATATGCAAACGTTAAGGAAGCTATGGCAGAAGTGAAAATAGATTGTACGGAAACACCCACCAAAGAGCGGGGCGTATACGAAAGAAAGTTTGATGAAGGCTCAGTGGAGAAAGCGCTGCAGTTAGCGGAAGAAAAATTTCTCCTATTATATGAAGGTGTATTGACATACCGCCTGCAGGCAGAAGGGTACACGGGAAATGTGGACTCGGACTCCTTAAATCGGCTAATGGTGGATTGCTACGGGATTAGCATGAAAGAGTATTTAAAGTCGCAGGTGACGTTACTGCCGACTGCGGAACAGCTCCGCCAGCAGTATGAAGGGGAGGTGCGCTATGACCAGTAAGAAGAAAATGGGTGGCAGAGTGATTGCTTTTTTTATGTCTATCGTTTTTGTTGTACTACTCTTTCCAATGCAGAGCTATGCCACAGATTTTGAAATGCCATGCAATCGTCATGTAGTAGTGGACGGTCATGATATGGGGGCGATTATGACCTTTGATTATTATTATGATCACGATGTGTATGTTCCGTTAAAAAGTATTGCAGCCACTCTTGTAGGAACATCGAAGGCTTATGCAGTGGAGTGTTATAATGGTGAGATTCACGTGAGAACAGGTGTCAATCATCAGGGAAGTGCCTATGTTTGGCCAGAAGAAGAGATAGCAAATCCGTTTCGTGTAGATGTTGCCAGACACAAGCTTTTTATTAATGATGAGGAACGAAAGTATTACTCAGTGAAAAAAGGGATGCCAGATGGTAGTCTGGATTATTTTTATTCTTTAATTGATGTTGCAATGATGCTAAATCTTTCCATGGATATTAGAGAAGATGTTATTTATATTGATACCACAAAGGATTTTGCAGTGACGCCGGAGCAGATTGTTGCATCAGGATATCTGCAGGGGGTCAATGGACTTGTTATTGGAGATGCTACTACGGGGGATATTTATCTTTCCTACGATGCAGAAAAAGCCTTTGCCATTGCCAGTACCACCAAATTAATGACCTATCTTTTGGTTCAGGAGGCAATTAGTGAGGGGGAAATCGGCGCAAATGATTTCGTGACAATTACACCTGAGGCAGAAAAAATATCCAAAGGTGTAGATGGCACTATTCCAATGATGGCAGGGTGGCAGGTGCCTCTGGAGGAACTGCTTTTGGGGCTACTTCTCCCTTCCAGCAACGAGTGTGGATACATGCTTTCCGTATATGTGGCGGGAAGTGAAGAAGCATTTGCAAAACGGATGAACGAAAAAGCGAAAGAACTTGGATTAGACTCAGCGTACTTTTATAATGCCCATGGCCTCCCCTTATACACTGAGCAGTTGATTCCAGGAAAAGTACAGAATCACATGTCAGCAGCTGATATGTTTACACTAACTGGTTACATCTTGCGGGAATATCCGCAGATTCGGGAAATCACTAGTCGAAGGGAGGCAAACCTTCCTACTTTAGGACAGTATGTGAAAAACACCAATCCGCTCTTATATAATATTCCGGAAGCAAAGGGACTAAAAACGGGAACAACGAATAAAGCGGGAGCCTGTCTGGTAACATTATTGGAAGCGGAGTATGAGGGACAGAAGCATGACCTTGTAGTGGTTCTTCTTGGGGCAGAAACCAATATTGATAGAGAAACTGTTTCGGAAATTGCAGCTCGTTGTGCGCTTTTGATGCTACGTGGCGGCGCATCCGTGTCAGACGTTATAGAGGCAGAGCCAGAGGGCATTCCACAGGACCCTGAAAAAGTGATGCAGAGATTGGTTCGAAAAGGATTGCAAAATAGCGCGGCCGACCATGGTTAATGCGTCTATGCTGTAGAAATAAAGCAGGTAGTGTAATATTTTGTGTGAGGATTACGAAAGAGGGACACATATGCCGGAGTGGACAAAAAAATACAAAAAGGCAGTGACGTTTAGTTATGATGATGGAAACGAGCAGGATATTCGGCTCGTGGAAATTTTTGATCGCTATGGAATGAAATGCACCTTTAATTTGAATAGTGGATTAAACGCAGAAAATGGCTCCTGGGTGTATATGGATAAAATTAAAGTAAATCGGCTGAATCTTTTGGAGTCGAAAGAAATCTATGCAGGGCATGAAATTGCAGTGCACACTTCGACACACCCGGATTTAACGAAATGCTTAGAAGAGGATGCCTGGAAGGAAATCAGTGAGGATGCAGACAGACTCACTGAAATCTTTGGGAAAAGACCTGTTGGTATGGCGCACCCCTATGGAACCTATAGTGATATGGTAGGAAAATTAATGGAGCGGGCTGGACTTCGCTACGGAAGAGGTGTGTGGGAGTCTCTAGATTTCTCGGTGCCAGTAGATTTAAAAAATTTCAGACCGACCTGCCATCATGACCAGGAACAGATATTTTCCCTAATTGACCGATTTTTGATGGAAGAAACCCAGACGCCAAGGCTTCTTTATATATGGGGGCACAGCTATGAATTTGAAGGAAAAGAAAACTGGGATCACATCGAACGGATCTGTGAAAAACTGGCAGGGAATAAAGACCTGTTCTATGGTACGAATCAGGAAGTTCTACTATAGCGTGGGTGTTGGCAGAAGTTTGGAATGATATTAGAAGGTGTTTGTGGGAGCATGTAGTGGCTGAACAGAGTCTAAAAATCATTATAGAAGACGGCGAGATGCAAGAGGAAGCCCTTGCCTTCTCAAGAAAAGAGAATATACCTATTATTGCAGCGGAGGCACAAAAGGAAGAAGATCTGGTGCTTATTTTTGCGAAGGCGGGAATCAGACTGTCTGGGGCAGGACAGCATATGAAAGGTGATCTCTCTAAAATGCTTCCCAGATTAAAGCCCAACAATCTCATGGGTGAGATGTTAGTGAAGGCAACGAAGAGAAAAGGTGTCCTATGTCCACTGCGGGTTTTGGATGCGACAGCGGGATTGGGAGAGGATTCCCTGCTCCTAGCGGCCGCTGGCCATGAAGTTCGAATGGTTGAACGAGATCCAGTGATTGCACTGCTCCTACAGGATGCATTAAGGCGAGCGAGGCAGGAGGAGGCACTGCAGGAGATTGCGGGCAGAATGCAGGTATGTGAAGGAGATAGCATTCAGATTCTGCATGCTATAGCAAATCATCAGGAAGAATGGAAACCAGATATGATTTACCTTGATCCCATGTTTCCTGGAAGAAATAAGTCGGGATTAGTAAAGAAGAAGTTTCAGATGATTCATCAGCTGGAAGATCCCTGCGCAGAGGAAGAAAAACTGCTAACGGCAGCTATAGAAGCGAGACCGGAGCGTATTATTATCAAAAGACCCGCAAAGGGACCATTTTTAGCGGGACGCAAACCAAGTTATAGCATTTCTGGGAAGACGGTACGCTATGATTGTCTGGTTTTATAGGATAGGAGCTTTGTAGTATAATGTAATGTGTTGTCGCAAAGCGACAATACATTACATTAACGAGCAACAAGCGAAGCAGTTGCGAGTATACCCATTGTATTAACGAGCAACAAGCGAAGCGGTTGCGAGTATACCAATTATAATAACGAATGAGGAAACAGAAGTGGTATTTTCATCCATGTTGTTCCTGTGGTTGTTTTTTCCGATTGTGATCGGGGGAAACTTCCTGCTAGGACTTCTTCCACTTACAAATGAAAAAAAGATTTGTGTAAAGAATATCTTTTTGCTAGTTGCCAGCCTGGCATTTTATGCTTGGGGTGGTATTTATTATGTGTTCATTATGGTGGGATCCATTTTGCTAAATTACACGGCAGGCAGGATTCTAGAAGAGAAGTGTTCTTCTAAAGGGCAGCGGAAGATGACGGTAGCCATTGCGGTGGTACTGAACCTGCTACTATTATTCTATTTTAAATATTTCAATATGTTCATATTGGTGATTGAAGCGATAACGGAAGAAGGCAGCAGTCTTCATAGTATCATTGCCCATATGTCACGCATGACCAGAACAGGAGCCATTCTGGTAAAAGAAGTGGTGCTCCCCATTGGTATTTCTTTCTTCACTTTTCAGTCTATGAGTTATGTCATTGACGTTTATAGGGGGAAAGCACCGCTACAGAAAAATATATTATATTTTGGCTTGTATGTTGCGTTGTTTCCGCAGCTGATTGCTGGTCCTATTGTTAAGTATAATGAGGTGGCCAAAGACATTAATGAGCGTAAAGAGTCTTTGGAATTGTTTTTCTCTGGACAAAAGCGATTTGCCTATGGTCTTGCGAAGAAGGTGCTGCTTGCTAATACTTTTGGAAAAGCATCTGTTTTGATATGGAGCCTGGATTTTAATTCTCTAGGGCCGGCCATGGCCTGGTTTGGCATCTTTGTATATGCATTGCAGATATATTATGATTTTTCGGGATATTCTGATATGGCCATTGGTATTGGACGGATGCTGGGATTCCATTTTCAGGAGAATTTCAATTATCCGTTTACAGCGACCTCGATTCGTGATTTGTGGCGCAGATGGCATATTTCCTTAAATACATGGTTTACGGAGTATGTGTATATACCGCTTGGCGGCAATCGAAAAGGAAAGGTCAGAACCTATATAAATCTTCTTCTGGTATTTCTTCTGACTGGTATGTGGCATGGTGCAAACTTTACTTTCATAGCATGGGGTATGTATCATGGAATTCTATTGGTTTTGGAACGTTTGTGGTTCGGAAAAATCCTAGATAAGAATCCGGTAAAGCCGCTGAATGTTATATGGGTATTTTTCAATTTCTGCGTCAGCCTTGTATTCTTTAGAGCAGATAATTTTGCAGATGCAAAATTTTACCTGGGACAGATGTTTAGCCATAGCGAAGCAAAATATTCCTTTGCGACAGTATTAAACATGGAACTGATTGTAGCATTAATTTTTGGCGTATTGTTCTGTGGTGTGGTGCAAAGACCTCTTGCAAAAATTTGGAAGAGAGCAGCGCAAAACCGTGCCGTTCAGGTATTGGATGTTACATTGCAGCTTGTACTAGTAGCCTACAGCATTTTTGTACTAGTGTGTGGCTCCTTTAATCCATTCCTGTATTTTAGATTCTAGGTACGAGCTGAGAAAATCAGCGAGCGCGGGGTAAGTATATCAGGTAAGCGCTTTGCTTCCTTGTGTGGTATGTGAGAGATAACATATGAAAGATAATAAGATAGAAGAAACAACAGAATATAAAGCACCTCCGAGGAAATTTATGGTGGTTTCCATCGTTTTGTTTGCATCTTTATTTATTCTTCCATGGATTGCATGGGGAGGTCTGAATCTTGCGGCGAAAGGGAATGCATCATTGGATGCGTGGGTTCACATGGATAGTGGGGAAAATCGTAATTTAAACAGACTTTCTGGGACTGCTACCATTGCAACCATTACGACGGAACTGGAGGATTGCTATAATGATCGTGTGCCTTTCCGGTCACAATTATTAGCACTAAATAGAAAATGGAGCGCTGTACTGGACGGCTTTTATGTAAGAAATGTTCTTCCGAAACTTCATAATATGCGAATGGAATCTATTGCAGAGGGAGAACATCACTCAGAATCGGCAAAACAGCAAATGCAGGAAATAAGCAAACTTCCCTATTTTGCGCCCTATGTTGTTAACGATACAGTCATTACTGGACGAGACGGATGGCTCTTTTTTGCACCCTTCAATACAGTGGTAGATTATACTGGTGAGTACCAGTGGGAGCAGGGAACCATGGATCGCTACATGGCATTAATGCAACAGCTACAGGATTTGTGTGATGCGAAAGGAATTCGTCTGGTATACCTGTTCTATCCTAATAAAGCACAGATTTATTCTGAATATATGCCCAGTTATGAGATTGTGGATAGCTACCGACGGATTGACCGTTTTGTGGACTATTTGAGAGAGAATTCCACTTTAGAGGTGGTATATCCCAGAGATGATTTATATTATGGTAAGCAGCAGTACCAAACCTATTTTAGATTGGATACCCATTATACACCGGTGGGAGGCTATTTAGGTACGTTAGCATTGTATAGACAGCTTGGTACGGCGATAGTTCCTAATCAGATTCCACTTGAGGATTTAGCGGTTGTTCCCACGGTGAAAACGTATGGTGACCTCATGCTAATGGCTGGATATGAAGATGGTGATATGGGGGAAGATGTTAATTATTATGTAAACTATAAGCCAGACGTGCAGATTCTTGAAAGCGAAGGAGAAACCCAGGGGGAAGGTATTTATCGAAGCCATTCGGAAGGGGAAACACCGCTTAGACTGACGATTTTAGGAGACTCCTTTAGATTATTTATGCGCGAGTATTTGGAAAAGGATTTTGCATATCTCTCTATGGAATGTACTACGAATATTGCCAATACAGAGATTGGTGAAGATGTAAGAAATACAGACGTTTTGGTTGTGGAAATGGTAGAAAAATTAATGGATGAGAAACTAGAAGAAGTGCTTCTGTGTACCATTGCCATGCTGCAGGAGGAATAGTTTGACTATTAATCAGTTTTAAAGGAATTTGTATTACTAAATACTTGTATTAACAAGACGGATCATTTCGGTGATCCGTTTTTCATAGGTGTGCTCATTTTTTGTTCTTTCGTATCCAGCCTGAGCGATTTTAGCCCGCTCCTCTTCATGAGTGAGGAAATATCCGCATAGTTCGTGAAGCTCTTCCAAAGACGTAAATGCAATTACCTCTTTTCCAAGCTCATAATATTCGGGAAGCTCACTCTGATAATTTGTCATTAGAAAACCACCGCAGCCGCAGATGTCAAAAATACGCTGAGGAAGTCCAGTCTGGATGGGGCGAATGGTCATGTTTAAATTGATTTTGCTCTGATGAAAAATGAGAGGCATCTCGGTTAAGGTCTTAGCCCCGCCCTTGTTTGTTATGCCCTGTAGCGGGGAAGTGTCACTGCGTGTATATAGACTTACGTTGTATGTGGAACCAAGCAGATTAAGGGTTTCTTCTCGTTCTATAGCAGCCAAATGATAACCCAAAATGGTATGTGCCAAAACATAGGAAGGAGAAGGGTGGTAATCATCCCGATACATATCAGGGACAACCTTACCAAACTCATCGATGATTTCGGGTGTCAGACTTTCTTCAAGGAAGTTGTAACCATAGACCGCTTTTTGGGCAGCGAGGAGTCCATCGGCAAAGCCGAGGGCATGCTGTGAGAGCCCTTTTATTTTTGCGAAAGGATCTTTTTCGGTATAGAGAGAACCTACAAAGGATATGTCGGATGTGAACTTTGATAAATTCGCTAGGGAGGCAGAACTGGTGGTCTGATTCCATAGGGATACATCAGTAGCAAGTGGGAGATAAAAGCAGTTCCCTGGTGCACGCTTGCTGAAATATTCATACTGAGCTCTATCGAAAAGAAATACGCGGTTACAGGGAAGTGCCAGAGCTTCTGAGAAAAGTTCCAGAACGGGGGCATCTACTGTCCAGCATACATAAGGAATCTGGAAGAGGTTGCAGACCTTGGAAAGGACCGGAAAATAATTAATGGAGAAAACAAAAAGAGGGTGATGCTTTTTTAAGGTATCAGAAACATTTTCGACGATTTCCTGCGGAGAAACATTCTTCTTGGTAATCTGTGCGGTGTCTTCTAACACAGTAATCCCCATCTTTTCGAAACATTTTATGGTAGCTGGTTCACAGATGCTGCCATAACGATAATATAGAATTTCCATAGCAATTCCCTTGTTTTATGTAAACTTTTATAAAGCTGTTAATATTTGCATAAATCTGCCGATATGTTTATTATAAGGGAACAGGCCCAGAGATGGCAAAATGATGCTAAGCAAAATTTATAAATATTCTTTGTAAAAAGGGTTAAGTTTCCGAAAGATTTACCGATATATGTTACAGAAAGTATGTAGGAGCTAAGTCAAAGGAGGGATTTATTATGAGAATTGATAGTTATTCTCAGATCCAGCAGCTTTACAATAATACACAGAAGGTGGCGACAGCAAAGCCCCAGGTAGGCAAGGGTGGTAGCTTTATGGATAAGCTCCAGCTCTCTGATGCTGGAAAGGATATGCAGGTCGTTCGTGCAGGTCTTGCACAGACTCCTGATGTACGCGCAGATAAGATTGCAGCTTTAAAGAGTGCTTATGAGGCAGGTACTTATCAGGTAAGTACCAGTGATCTTGCTGACAAGCTTCTGGAGAAGGCTACAGAAACTGCTATTTTCTAAATTGTTTGTTTTTGTGAAACAGGTGTCTGCAAGTGCAGACGCCTTTTTCATTTAAATGATGTTGGGAGCAAAAGGTTTTTGGGCCTAGCATCATTTAAATAGAATGTGCTGAAAAAGAAAGGACATATGCTATGGCTAGTCTGATAGAGACGCTGATATATACATTAGAACGAGAAAATACGGAATATGGTGTTTTATATGAACTTTCTACGGCGAAAACCCCAGTGATTATAAAGGGCGATTTGGAGAGCCTGGAGAAAATCACCATGGCAGAGCAGGAAGTGGTGGCAACGATTCAGAAACTAGAAAAGGATCGGATGCAGACGATGAAAGAAATCTCTGGAATTATGGGAGCAAAAGAAGAATTAACGCTGCCACAGCTGATTGAAAAAATGGGGAACCGTCTGAAGGAACGGGATGCACTTGCAAAGGTGCATGATGCTCTCAAGCAAACACTTTCCGGTATGGTAAAGGTGAATAACCAAAACAGGGAGCTACTTAAGAATTCCTTAGAAATGGTGGAGTTTGAAATGAGTCTCCTGCAGACAATGAAGAAAGCACCGGAAACAGCTGACTATACCAGACGTGCTTATGCAGCGGGAAACACCATGGGAAGTGGAACAAAGCGATTTGACTCCAAACAATAAGAGAAAGTTTGGCCGAGAAACTAAAGAAAAAGCGTAAAAAGCCGATATTACTTATAACAAAGCAGTATCGGTTTTTTTATATCATTGGTATCCTATCATAGGATTAATACAGACTTCATTGAATCTGCGGGGAGTATGCTGAGGCGTGCTTCCCGCAGGTTGGAGACGAATATATGCCATTATTTGCAGATTTACATGTAGGAAGAACTGGATTACAGGCTGGACAGGAGGCACTCAACGTTGTTGCGCATAACGTAACAAATGCTGAGACGCCTGGTTATGTGCGTCAACAGGTACAGAATGCAGCACTTCGTTACAATAAAATCGATGTTAATACGACTGGTGTTGCTCAGAAACAGACGGGTCTGGGTGTAAATATTGCTGAAGTTAGACAGGTAAGAGACAGGTTTTTGGATGCTTCTTATAGAGAAGAGTTTGGTAGACAGGGCTTTTATGATGTTTCCTATGGCGCGATTGAAGAGATTGAGGAAATTCTGGGCGAACTAGATGGCGCAACCTTCTCGGATTCTGTAAATTCCCTGTGGACGGCGATTGAGGAATTAGTAAAAGATCCTTCCAGTGAAGTAACGCAGTCTATGCTGGTACAGTACGCGCAGAGTTTTGTGGAAGCGGCACATAATGTATATCAGGATTTCTCGGATTATCAGGATAAGTTGAACTTAAAAGTACGCGAGAATGTTGATCGCGTTAACGAGATTGCTAATAAAATCTGGAAATTAAACGAACAGATTAGAGCGATTGAAACAGGTGGCATAGAGAATGCCAATGACTTAAAGGATCAGCGTAACCGCTTGATGGATGAGTTGTCAGGACTTGGCAATACAGAATTTAAAAATGATGCTTATGGAAATGTCCTGGTTAAGTTTGAAACGCATGATTTAGTACTCCAGGACAAGACGAATGTGATGTCTTATATGGTGGATGGAGATGCGGGATTTTATGCTGTATTCTGGCCAGATAGTGCGGAAAGTTTTTATGACAGCTTTGGAAATAAAGTGTATAAGCCAGATAGCGCACCGGTTTTTGACTTCAGTGTAGAGATTTCTTCGGTAAAAGATACAGATGTGGGCGAACTGAAGGCTGCTTTATTAGCCAGAGGTGACCACAGAGGAACATATCAGGATTTGGCAACAGAGGAAGCTTATACGGAGCAGCCCAAGGATGCCAGAGGCCGCGCATTGACGGCGCACCCGGCAGTGCAGGATTCCATTATGATGAATACCATGGCGGAATTTGATGGCCTGGTAAATAAGATTGTTACAGCTGTGAACAATGTGCTTAAAGAGCATGCAGATACGAAGACGGGATATCTTTGTACTTTGGCAGATCAGAATGATCCTACATCATATATCCCTGTAGAACTGTTTCAGCGTGGTACCTGTGATTTGGCTGAGCAGGTGGATGATGGCCTCGGAAATATGGTATGGCAGCAGACAGCGGAGGATCCGGAGAATTCTTCTACTTGGTACACAAGCTTAGGGATTATTATTAATCAGGATTTGTTGCAGTATCCCAGTCACCTGAGCTTTATGATGCCAGACGGCAGCGTGGACTATACAACGGCCAAAGATTTGGAAAAGGCTTTTCAAGAGGAAAAATATACCCTGAATCCGACCTTAACCAATGGTATCAGCATCCCTGAATTTTACAATGCTATGGTGGCGCAAATTGCGAACTCTGGTAATATCTATATGAGCTTACAGGAACACCAGAAAATGACGGTAGAGTCTATTGAAGCTTCTCGTCAGGGAACGATTGGTGTATCAACGGATGAAGAGTTATCTAATATGATCCGTTTTCAGAATGCATATAATGCAAGTAGCCGTTATATTAATGTGATTGATGAGATGCTGGAACATGTAATCAATACACTTGGTTCATAATCTGGGACGATGGATTAAGATTTTTTAGCGTTCTACCGATATAAAAGGTAGAACGCTATTTTTATTAGAGAAGGATCTCGCAGAAAAGAAAAGACGAGGCGGAAGGAACCGGCAAGATGTCTTTAGGAAAGAGGTAGAACGTATGTCCTCAACATTTCTTGGATTAAATACCGCATACTCAGGATTGCAGGCAGCGCAGGCATCCTTAAATACAACTGCAAACAATATCTCTAACATTGAAACGGAGGGCTATAGCCGACAGGAAGTATCTACCCAGGCGGCGAATGCAATTCGTTCTTTTACCACGTATGGCTGCGTTGGTGCCGGTGTAGAAACATTAGCCATCGAGCGAGTAAGAGATATTTTTTATGATGAAAAATATTGGGCAAACCAGAGCAAACTTGGTGAATATGAGTCTAAAGAGTACTATATGAAGACTATTGAAGAGTACTTTACAGACAATAAAACCGTAAAAGGTTTTAACACAATCTTTAATGAGTACTACAATACCATTAGTGAATTGGCCAAGAATCCTGCAGACAATACGGTTCGCCAGCAATCGATAGGTTATGCGCAGAATTTAACCACCTATTTCAATGATATGTACACGAATCTTCAGAAATTGCAGAGAGATGTGAATTCTGAGGTGAAGGTTAATGTGGATCGAATCAATGCGATTGCAGAAGAGGTTTCTGCGCTGAACAAGCAAATTAATGTCATCGAGATGAATAGTGGTGCCCATGCCAATGAGCTTCGTGACCAGCGAGATAAACTTATTGATGAACTGTCTGAAATATGTGGTGTCGATGTGGAAGAACGTAAGGTTATCGATTCAAACGATCCGGACCGAGTGACCGGCGGTACAAGATATATCGTTAAGATCTGTGGCCAGACTTTGGTGGATGATAGTACTTACAAGACACTGCAGTATGTACCTCGTGAGAATTATGAAAGGGTGTATGATAGTGATATTGATGGCCTCTATGATATTTACTTTAGAGGGCAGGCCGATTGGACCACAGAGGACTATAGAACCAAGGGTGATATGCTGAATGTATACTCTCCGACAACGGGTGGAAAGCTGCAAGGACTTATCCAGATGCGTGATGGATGCAATGGAGAAAATTTTAAGGGAACGGTTTCAGCAGTAGATGTTGGTTTGCAGCAGGTTACCGTCAAGGTTAAAGCAGACTATCTAATGGACCTTACAAAGTGTAATCTCCCCAGCGGTGGAGAAGTGGATCAGAATGGTAACTACTACACAACGGGAGGAACTATTAATATAGGCAGCCAGCGTTATTATTACAGTGCGTGGACCTATACGATGGATGAAAATACTGGTGACTGCAGTTATACTTTCCAACTAAACCAGGGACTGAATGGTAAGCACCAGGTACAGCAGTCTGCAGCGACCAAGGAACAGAACGTGGAAATCGGAACCAATCTTATCTATCAGGGTATTCCTTACTATATGTCTCAGATGAATGAGTGGGTAAGAAGTTACTCCCAGGCATATAATGAGATTCTTCATGCGGGTGTTTTGGATAATGGTGATGAAGGAAGAGATCTTTTCACTGCGTACCTAGCAAATGGCGACAGGCTAAACGAGGGTGAAACACTTGGTGGAACAGGCGATACCAAGGTGGCACTGAAGGGTGATGGAACGAGTACCATTGTAGTAGGCAGCACAGATAACAGTTATGTGCTTATGAATGCTGGTAATATATCCATCGCGGATGAACTTACAAAGGATCCCTCCCTATTTGCGACTAGAAGGAAACAGTATTCTGGCGATGAGGACAATACGCTAGTAGAGGATATTATTGACCTGAAAACAAACCAGAATCGTATGAGCTACCGAAGCTGCTCTGCAGATCAGTTCTTAGTATGCGTAATGTCTGATGTATCCTTAAATACACAGCGTGCAAAGAATTTTACACAGAATTATGAAGTGCTTGGCACAGGTATTCAGAACCAGAGACTATCTGTCAGTGGTGTAGATTCCGAAGAGGAAGCAATCAATCTGAATAAATTCCAGCAGCAGTACAATCTGGCATCCAAGATGATTCAGACTCTGTCTGAAGTATATGACAGATTGATTTTGCAGACGGGCGTATAAAATAAAAACGATTCCAAAGGAAAAGGGGCTTAAGAGAGCCCCTTTTTTAACCGATATATATTTTGAAACTTGCATCATGGATGGGAAGAAGCGACAGGAAGTTGCGTAGTAAGAGAAAGGACAAGGTGATTTTATGCGTATTACGAATAAAGTTATGCAGAATAACGCCCTTACCAATATTAACCGCAACAAAGAACTGACCGATCAGTTAAATACCCAACTTGCTACTGGTAAAAAGATTCTTCGTCCATCTGAGGATCCGGTGGTTGCTATCAGAGCACTGCGTCTTGCCAGTGATGTTAATGATGTGAATCAGTATTATAAGAAAAATGTTCCGGATGCGAAGAGCTGGCTGGAACTTACCGAAAGCGCAGCAAAGACATCTATTTCTGTAATCAAGGATTTGATAGAGAAGTGTGAAAAAGGCTCTTCTGACACTTTAACAACGGATGACCGCAAAATTATCATCAATGCGATGAAGGAATTAAAGAACGAAGTATATGCTACTGGTGATGCGGATTACGCTGGACGTTATATTTTTACGGGGTATCGTACGGATACTTCCCTAAAGTTTCCGGAAGCGACAACCCAGGATTATCATATTACCCAGAAGTTTAACTATATGGATGTGGAAGAAAAAAGCTTTATTTCCACAGGTGCTCTTGGGGAAATTAATGAACAGAATTATGAAAATACTGGTAGTGCGTTGGCGTCGGAAACAGATGTGCAGGAAACAAAGTATTATCGTATTCAGCTGGCCTATGACAATTTGATGGATGCAGGAACAGGTTCCTTAAACGTAACCGATAAGGCTGGGGCAGTGACATCCTTTACGACTACTACAGAAACAGATGCGGAAGCTGCCTATGCCCAGGCACAGACAGATGATGATGCGGTAATTTTTGTACCATCCACAGGAGAACTGGTGCTAGGGAAAAATGCTTATGAGCAGATGAAGAATGTGGATAATACGGCAACTTTTGATTACCACAAAGAAAAGTGGGAGAAAGGTGATCTTCGTCCGCAGCATTACTTCGCTTGTGAAACAACGGATCCTATTGTGGGTGTGATTCCTTATAATGAGGATTATCCTACAACTGGTACCTTGGGACAGGAAATCAAATATCAGGTTGGATTTAACCAGCACATTCAAATTAATAGTTATCCGGAAGAAATCTTCAAACATGGTATTGGACGAGATGTGGATGAGGTTGTTGATCTGGCAGATAAGCTGACAGATATAGAGAACGTTGTTGCGAAACTGGAAGCAATGCAGAAAGATGAAGCAAACTATGATACAGATCAGTTAGCAAATATCGGGAAAGATTTGGATGCAGCGAAGAAGGCACAGACATATCTGAGAGACCAGCTTCAGAAGACGTTTAGTCACTATATTACAAAGATGCAGGGGTACTTGAATTCTGCCAATGAAGCACTAACAACGATAGGAAACAGAGCGTCCAGGTTAGAACTTGTGGAGAATCGCTTGGAGGATCAGTCCACAACATTCAGAACCCTACAAAGCGAGAATGAGGATGTGGATGAGACTGAAGTTGCAGTACAGTTGTCTTCCACCCAGGTAAGTTATCAGGCGGCGCTTTCTGCAACTGCTGATATGATTCAGAAAACGTTACTTGACTACCTGTAGAATATGCAGGCATGCGGTAGTCGTGTTATACTATAAGTAAGTGAAACCCAGAAACAGGCGGGAAACCTCTCCTTACCATAAGAGGCTCGGGTTTTCTTCGAAAACACAGGAGGTTGCAAAGATGAAAATTAATACCAGAATATTTGGCGAAGTTACCATTGATGATGATAAGATGATTAAATTTCCGAGTGGAATCGTAGGTTTTCCTGATTTGGTGGATTTTGCGCTGATTCATGATATTGAGCAGGGAAATCAGGGCGGCATTCGTTGGCTGCAGTCTGTACAGGAACCTAATTTTGCAATGCCAGTGATTGATCCTAAGATTGCAAAAGAGGACTACAATCCTATGGTAAATGATGATTTGTTGGCACCCATTGGTGGTATTAGCGAAGAAATGTTAGTGCTTGTTACGATTTCTGTCCCGGCAGATCTTACAAAGATGAGTGTGAACTTAAAGGCTCCACTGATTATTAATGCAGAAACTTGCAAAGCGGTACAACTTATTCTTGATGAGGACGTTCCGGTTAAATATTATATTTACGACATTCTTCAGGCGAGAAGAGAAGCCAGAAAGGATGGTGAGTAATATGTTAGCTTTATCTAGAAAAAAAGGCGAGTCCTTGATTATTAATAACAATATTGAAATTACCGTGTTAGACGTTAAAGGAGATCAGGTGAAGCTTGGTATTGCGGCACCTAAGGATGTTCCTATTTATAGACAGGAAGTATATCAGCAGATTCAGGAAGCGAATAAGGCTGCTATGACGGAACCATCACCAGATGCATTGAAGAAATTATTTGGTTAACATAACATATGTGCGGAGAGGGCGTCTTTTGGGACGCCCCTCTATTTTTAAGAAATTTTAGTAAAAAGTGTTAAAATTTAGGAAAAGTATCCGATATAGGATGTAAGAACTCTATTTTTGATTGCACTAATTGTACAGATAGGCAATCGCGAATTTCACACGGAGGTGAGTATTATGGCAGGAATTGAACCTTTAGGAACCATCATGACATACGCAGCCCAGCCTACCCAGGCAGCGGCAACTGCGCCAGTAACCACGACGATTCCTGAGTCCACGGATGGACAGAACATGGATGCAAGTGTAGCGAGAGTGGATGAAGATACCCTTGCTGTGACAAAACTTGCGGAAAATGAAGAGGGCGCAGCACAGGACCAGGGAAGTAACGGTAATCCTGGCGCTAATGCTGCAGATAATGAGATGATGCGTAAGGCACTGGAAGAGCTGAATAAGAAAGCTACCAGTGTTACGTCTGAATTCGGTATTCATGAGAAGACAAATCGTATTACCATTAAGATTGTTGATAAAAAGACAAAAGAAGTTATCAAGGAATTACCACCTGAGAAGATGCTAGATATGATTGCGAAAATTTGGGAGAGTTCAGGTCTCCTTGTTGATGAAAAACGCTAATCAGAACGCATAGAAAGGACGGATACTATGAGTGATTTGATTCGTATGACTGGATTAAATTCCGGTTTAGATACAGAAAGCATTATTAGTGCTTATACATCGAAAGCGACCAAGCGAGTAACGGATGCGAAGAATTCCCTTACCAAGAATAAGTGGACCCAGACTGCATGGCAGGATTTAAATAAAAAGATATATAGCTTTTATGCAAATACGTTGTCTACCAATCGATTAAGTACTGCCTATTCCAAACAGAAGGTGACTACGTCCAATAGTGCTCTTTCTGTAGTAGCTGGAAAGAGTGCAGTGAATGGTATTCAGTCTGCTCGTATTGAACAGCAGGCAACAGCGGCTTACTTAACAGGTTCTAAGGTGGATATAAAGAAAGGCGATGAGAAACTGACAGAAAAGCTTGGTATTGCAGAAGGATCCACCATTACTCTTCGTAAGGCAGATAATTCTACTGTTGATATTACCATTGGTAGTGGTGAAGGTCAGGTAAATACCATGGACAAACTGACAGCAGCCATAAAGAAGGCAGGTTTTAATGCGAACTTTGATGCTGGTAATCAGCGTTTGTTTATTAGTGGCAAGGATACAGGAAAAGCGAATGACTTTAGCTTTGAGGGAGATATTACTGCATTAGCTAAGTTGGGAATTGCATCTGCTGACCAGTTAAGTACTCTGCCCGATGCAACAGGATACAAGGCAGCCAGCAAGATTGACGGTCAGAATGCAATGCTTGAGTTAAATGGTGCCATGTTTGAGTCTAACACCAATACCTTTACCATTAATGGCTCTACCTATACCATCAATGCTATGCCGGCAGATAAGAATGAAATGATTTCTGTTACAACTTCCGCAGATTATGATGCGGTATATGATGTTGTGAAGGATATGCTCAAAGAGTATAACGATCTCATTAATGAGATGAGTAAGCTTTATAACGCGGATTCTTCAAAAGGCTATGAGCCTCTGACAGATGAGCAGAAGGAAGCAATGACAGAGAAGGAAATTGAAGATTGGGAAAATAAGATTAAAGATTCTCTTCTTCGAAATGACGATACCCTGTTTGGCGTTATGGATGCTATGACTTCCACCATGAACAAAGGGATTAATGTTGGCGGAAAGAATATGTATTTGGCAGATTTTGGTATCGCTACCCTTGGGTATTTCTCTTCTGAAAAGAATGAGCGTTATGCGCTTCATATTGATGGAGATAGTGATGACTCTGCAACAGCAGGTAATAAAGATAAACTGAAGACGATGATTGCCTCTGATCCCGAGACAGTAACTAAGTTCTTCTCGCAACTTTCCGGTGAACTGTATAAAAATCTCTATGCGAAGATGGGCTCCTCTTCTATGAGCAGTATCTATAAGGTTTATAATGATAAGCAACTTGCTACAGAAGAGAAAGACTGGGAAAAGAAGATTGCAGAACTGGAGCAGAAGGTCTCTGATATGGAAGACAAGTATTATGATCGATTTGCTTCCATGGAAAAGGCAATTGCGAACCTAAATGGTAAGCAGACGGCAGTTTCAGGAATGCTAGGTTATTCTAACTAAATAATTTGAACAGGAGTGTAGCATACCATGGCTATGATGAATAATCCTTATGCACAATATAATAACAGTAAGATTTTAACGGCATCTCCTGCAGAACTTACATTAATGCTTTATGAAGGAGCTATTAAGTTCGGTAACATTGCAACCCAGGCGATGAAGGACAAAGATGTGCAGAAGGCACATTACAATGTTATTCGTACCCAGAAGATTATTGATGAGTTCCGTGCTACATTAAATTTCAAGTATCCTATCGCAGAGGAGTTTGATAAAGTGTATCGATACCTGCTTAAGAGACTTTTGGAGGCCAATGTTTCCAAGGATCCAGAGATTATGGAAGAAGTTGTGATGCACCTCCGTTCCATGCGTGATAACTGGAAAGAGGTTATGAAGAAGGTTAAGAGCCAGCAGGCGTGAGGTGAGTTGTGGGGGATCCAATGACAGATAGGTACATGGATATGCTGAAGGATTCACTGGAGCAGAAGAAAAAGCTTCTGGATGAAATTCTTCTATACACAGTGCAGCAAAAGAGTATGGTGGAAGCAGATAAGATGGACTGGGATGCTTTCGATCAGACGGTTGACGATAAGGCTGCTTTAATTGAAAAATTAGAAGGTTTAGACAGTGGATTTACTGCTGTTTATGACAGAATACGAGAAAACTTGCAAAAGGATAAGGATTATTACAAGGCTGATATTCAGGAGATGCAACGCCTTATTAAGGAAGTGACGGATCGGAGTACCTCTCTTATGGCGGCGGAAGAACGGAATAAAGCACTTGTTACAGCACGTTTTCAAGCAGAAAAGAAAAAGTTTAGTCAGCAGCGCAGTGCAACGAAGGCAACCAACAGTTATTACAATGCCATGAACCGGATTAATCATATTGATCCGCAGCTCATGGACAAAAAGGAATAATTGCCAAAAGTTATGTTGCGAATTGGCGAAAATCAACAAAAATTAAAAATTTTCGAAAATATTCATTTTGGTATTAAATATCGGGAACTTTTTCCGATATAATTAATACAAGGGAAGAGTTCTTCTTCTCTGTAACTTAATAACAGCCGCAGGGAAGCGGCTACTATCTATTATCAAGGAGGATAAAACTATGGTAGTACAGCACAATTTAAAAGCAATGAACAGCAACAGAATGTTAAACGTGACGACTGGCGCTCAGGCAAAGTCCACTGAGAAGTTGTCTTCCGGTTACAAGATTAACCGTGCAGCAGATGATGCAGCAGGTCTTGCAATCTCCGAGAAGATGAGACGTCAGATCAAAGGTTTAACCCAGGCATCTGCAAACGCACAGGATGGTATCTCCGCAGTACAGACTGCAGAAGGTGCATTAGCAGAAGTACACGATATGCTTCAGAGAATGAACACTCTGGCTATTCAGGCATCTAACGATACCATGACTAGCGTAGACCGTGGATATCTCGATAGCGAAGTTCAGGCACTTGTTTCTGAAATCGATCGTGTAGCTTCCACCACCACCTTCAATGAGCAGAACTTACTGGATGGTTCCTTCACTGGCAAGAACCTTCAGGTTGGTGCAGAAAAGGGTCAGTTTATTGGTATCTCTATCGTTGAGATGAGAGCATCTGCTATCGGTATTGATGGTGTATCTGTATCTGGTACAGACAATACTAAGGCTCAGAAGGCAATCTCCATGATTAAGACCGCTCTTGCTAACGTATCTAAGCAGAGATCTGATCTTGGTGCTGTTCAGAACAGACTTGAGCACACAATCAAGAATCTTGACAACGTAGTTGAGAACACTACAGCAGCTGAATCTGCAATCCGTGATACAGATATGGCTAAAGAAATGGTTACCTACTCCAACAACCAGATCCTTGCACAGGCTGGTACTTCTATGTTGGCTCAGGCTAACCAGAGCAACCAGGGTGTACTTTCCCTTCTTGGCTAATTCGTAAATCTGTAATCAAACTACCATTTAAGTGGCCACCGTATGGTGGCCACTTTGCTTTTTGAAAAAATTTTTCTGAGGACTATAAAGTGTTTACAGAAAGTGCCGATATATGTATTGTAAGGCAAGACGGAACAGACCGGATGCCAGATAATACCATATGCAGATAAAAATAGGAATGTCATATTCAAGGAGGACAAAACAATGGTAGTTCAGCACAATTTACAGGCAATGAATAGTAACAGAATGCTTAATGTTACGACTGGCTCTCAGGCTAAGTCAACAGAGAAGCTTTCCTCAGGTTATAGAATTAACCGTGCAGCAGATGATGCAGCTGGTCTTGCAATCTCTGAGAAGATGAGACGTCAGATCAAAGGTTTAACCCAGGCATCTGCAAATGCACAGGATGGTATCTCCTGCGTACAGACTGCAGAAGGTGCTCTGGCAGAAGTGCATGATATGCTTCAGAGAATGAACACTCTGGCTATCCAGGCATCTAATGATACTATGACTAGTGTAGACCGTGGATATATTGATAGTGAAGTACAGGCACTTGTTTCTGAAATTGATCGTGTAGCTTCCACGACTACCTTTAATGAGCAGAACCTATTAGATGGATCCTTTACAGGAAAGAATCTTCAGGTAGGTGCAGAAGCTGGCCAGTTTATCGGCATGTCGATTGCTGAGATGAGAGCATCTGCTATCGGTATTGATGGCGTAGCAGTATCTGGTACAGACAATACAAAGGCTCAGAAAGCGATTTCCATGATTAAGTCCGCGCTTGCGAAGGTATCTAAGCAGAGATCTGATCTCGGTGCTGTACAGAACAGACTTGAGCATACTATTAAGAACCTGGATAATGTTGTTGAAAATACCACAGCAGCTGAATCTGCAATTCGTGATACAGATATGGCTAAAGAGATGGTTACCTACTCCAACAACCAGATCCTTGCACAGGCTGGTACTTCTATGTTGGCACAGGCTAACCAGTCTAACCAGGGTGTTATGTCCCTTCTTGGTTAATTATAAAATTGGCAAAAAGGAGAGCTTCGGCTCTCCTTTTTTTTAGGAGATTCGATGGACTGGAATAAACTAAAAGTATACTATTTTGATTCTTTTGATATAGTGAAAGGTGATATCGTCTGGGGACTCGTTGAGTTAGGCGTTACAGTGGAAGCTCCTTATGGGCAGATTCCACTTGATGAATATGAAGAAAAAACTTTACAAGATTTGATACGTATCATACCAGGCTGTGATGCTGTCTTTACACAAAATTTTTCAAGGGTTGTGGCGGAGGCATGCTATCAGGTAGGAAAACAATATATATCTTGGGTTTATGATTCACCACAGAAAACACTATATGATAAGGAGGCATTTTATGAAACAAACTATATTTTTATGTTTGATAAGGTGCAGATTCGGCGGTTACAGAAAATTGGAATAAAAAATATATTTTATTCTCCGTTAGCGGCCAATATACTTAGGGCAAATCAGATTGCATTGACAGAAGAAGATGAAAAGAAATACACATGTGATATTTCTTTTGTGGGAAATTTTTATCAAAAGAAATATTTAGAACAATTTTTTGCTACCTTGTCGGAAGAGGGGAAGAAAGACTTGGATGCATATTTGAAAAAATATGTTTGCTTTTATAATCCATCAGAATCTGCGTTTGGAACTGCAGGGGAACATTTACGACAAGATTTGCATCGCATAGTAGTTAATTCTAATGCAATGATAGAACAAGAATATCTGGAAGATGTGCTGGTATTAACAAGATTGTTAGCAAGAGAAGAGAGAAAAGAAATATTGTCGACCTGTAGTAAATGTTTTAATACGGTTGTATATACAAATGATACAGAGGTCGCAAAAGAGGTTCCTGGATTACAAGTTAATGGGGCTGTTAACTATGAAACAGATTTATTTCGAGTGAATGCCTTTTCAAAAATATGTCTGAGTACAACATTAAAATCCATCGAAAGTGGTGTTATACAGCGCGTCTTTGATATATTATCCATTGGTGGTTTTGTTTTGTCGGATCCACAACCAGAGTTATTTGAACTCTTTGAAGTTGGAAAAGAGGTGGAAGTATATCATAGTATGGAGGAACTTAAGGACAAAGCTTCATACTATTTAACGCACGAAAGAGAGAGGCTGACTATTGCACTAAATGGTTACAAGAGAGTTGCAAAAGATTACACCTACAGCGTGCTATTAAATAAAATCTTGGAAACAGTCTTTGGAACTTAATTTAACGATAAGACAGTTTGGGTGTAGTAGGTGGTACTTGTTAAGAGAGAAGAAAATCCTTGGGCGTGCTTCCAATTGTTGCTACAGTATGCACATTTGGAAGCAGTGCGTTTATAAAGGAAGATGGATTCATCCCTGCAGTTTCCTGCGGGGATTTTTTTATGCTTTTCTCGCTAAAGAGAGCTGGGTTAGGGTTCTGCGGAGGGAAAAGACCTGCGGCAGAAAGAGAAAAACGCTCTGCATCACTGTTTACAGAGAGAAGTAAGTCTCCACCGCTTTTTGTTACATCATAATATAGGCAAACATCCGCTTCAGAAGCCTGTTTATATTGATACAATTGACGAAGTGTATCATAAGAGAGTATCGTGTTTGCAAATAGAGGAATCACGTCCATACATATATCATAGGAACGTACCAACCTGACAGCCTCTTCCATAGGGACTTCCGTATCAGTATGTATTAACAGCGTTGTTTCAGCATGCTGTTTTTCGTAAGAACTGGTAAGTTCTGCTTGGGGACCAACCAAAGCCAGAATATACCTATCAGAAGAGAAGGTACTATGGGATAGTATTTCCAAAATGTCTCCTAGCCAATCCAAATTAGGTGCAGTATAAGGAATAACCACGCAAAATTGCGGTGTGGCATCTGTAGAATCCTGCGAGAGGTCAGAAAGTCGATCTTTGCTTTTAGCATAATCGCATGCAAGTTTAAAGTGTTTTCTGGCAAGAGAATAATTCTCTGTTGCTTCGTAGATGCATCCCAGATTATGATGGGGGATAGAGCTGTTGTTCCCCACAACAGAAGCTTCGGGAACAGTAGTCGCCTTTGTGTAGAGAGAGATGGCTTCCCCCAGTTTAGATAAACTCATATAAGCATATCCAAGCATACAAAGAAAATCCGCATTTTCTTTGTAGTGTGGAAGGTACTGGTCCAGTGCAGTAACATCAGCGTATCGTTCGAGAGAAAGTAAGTTTTGTCCATAATTAAGGATGAGATCGGTAACATATCGCAGAGAATAATCAGAAACCATAGATACACCCTTAGATAAGAAGGAATCTGCCTCCTCGAAATGGTTAAATAAGCGATAAGCCAGACCCAATTGGTAATAAATATAGGGATCCTCAGGATGTTCCTGCAAATCAAGCATTAATAAATCAATATTGCGCCTGGCCTTTTTTTCACGCTCCTCTATGGAACCCAGGTAGCCTTCATGCCTTGTAGTAAGCGGAGTTTCGTAGTAAGGAAGCGGCTCATTTTTCTTATGAGAGTCTATAAAAGTGACCTGCTCGTGGATACGCCCTTCGTAATGAAAAAACTTTTTGGAGTACAGACGCTCGGGATAATCGATGCTGTTACAGGTTTCATCATCACCAGAACAGGAAAGGCTGATTCGCTTCATTTGTCCAACAGCAGCGGGGAAGTCCTTGATTTGCTGTAGTATTTTCTTGATATTTATGAAAGTGGTGATTTCATCGGCGTCTATAAAGTAGACATATTCTGTAGCCGCCTTCTGTGCACAGGTGTTGCGTGCTAAGGCAAAATCATTCTGCCAAGTGAAATCGAAAATGTTATTCGTATATTTACGTGCAATTTCGACTGTTCGATCGGTGGAGCCGGTATCTAGCACAACAATAGGCATGCCTGTTTCTGCTAAAGGCGCAAGACAGGCATCGATATACTTCTCTTCATTTTTTGTGATTAAGCAGAAAGAAAATTTCATAAATTCATTATAACATGATACAAGGAGCAAAAGCCATGCGGACAACAGGGGTGGTTGTTAACATAAGGATGGTATATAATATAGATACAAGGGACAAAAGCCTTGAGGATTCGGTGAGGTAAATATGGTTATTGCATCCCACGTGGATTTGGAACAATTTAAAGAGAATGGTCAGTGGACGGATATAAGTAACCAGAAACTGAGAAGTTACGCAGATAGCTATTTCTCCGCTATGGCAGAGGTGCGTCCGGCATTATTTGCAGGGATTTGTGCGATGAAGGGCCGCATCAATGAAAAAATTTCGGAACGTAGCAGAGCTGCCTATGAGGAAATAATCAAACTGGTGCGAGGGGAAGAGTACGAGAACCTGGCACAGTATGACTATGAACTAAAGGTATTTACTACAGCGGTAAAAATCTATGAAACGGAAAAGATGGCAGACGCTTGCATCTTTGATTCTATTGAGTTTACAGAGCATTTTGAAACGATTTATCGTAAAATGAATTTCTATTTCAGACGTATGCAGTTAGGATTAGCCAAACCACTACAGGAGGAGGCTATGGGCTACATTGCTGAAAAGAAAATTTCGGTATATGCAGTAGAACAGCTTGTTTTAGATTCGACTGTGGGAGAGAAGGATAGGATTTTTGAAGTGCTAGCCACTCTATATGCAGAGCGTTTGGGGTATAAGGAAGCACTATATTTGGTGAATTTAATATTAGGGAAAGAAACCACGGGAGATGCTGAGCGAAAGAGGCTGGTGGCAATGGCCGAGGAAATGCAGTTAAAACTTCGTGTGGCAAAGGGGGTATAGTCATGGGATTATTTGAACGACTGGAGCACCTGATTCCATCCGCACCCAAAAAGAAGTTTGGCTTTGTAATTAGCGTTTCTAATGAGATGTTATTTAAGGAAGCGGAGTTATATATTCATCAGCTTAAAGTGCCGGATGGATATACGGTTGAGATTATCCCGGTGCGCGGGGCAAGCAGTATGGCAAATGCCTTTAATCAGGCGATTGCCCAGTCAGATGCGTCCATCAAAATATATATGCATCAGGATGTTTCTATTATTAATCCAAATTTCTTAAATGATGTTTTAACTATTTTTGGCATGGATAATAAAATAGGCATGATAGGAGTGCTTGGTTCTCCTAAGGTACCGGCCAGCGGCGTGCCGTGGCATGGACCACGTGTTGGAAACCTTTATGCGCTAGATGCAGAAAATGCGCATTATGAGGGGTATGCCTATAGACCAGAAGATGGACTTACGGAAGTTGAGACGCTAGAAGGATTTTTGATGGTGACAAGAACAGATCTTCCTTGGAGAGAAGATTTGCTACAGGGATGGAGTTACTATGATATGTCTCAAAGTTTTGAGTTTCGACGAAAAGGATATAAGTTAGTAGTTCCAGAAATGAAGAAACCGTGGATTGCTCATGATACAGGAATTACAAACCTTTGGAAAGGCTATAATGACTATCGGAATGCGGTATTACGAGAGTACGCCGAGTTCTTTTAAACGGTTCACAGAGCGGGGGTAATCTCCCGCTTTTTTATAGAAGGCGATGGCATCTTCTGTTTTGCCAAAGGCTTCGTTTATCACACCAATATTATGGTACGCGTAGTAGGAGGTCACACCACTGGTGCGGCCTTCTTTCATAGTAAGACAGGTGAGAAACTCTTTGTAGGCCTCTAAGTACATATCGTTTGCCATATAGATTTGTCCCATCATAAAGACATATTCTGGAAGATGACCAAATACATCGCGAATACCCTCCAGAGCTAGTGCTTCTTTCTTACGGCCAGTAGCAAGGGCAGTGTCGCCATAGCCGGTAACAATCATCTGTACATATTCTAAAGTAGGATCGATATCTAAAGAAAGTGCTTTGTTAAACCAAGAATAAGCATTTTCTAAATCTCTAGCAAGCATATAGCTTTGCGCCACTTGGAAATACAAATATGGATCATTGGGACGACGCTCTATTTCTTTAAACAGGATTTCATTATTTCGCAAAGCCTTTTGTTTTTGCTGCTCGGAAGAGGTTATATATCCATAGTGGGTGATGTGGAGAGGCCCGTCAAACACTTCATATTTTTTCCCGGGAAGAGCCACGACCTGCTCGTGAATAGCGCCTTTAAAATGATAGTCTTTTCGGTTGAAGAACTTTTCTGTCCAGACATTATGAGAACCGCGGATGCCATTTTCCTCCGTGAGATGTGAGACTAAGACTCTGGTGATGGCATGAGGCTGATTTTGGAGCATTTTGTCAAGCGAACCTCGATCACACTCATCCAAATATTCATCGGCATCAGGAATCACGATATGGTCGTGGCTAGCCTTAGAAATAATAAAATTCTTTGCAGCAGCAAAGTCTTTCACCCAGTCAAAGTGAAAAATGCGGTCGGTGTATTTTTGGGCAATCTCTACACTTCGGTCCGTTGATCCGGTATCGGCAATGTTGATTTCATCAATTCCCTGTTTTTGAAGAGCCTGCAGGCAGCCTTCAATAAATTTTTCTTCGTTTTTCATGATAATGCAGGCAGAGATTGGAAACATAAATAATTCTCCTTAAATATGCTAAAATAACGAATGGTGTATGTGATTGCAAACCAATCGTATAGAACTTGTTAAAGTTCTTTAATTATAGCAGATTTAGGAAGGCAACTAAGGGTAATGGCCAATAAAAAAGATAGACTGAAACAAGCGCAGAATGCTGCACTGTTAGAAACGGCGGAGTATTTTATTAGTACCATTATGGTGCTATATGGACTGGCAATGTTGGTGGTATTTCCGCTGTATTTCCATAATAAATACTTTGATATGGGAAATGCTAAATATGATTTCTTTAAGTGGACAACCGTTGTCTTTTTGGGCTTAGCAGCAATTGCGTGGGTAAATTGGTTTCTTACGAAGAACAATTGTGAAAAGATGGAATTAAAGAAACTGCCATCACAATTGATGCCTATGGACTATTTTGTACTAGCATATTTCCTAATTTCTCTATTGTCTTATCTGTGTTCATCATACAAAAATGTTGTAACCTCGACAGGTACCATGAATATTGCCCTTGTTGGTTTTCCGGGGTGGAGTATGGGCTTTGTGAGCCAAAGTGCTTTTGTCCTAATATATTTCTTTATGTCTCGCTTTTGTAAGAATGGAACCTTCTTTTTTATGCCCATCACTGTTGTGGCAGCCTTCACGGCACAGTTAGTTATCTTGCAAAGATTTTGTTTCAATCCGTTAGGAATGTATACCTATGCTTCAGAGTATACCGGTGCAACCCTTTGGTTAGCAGATGAGTATATTGAAAAATTTGTATCGACGTTGGGCCAGACTACCTGGTATTCCAGCTTTGCGATATTGGCCTTTCCTATTAGTGTGTATCTATATATGTATGGTGAAACCATGACGGAAAAACGGCAGGTTTTACTGCGGGGAATAGGAATGCTAGGTGTTCTCCTTTCTTTTGGCTCTCTTTGTACTGCAAACTCAGATGGTGCATATGTGGGATTTATGCTTGCACTCATGGTTTTCTTTTGGTTTGCGCTCTCTTCTACAGAGAAATTGTTCCGCTTCTTGGAAATTCTCATTGTTGGTCTTGGCACGTTTAAAATTATCGGGATATTCCGCACGGCATTTCCACAGCGGATGATTACCTTGGTGGCTGGTGATGAGAAAATTACAGATTTTGTCATTCATTCACCGTGGATGCTGGGGCTTTTAGGGGGCGTACTACTGATTTACATTATTCTTAGATTACTTCATCAGCATGGAATAAAATTCCTAGGAAAGATAACTATTTTGCGAAAAGTAATGGTTTGGGGCGGAGTCATTGCAGTGTGGCTGGTAATTTTACTTATCATTTTAACCACACGGGGAAAACTGCCGTCTTTCTTAGAGAAACTGTATGATGTGAGTTTCTTTAATTTCACGGATTTATGGGGAAATCACCGTGGCTTTAACTGGCGAATGTCCATGACTGCCTTTCAGCATGCATCCTTTAAGGATATTATGATTGGCGTAGGACCAGACTGTTTCTCATGTGCGATGGACAAGTATTGTTACGCAGAAGTAGAACAATATTGGCAGGGATTAAAGCTAGCTTGTGCCCACAATGAATTCTTAAATATGCTAATTACGCAAGGCGTTTTGGGGCTTATCAGTTATTTGGGAATATTTATTTCCTTTTTAGTGGCAGCAGGAAAGCGTGCTATGGAAAATAAGCGGCTGATTCCTTATATGGCAGCGGTGATTGCTTACTTGGGACATAACTTTTTCTGCTATCAGCAGTGCATTTGTACTCCTATGGTGTTTATCTTTATGGCCCTTGGGATGTATGAGATGAGGGTGATGAAACGAGATAGAAACAACGTCCATAAATAGGGGATGTTAGCGATTTTGGAAGGGGAAAGCAGAATGACAATTAGTGTCTGTATGATTGTAAAAAACGAAGCACAGGTTCTTGATAGATGTCTGTCTTCGCTACAGGGATTGTATGAAGAATTAATTATTGTGGATACAGGTTCTACGGACCAAACTAAGGAAATTGCGTCAAAATATACGGACAAAATTTATGACTATCATTGGATTGATGACTTCGCCGATGCCAGAAATTTTGCTTTTTCCAAATGTTCCATGGATTATATTTATTCTGTGGATGCAGATGAAGAATTAAATGCGTTAAACAGACAGCGCTTTATGGAGTTAAAACAGGCACTTCTTCCGGATGTTGAGATTGTGCAGATGTGGTATTTAAATGCGACGGAGGAAAATACCACAGAAAATTATGATAGAGACTTGCGTCCGAAGCTTTTCAAGAGACAACGCGGATTTACGTGGATTGATCCAATTCATGAATCGGTGAATCTAATTCCGGTTGTTTATGACAGCGACATAGAGATTCTTCATAAGCCGGTGGGCAACCATGCAGGACGTGATTTTCGGGTATTTGAAAGAACCGTAGAAAAAGGGCTACGATTGTCTAAAAAACTTCTGCATATGTATGCTAGAGAACTCTATATTTCCGGAGAACAGGATGATTTCCTAAAGGCAGAAGACTTCTTCAAAATGGCATTAAAAGAGAATGGAAGAGATGAAGAAGAGCAGATGGAGTGTTACTGTGTGCTAGCAAGATGTGCGCTGTTTAGGAACGATGCAGAGGAAATGTTCCGATATGCCTTAAAAAATATTGCCACCACACCTTGTGCTGAGGTTTGTATGACCTTGGGTAATTTTTATGAAGGAAAAGATGATTTGGAAGAGGCGTCGATTTGGTATTTGAATGCTTTCTCGGAAGCGGCTCCTATTATAAGCAAGGAGTGCGGAGAGAACCTTCCTAAGGAAGGACTGATTCGCTGTTATAGTGGCCTGGCTGAAAGAATGCCTGAATATGCGGCCGTTTATGAGCAGCAGCTACAGATGCTCCTTGCCTAAGGCATTATTTACAAAGGATTTATAATGACTTTGTGCGTTTTTTTTGATAAAATATTCATGTTGTGCCGAACATTTTTATTATGGTTCGCAGACTGGAGGAAATAACATGGCAAAAGTTGCAGTATTTGGATATGGTACCGTAGGTAGTGGTGCGGTGGAAGTTATGGTTAAGAATGCAGAGGAAATCGCTAAGAAGACAGGCGTTTCTCTGGAAGTTGCATATATTTTAGATCTTCGTGATTTCCCTGGGGATCCCATGGAGGACAAGGTTGTTCACGATGTTGAAGTGATCTTAAATGACCCTGAAGTAAAAGTAATTTGTGAGACTATGGGAGGGGTGAATCCTGCCTATACATTTACCAAACGCGCATTAGAACTTGGTAAGAGTGTATGTACCTCTAATAAGGAGCTGGTTGCGGCAAAGGGACCTGAACTTCTAGAAATTGCAAAAGCAAATAACTGCAGCTATCTTTTCGAAGCTTCTGTTGGCGGTGGTATTCCCATTATTCGTCCACTTCTTACCTGTCTTACCGCAGAGAAGATTGAAGCAATTCAGGGTATTTTAAATGGTACTACCAATTATATTTTAACCAAGATGAGCGATGAAGGCGCTGATTTTGCGGATGTATTAAAGAAGGCACAGGAACTTGGCTATGCAGAAAAAGATCCCACAGCTGATGTGGAAGGTCATGATGCAGGCAGAAAGATTGCCATCCTTTCCTCTCTTGCCATGGGACAGACCGTTTCCTATGATGATGTTTATACTGAGGGAATTACCAAAATCACACCTGTTGATTTTGCTTATGCGAGAGCACTTGGTTTACAGATTAAATTAATTGCAATGAGTAAGATGACTGAAGATGGAAACTTTGCATTAGTTACCCCTAGATTGCTGGATGCAAAGAGTCCTCTTGCTTGTGTGCAGGATGTATTTAACGGAATTCTTGTTACGGGTAATATGCTTGGTGATTCCATGTATTATGGAAAGGGAGCAGGAAAGCTTGCTACTGCTAGCGCGGTTGTTGGTGATGTCATTGAAGAAGCGAAAAACGAAGGCAGAACCATTCCTGTTCTGTGGAAGGCAGAAAAAGCGGCGGTTTCAAACTATAAGGATTTGAGCCAGCAGTACCTGGTTCGTATTGCAGGAACGGATGAAGCAGCAGCTCTTGCAGCATTCCCTGGTGGAAAGGTTGTAAAGGTTGCTGAGGCAGATAATGAATTTGCTGTTCTTACAGAAAACATGAAAGAATGTGATTACGATGCAAAGGCAGCAGGTCTTTCTGTGATTTCTATGATTAGAATGTAATTTGTTAGTTTGAGTATTGTTGGAACTCCGAAATCCATGGGATTTCGGAGTTTTTTTATAGAACATTCGCGAATGGAATAAGTCAAAATAACGATAAAATTGTTGAATGTTGACAAAGCGTGAAAAATGAATCGTCCCTGCTGTTGTAAAAATGCACAAAAGTACAACAATTACATTGTGAGAGCAACTAAAAATAGAAAATAATACAAAATTATTTTGAATTGTATTGACAATTTATGGCGAAGAGATATAATAGTCACATAACAACAACCAATAAAACGATATAAGGAGGACAAAACAACGAAAACATAGAATAGGTGCCGGATCCCTTAACCGGAACTTCCATACATTGCGTATGATTACTATAAATTGATGATGAGTTTTCAAACGAAGAAGGAGGTACGGTCCAATGGACCATTAATCAAACTTAAGAAGTAGATTTTTCCGTAAGACCGGGATAACAACCGCCAGAGATGATAGGATCATGAGGCTAGAATGAGATAGGTTATCCGTTAGGAACAAAAGAATAATCACCATAAGATGTATGTCTGGATGGAAAGATTTCTTTGGAAGGTAGAATCGAAAAGAGTAAAACAATTGCATAAGTAGTACACCAGCATCCTTAAGAGAAAACAGACTGGTGATGATTAGGAGGTAAAGTCCTTTGGACGAACGTAAGTAGAAAGCCCTTGCACACATTCGGATGGCAGGGGCTTTTTTATTGGTTGGTGTGAAAAGGGAATGAGCTTACATAGCGCTTATCGTGATGTTGTGAGCTCTAAACTTGCGTCTATGGCGGCGCTGGTGGTATGATTACAGAAAAGATTAGGTTACATAACATGAGAAAGGAGCCGTTTTCGTAAGAAAACGAGCGGGTTTCGGATGTTTTTAGGGATTTCGAGAGTGCGAAGCAGGTCGAAATCTCGTGTATCTAAAAAGTATTAAGGCAAGATAATGGCGCAGAAAAAAAGTGGTGCACAAAGAGAACATAGAAGAAAACGACGTGCCAGAAATAGGGCGATTTCTTTTGTTGTATTTTTGATTTTGATTGTGGGAATTGGTTTTGGCGGATACATGGGTGTGCGGTTTTTCCTAAAGATGTCCAGTGAAAATCATGTTAGAGAAGAACAGCATTTAGAGGCGGTGCTTTCTGAAAATGCGATTGTTTCAGATAACTCTGTTCCGGAAAGTGTGCTTCCAGAGATTCCCGTAGAAGAAGATGAAGTACCGCCAGAAGAAATAGAAGTGGATTTGGACGAATTATCAGAGGAAGAGAGAGCCGTTAGGGAACTTGTTGCTTCTATGCCCCTAGAGGAAAAGATTGCAGGACTTTTTGTAATTCATCCAGAAGCTATTACCGGTGTTGATCCTGTGGTAATTGCAGGAGATGGAACAAGAAGTGCGCTAGAACAAAATGCCATCGGTGGTTTTTGGTATCAGCCTA
This sequence comes from Lachnospiraceae bacterium, assembly GCA_024403455.1. Classification (GTDB taxonomy): domain Bacteria; phylum Bacillota; class Clostridia; order Lachnospirales; family Lachnospiraceae; genus NK4A136. The sequence continues at coordinate 30,766 of JAKSRR010000001.1, read as the reverse complement.
AAAATGTTACAGGTGCTGAAGAAATAAAGGAAATGATTTCTGGTACAAAGGAGATGTATCGGGAAATTTATGGAAGAGATATTATGCTCTTTGTACAGGAAGAAGGGGCAATGAATACGATTGCAGGAACCACTACCGGGGAGTCTGCCATAGATGCGGCTGCAGTCATTGGTGCATCGGGAGATGCATCCAATGCCTATAATGGTTACCTGAACTTAGCTAGAATTCTGCATAATTATGGAATGCCCTGCGACTTTGGCATCAATTGTGCGGTGAAGCAGACTGAAGATTGTTATCTGGGAGAAAGAGCGTTCCATGAGGATGCGCAGATTGTTGCTGAGATGGTAAATTCTGCAACGAGAGGATTAAATGACCAGATGGTATTTGCCTGTCTGATGGACTTTCCTGGAGAAGGGCGACTGACTGCAGATCCTGGTGTAGAAGCAACATATGTGGATGCGACTTTGGAGCAGATGCAGGAGACCGATTTATTGGCATTCCAGGCAGGAATTGATGCGAAGGCACCCATGATTCGTATGAGTGCGGCTTACTATAAGGAAGCGTTTGGTGAAGATGTACCAGCGACATTTTCAGAAAGCGTTATTTCCAATCTTCGAAATGAGCTCGGCTTTTCTGGGGTAATAGTCAGTGCGGATTTAAGTCTACCAAGCATTAATGCAAAGTATTCTGCAGCAGATTCGGCAGTGCTTGCATTGCAAGCGGGATGTGACATCATTTTGTGTCCTTCGGATTATACGCTGGCGCACGCTGCCATTGCAGCGGCTGTTGCTAATGGAACCATTACAGAACAGCGCATTGAGGAATCCCTGATTAGAATATATATGATGCAGCAGAATGCTGGAGAATAGTGCTTTATTTTATAGAATAATTAAGCCGTTTTTCTGCAGAAAAAATAAATATAAAAAATATTGAAAAAATGTTTGACAAGATTTCGAACGCATGATATTATATCTCTTGTCGTGAGACATGCGATAGTGGTGCAGTTGGTAGCACGCGACCTTGCCAAGGTTGAGCTCGCGGGTTCGAGTCCCGTCTATCGCTCGAGGCCTCTACTTAGGTAGAGGCCTTTCTTATTGCGAAAAGAGAGAGGTTCGTGGTAAGGAAAAAGAAGAGGAAGAGGAAACGATTATGGAAAAGAAAGAAAAACTGAAACCGAAATTGTTCTCGGTCATGAAGACTTACACAAAGCAGCAGTTTGTGAAAGATTTGATTGCCGGTATCATTGTTGCGATTATCGCATTGCCGTTGTCGATTGCGTTAGCGCTAGCATCAGGTGTTGGTCCGGAGGAAGGTCTATTCACAGCGATTGTGGCTGGCTTTATTATTTCTTTTTTAGGTGGTAGCCGTGTGCAGATTGCAGGACCTACGGCTGCATTTGCAACGATTGTAGCGGGAATCGCATTAGATCCAACCAAAGGAACCAGTGGACTGATGCTAGCAACCATTATGGCTGGTATTTTACTGATCCTGTTTGGATTATTAAAACTGGGATCTTTAATTCAGTATATTCCTACAACGATCACAACCGGATTTACCTTTGGTATTGCGGTTACCATTATTATTGGCCAGGTAAAGGATTTCTTAGGCCTTACCTATACCAGCAGTGGAATAGAGACGATTGATAAAGTAAAGGATATTGCAGGCAATATTGGAACGATTAACTGGTATGCTCTGTTGATTGGCGGTGTTTCTTTATTGATACTGATTCTTTGGCCCAAGAAATGGTCTATTGTTCCTGCTTCGCTGATTGCCGTTATTGTAGGATCTGTACTAGTAGCAGTTTTTGATCTTCCTGTAGCGACTATTGGATATATGGAAAATCATAAAACGATTCATTATGAAATTAAGGCGCACTTCCCTACCTTTAGACTGCCAGAGAACATCTCTTTTGACATGATTCGTCAGCTGCTGCCGGATGCATTCACGATTGCGGTGCTGGCAGCGATAGAATCCTTATTATCTTGTGTTGTTTCTGACGGTATGATTGGTAGTAAACACAGATCCAACATGGAGCTTGTGGCACAGGGTGTTGGTAATACAGCTTCCGCTTTCTTTGGCGGTATTCCTGCAACGGGAGCTATTGCACGTACGGCAGCCAATGTTAAGAATGGTGGACGTACTCCTATTGCGGGTATGGTTCATGCGGTTGTTCTTCTATTAATAATGATTTTCTTGATGCCATACGCAGCATTGATCCCTATGCCTACGATTGCGGCAATCCTGTTCCAGGTAGCGTATAATATGTCTGGTTGGAGAACCGTAGCACACCACTGCAAAGCGTCACCTAAGAGCGATGTATTGGTGCTGATGCTTACTTTGGTATTAACGGTTGTGTTCGACCTTGTTGTGGCAATTGCAATCGGTCTTGTATTGGCAGCGCTCTTATTTATGAAGAGAATGGCTGATGTTACTGATGTACATGGCTGGATTTATGACAATGATCTTGATGAAGAGACCGATCAGGATAATATTAACTTAAAACAAGTTCCTAAAAACACTCGAGTATTTGAGATTAATGGTCCGATGTTCTTTGCTGCTTCTGAAAAATTTATGGCGGTTGCAAGCGAGACGGATGAGGATATTTTGATTATTCGAATGCGAAGCGTTCCGGCAGTGGATGCCACAGGATTATTGGCTTTGGAGAAAATTATTGATAAGTGCGAGAAAAATCACGTTCAGATTATCTTCTCTCACGTAAATGAGCAGCCTATGAAGGTGTTTACTAAGGCTGGAATTGTAAAACGTGTTGGTGAAGAGAATTTCTGCGCACATATTGATGCGGCATTAGAGCGCGCGATTAAACTGAGCGACTCATAAAGTGTCTTAAAAATGTTGGTTGCCCTAATGGGGAATAAATGGTACAATGTAGCACGTAATTCGGCCGGTATCTATACGGCTAAAAGGAGAGGCGAGAAAAATGATTTCCAGAACAGTAAACGTGTCTAAAGATGTTGGCGCTGAGCTGATTCCTTACCTTGTACAGTCGGCATGTCATTATGAATGTACTTTACATATCAGTGATGGTGACAAGAAGATTAATATGAAGAGCATTATGGGAATGACCATTTTGCAGCTTCGCAAAGGTGGGAGTTTTACCCTTGTAGCGGATGGCGTTGATGAAGAGAAGGCTGTAACAGAGATCGCGGGTTGCTTCGAATAATATAATGTTGAGTGGGTTATAAGAGCTGGTGTAAACCAGCTCTTTTTTGTTTTTAGCAATTCTTGCATTGGAATCTTTATTCTATGACGGACGAATTTCATGAATGTAATTATAATTACATGAAATGTTGACAAAATAATATATCTGTGTAAAATATATTATGATTTTGTAATAATTATGTAATAAATGAAATGATTGAGGAATGAAGATTATGAAAAAGAAAGTTGGCCTGACTGGGAAGCGAGCTATTGCTGCTCTTTCCGTAGGCGTGATGCTGGGGCTTAGTTTTGGAAACATGAAACCAGCAAATGCTCAGGCAGGAAATGTGATTACATGTGAAGTGCTTCGTACTGCCAACGTGCGAACGAGTCCTTCCGCAGACAGTGATGTGTTGGCTGTGGCACAGGAGGGAAGTGTTGTCTCTCTTCTGTCAGAGGATGTCAATGGATACTGCTTAATTAGCTTCAGTGATGTAAAAGGATACATATATGAAGGATGTATATCACAGAAGGATAATGCGGCGCAGGCAACGGCAGAAAAGAGTGTAGTATTTGCTGCGGTGGAACCTTCGGAAAGAACGATTCGTACTGGAAATGTGAAAACATTAACGGGGCTTTATTTAAGGGAAGAGCCAAATGCGGTTTCGGAAGCGATTTTAGTAGTGCCTGCAGGCAAGGAAGTACAATTCATTGATGCAGGGGAAAATGGATTTTACCATGTCCGCTATAAGGGCGTTGAAGGGTATATTTTCGCGAAAGCATTAGATGAAGAACGTCCCGTACGCTCGCAGCAGAAGGAACAGCAGGTCCCTAAGAATCCGGTGGTTGTAACGAATGTTGTACCGGAGAGTGTGCCAGAGGTTGTTCCGGTACCGCAGGTGGCAGAGGAAGTTATTCCAGTAAAACAGGAGCACGATTCGCTTCCACAGATGCAGACAAGTGAGGATGAGATGACCCTGGCAACAACTGTTACGATAGCGCCATCCATTCCGACTGGACGAGAGCTAAATGGCAGTGTTCCGACACCAGTAGAATTCCTGGGAGTAGCGCCCATGTCATTTGTATGTACAGCGTATTGTTCTTGCAGACAGTGCTGTGGAATCTATAGTCCAGAAGTGACAGGACGTGAGTCTCATACGGCAACAGGTACCGTTCCGACTCAGGGAAGAACCATTGCTGTTGATCCAAGAGTGATTCCTTATGGAACCCACGTGTATATTGAAGGGTATGGTGAGTTTGTAGCAGAGGACACCGGTGGAGCAATTCGAGGAAATAGATTGGATGTTTACTTTGCATCACACCAGGCGGCTATCTGTTTTGGACGTAGAACGCTAAATGTATGGATAATGCCATAATTATTGTGCAATGTGATGAAAAAGTGCTCTAAATGGGTGTTTCTGTTATGTAAACCAACTAAAAAAACACTGAAAAAAGTTGTTTTTAGTGCATAGGTCATTTATAATAAATAGGGTGAGCAGTGTTTGCTCATCCTGTTTTTTGATTATATTTTGTATGAGGGGTGTGTGCTATGAAGGTTTGCGCAAAATGTGGATGCAAAATCGGAAAGAATGATCGTTTCTGTACGAACTGTGGTAGTAGCAGTTTTTCGGAAGATAACGGTGTTCCATTTGTTGAAGAAAAGGCAACAAAGTACTGTAACTATTGCAGTGCCGAAATAGAGCCTGGTGCAGCATTCTGCACTTCTTGCGGTAAAACGGTTCAGGCAAGCATCTCCCTTTCTTTCTTAGATGAAAAGAAAAATGAATCCCCTGATAATTTAGAATTAGATTTCCTGAAGAAGGATGAGATTCCTATGGAAACGATGGAAGTTACTGCTGAGCAGATGGATAATGCTTCTTTTTCTTATGAAAAGGATGACTTATCTGATGTTCCGATGGAAAGAATTCCTGCAAGAAGAAGTGCTACAGCGGAGGATCCCACCCTTGAGGAAACCGTTCCACTGCCTGGCAGAGGAGAGATTGAAAAAATGCTGCAAAGTGATGCGGTAGAAGAATCGCCGGAAGTGGAAGAACCGGTGGTAGAACTGGTGAAAGAGGAAGTCGAAGAAGAACCGGCTAAAGAAGAATGTACGCAGGAAGAGACAAAGATGGAGCAGCCTGTGGAAGCAGAGCAGACGCCTGTTGTTTCTGAAGATGCTGCTATGACTATGAAGGAAGAAGTGAAAGAAGTAGTAGAAGAGCAGGCAAGCCCTGAACCTAAGAAGCGTAAATTTGCACCTTTTATTAAACTCCCCGCGACAGCATTAAATGCGTTCTCCAGAAGAGGCGGTAACTCTGAAGAGAAGAAAGATAAAAGTGCATCGGTTGTTACAGAGGAGAAGGATACCGTGGAGAAGGTATCTGTAAAAGCAGAGATTGCTTCTCAAGAAGAGATTAAGCCAATTGAGAAAGAGGAAGTTGCTCCTGTTGTAGAAGAACAGGAAATGGCTCCAGCTGCAGATGCTGTGAAAGAAGCGGCTCCGGTAGTGGAAAAGGGAGCGTTTATCACGAAGAGGACTTCCTTAGATATTAAAGTTCCAGCAACAGCATCTCCGTTATCTCATGTGGAAAGCGAAGAGGAAGATCCGGATGCGCAGGTACGAGAAGCAGAGGCTGTAGCGGCTGAAAAGGAAGAAAAGAAGAAAAATGCGCTTGCTGCATTGGAAGAAGTAAAGAATGCGGCACGTGAAGCCGTAAAAGCATCTGAGGAAGAGGCAAAGTCTGTAGAGGCAAAGGCTGATGAGGCAATCAAAGAGGCAGAGAACCGCGTGGTTGAAGTGAAGTTAGTTGCAGAAACAGATGAGAAAAAAGCGAAAGAAGCAGTAGATGCTGCACAGGAACTTGCACAGAAAGAGGAAGAAGAAGCGAAGGCTGCTGTTGAAGTGGCGAAGCAAACTGCTTCGGAAGATGTGAAGGCGGCAGAAGCTGCTGTAGAGACTGCCAAGGAAGCTGGCGATGTGGAACTTGCAAGAGCAGAGGCAGCTTTAGATGAAGCTAGAAGAAAAGTGGAAGAGGCTGAAAAGGCTATAGAAGATACCAAAGCGGCCAATGTGAAGCGTGTGGAGGATGCCAAAGCCAATATTCTTGTTGTGCAGGAATGCGGAGAGAAAAAGGTTGCTGAGGCAGAGCAAAACGTTGCACAGGTTGCGGAGAAAGGTCAGCAAAGACTTGAAGATGCTAAGCAGCATGTAGAGAATGTTATTCAGACTGGTAAAGAGCAAATTGCTGAAGCAGAGAAAAACGTTGAAGAGAAGAAAGAAGAGCGTGTGACTCGCATTGAGGAAGCAAAGGCTGCTATCGAGAAGACTAAGGCACAGGAAGATGAAAAGATTGCAGATGCAAAGAAGGTAGTGGGCGAGGCTGAAGAGGAATTACGCGCAGCAGAGGATGGTATTGCTAAAGCAATTGTGCAGGCTGAGAAAGATAAGGCACGCATTGCAGAAGAAAAGCGTAAGAGGGAAGAAGCAAGAAGAAAGAAACTTATGGACATGCATGAAAATGTTCGTAAGTCTGCCGAAGCGGCACTTGCGAAGGCAAAGGGTGATCCATTAGCTGCAAGAAGTGAGATGGAAGCTGCATTAGCGGCAAAGACAGAACTGGAGTTAGTGGCTGATCCCGATATGGATTTATCAGACCTTGATAAGCCAGCACTTTCCATGAAAGAATATCTTGGTATTATCTATTACAAAGAGAAAGCCTATAAGATGGCAGAACCTTATCTTAATGAGGCGGCTGAGTCGGGAAGAGCAAAAGCAGCAATTTATCAGATGGATTGGAATCTCCGAAACAGAACCGGTATTTCCAGAGAACCTGGCGTGTTAGTAAAGCGCATGGAGGCAATGGTAGCGGCATTAGGAGAAGAAGATACTGTTGAAAAGAGAAAAGCTTTCTCTGTTATGGCAAAACTGTACAGAGATGGTATTGGCGTAGAACGTAATCTTCCTAGAGCTCTTGAGTACTATCAGCAGAGTGCAGAACTTGGTGACCCGGAAGCAATGGCTACGGTAGGCAAAGCTTATATGTATGGTGATGGTATTCGTAAGGATGGTAAGCTTGGCTTTGAATGGAACCAGAAGTCCGCGGATGCAGGAAGTGTCAATGGTCTTCGTAATCTTGGCCTTTGCTATGACTTCGGTATTGGTACGAAGAAGAATGCTACCGCTGCGATTGCAAGCTATAAGAAGCTCTTGGAGAAGACACCTGGCGATCGTTATGTAATGCTCAGACTTAGTATGTGTCTCTCTGATCCTGATAAGGAGTATGGCATTATTACGACTAAGGAGATGCAGGATGAGGGCTTCCAGTATGCAACGCAGGCTTTACAGGCAGGCGAGGATGGAGCAAACTATGTTCTTGGATGCTTCTATATGGAAGGACGCGCCGTTAAGCAGGATTGCAACAGAGCAATGAACTACTTCACCAAGGCGATGAGCATTGGCGGACAGCAGGGTCTTCTTGCGAAAAAGAAAATGGAACGTTTTGTGAAAACAAGTTCTGGAAATTATGCAATAAGATAGGCTTGACATTCGATTTCGTTTTTTGCTATAATACCACTTGCGTCGGGCGAAAAGTGACCGGTGCAAGTGGTATTATATGGATATGTGTCCATAGCTCAGCTGGATAGAGCAACGGCCTTCTAAGCCGTGGGTCGGGGGTTCGAATCCCTTTGGGCACGTTCGCATCGATTGATGCAAGGATTTAAGGATAGCTCCAGCCGTATAGAGGCAATTCACTATGATGGTGGGTATAGCGCAGTTGGTTAGCGCGCCAGATTGTGGTTCTGGAGGCCGAGGGTTCGAATCCCTCTACCCACCCTAATGGGCTATCGCCAAGCGGTAAGGCACAGGGTTTTGATCCCTGCACTCGCTGGTTCGAATCCAGCTAGCCCAGTTCATGATTTTAACTTCCAGGTTTTCTGGAAGTTTTTTTATTGTTTTATTTGTAGTATAATGTTTACATAAGTTTGCTCTTTAATTGTGTAATAAAGGACCTGTTTATGAAACGAAAGACTCTATTAACTACAGTAGCATTATTATCACTATCCCTTGTTGCCTGTGGAAAAGTTTCCACGGAACATACGGATGCAGGAATGACAGCTATGATGCAGGAAGATTTTGCTTCGGCAGATAGGGCTTTTTCGGAAGCGCTAAATAGCGGGGAAGACGAGGAACTTGTTTATAGGGGAAAAGGACTGATGTATATGGGGCAGCAGGATTACGCTGCCGCAGTGAAGGCGTTTAAAACGGCACTATCCTATGCTGATTTATCGCCATCAGATTTAGAATACGATATCAATTATTATATGGCTGTCTGCTACTACAAGTTGGGTGAGTATGAAGATGCGGTAGCCGTGTATGATTCTATCATCCAGCTAAAGACGAAAGACGAGACGGCATTCTTTATGCGCGGCACGATGAAGCTCTATATGGCGGACGTGGAAGGCGCTGCAGCAGATTTTGATGCCGCAATTGCACTAAAACCGAAGGATTATTCGCTGTGTCTGGATGCCTATGCTGCAATGAGTAAATGCGGTTATGTGGATAGAGCGCAGGAATATATGAATAAGGTGGCTATGGCCTCCAATGACAAGAACGTAACGGATTATGATAAGGGTAGAGTGCGCTACTACCAGGGAGACTATAATACAGCAATCAATTTCCTGGAACTGGCAAGAAAGGGTGCCCAGGGTTCTAGTGCGGAGATGATTACCATGTTGGGGGACTGCTATGAGAAGACTGGAAATTTCTCTCATGCAGTTTCTGTGTATGAGGGATATGTCAGTGAAGTAAAAGATCCCACTATGTACAATCAGATTGGTCTCTGCTATGCAAAGCAGGGAGATTATGCCAATGCCCTGAAGGCATTTCAGAATGGACAGCTGATTTTGGAAAATAATACCTGCATGCAGACACTGAAGATTAATGAGATTGTGTGCTATGAATATTTGCACGATTATAAAGCAGCGAGAGAGCGTTTGGAAGAATATTTGCTTGTTTATCCGACTTCAGAAGAAATTGGAAAAGAATGGTGCTTTTTAGTGACGAGATAGGATGGTGCTAACGTAGAGTGCCTGTAAACAATGCATTGGAAGGATTGTTGGCAGATTACACAAAATTAATATAGGATACTATGCAAAACATAGAAATTTTCAAGAGGTTCATGTTATGTGAACCTCTTTTTTAGATTTAATAAATGGTTCAAAGGTTGTAAATAGGGGATTCTTTGTGAGTTATCCACAGACACAATATATAGTGTGTGGATAATGTGTGGATTACATAATATGCGATATTTCGTTGACTAGAAAGAAGGGCTTTGCTAGAATTATCTCTATGTGATGGTGTAGATATAGTTTACATAATGTCTATAAACCACCATATATAGGAATATCCTGCAGAATCAATGGGAGAAAGAAAATGTTTAGCGTAATCAAGAGAGACGGGGAAAAAGCAGACTTCACACTTACGAAAATCAATGATGCCATTGCAAAGGCCTTTGAAGCAACGGACCAGCAGTATAACAACGATATTCTGGATCTTTTAAGCCTTCGCGTTAGTGCAGATTTTCAGTCAAAAATTAAAGATGGTGCCATTCACGTAGAAGAAATCCAGGATAGCGTAGAAAAAGTTCTGGAGCAGGCAGGCTATGTAGAAGTAGCGAAGGCTTATATTCTGTATAGAAAGCAGCGTGAGAAGATGCGTACTATGAAGTCTACCATCTTAGATTACAAGGACGTTGTAAATAGCTATGTTAAGGTAGAAGATTGGCGTGTTAAGGAAAATTCCACAGTTACCTATTCTGTAGGTGGTTTGATTCTCTCTAACTCTGGTGCAGTTACTGCAAATTACTGGCTTTCTGAGATTTACGATGAGGAAATTGCAGAAGCTCATAGAAATGCAGATATTCATATTCACGATTTATCTATGCTAACCGGATACTGTGCCGGTTGGAGCTTAAAACAGCTGATTAAGGAAGGCCTTGGCGGAATTACAGGGAAGATTACTTCTGCACCTGCAGCGCACCTTTCTGTGCTTTGTAATCAGATGGTGAATTTCCTTGGTATTATGCAGAATGAATGGGCTGGTGCGCAGGCATTCTCTTCCTTCGATACCTATTTAGCACCTTTTGTAAAGGTTGATAATCTCTCCTATGCAGAAGTAAAGAAGTGTATTGAGGCATTTATCTATGGTGTGAATACCCCTTCTCGTTGGGGAACCCAGGCACCCTTCTCAAATATTACTTTAGATTGGACTGTACCTGGTGACCTTGCAGAACTCCCTGCTATTGTTGGTGGCAAGGAGATGGATTTTAAGTATAAGGATTGCAAGAAAGAAATGGATATGGTGAACAAGGCATTCATCGAAACCATGATTGAAGGCGATGCCAATGGTCGAGGCTTCCAGTATCCGATTCCCACCTATTCCATTACCAGAGATTTTGATTGGTCCGATACCGAGAATAATAGATTGTTATTTGAAATGACAGCGAAGTATGGTACTCCTTACTTCTCCAACTATATTAATTCTGATATGGAACCTTCCGATGTTCGTTCCATGTGCTGTAGACTTCGTTTGGATTTAAGAGAACTGCGCAAGAAGACGGGTGGTTTCTTTGGCTCTGGAGAGTCTACAGGCTCTGTGGGTGTTGTAACCATCAACATGCCTAGAATTGCTTACTTGTCTGCAAATAAGTCGGATTTCTATAAGAGACTTGATCATATGATGGATATCGCGGCAAGAAGTTTGAAGATTAAGCGTGGCGTTATTACCAAATTGTTAGAAGAAGGCTTATATCCTTATACCAAGCGTTATCTTGGTACCTTCAACAATCACTTCTCAACCATTGGTCTTTTGGGTATGAATGAAGTTGGATTAAATGCAAACTGGCTTCGCGCTGATATGACAGATCAGAAAACGCAGGATTTCACGAAGGAAGTATTGAATCATATGCGTGATAGGCTTTCTGATTATCAGGAGCAGTATGGCGATCTTTATAACTTAGAGGCAACCCCGGCAGAGTCTACGACCTATCGTTTGGCAAAGCATGATAAGAAAAAGTGGCCCTCTATTAAGACCGCAGGAAAGCTTGGAGATGCTCCTTATTATACGAACTCTTCTCATTTGCCAGTTGATTTCACCACAGATATTTTTGATGCGCTAGATATTCAGGATGAATTGCAGACGCTGTATACTTCTGGAACCGTGTTCCATGCATTCTTGGGTGAGAAACTTCCTGACTGGAAGGCAGCGGCGAACTTGGTAAGAAAGATTGCAGAGAACTATAAACTGCCGTATTATACAATGAGTCCTACCTATTCCATTTGCCAGACCCACGGATATTTAGCGGGAGAAGTGAAGGAATGTCCTCATTGCAAAGCGAAGACAGAGATTTATAGTCGTATCACTGGATACTATCGTCCTGTACAGAACTGGAATGATGGAAAACTCCAGGAGTACAAGAATCGTACGGAATATGATATTGCAAATTCTTCTATGAAACGATCTGTAAGTACAGTACTGACTTTATCGGATATTGATGAGGAAGATGGCGGTGCAGTATTTGAGGCACCTGCAGAGATTAGATATCTCTTCACAACAAAGACCTGTCCGAACTGTAAGTTAGCAAAACAGTATTTGAGCGGAACTACCTATATTCCGATTGATGCTGAAGAAAATGCAGAACTTGCATTAAAGTATAAGGTTCGTCAGGCTCCTACGCTGGTAGTAGTGAATGGAGAGGATGTAAAGAAGTATGCCAATGCTTCCAACATCAAGAAATATGTGGAAGATAAAGCGTTAACCGAAGTATAATAAAGTTTAATAATTCGTAGCAGGCTGCATGATACAAATACCCACTATTAGTAGTGGGTATTTGTATGTTTGTAGAGAGAATGGTATATGGTGGAAACTAGGTACTCCGAAACGTGTTACGAAGTGACTTACTAAAATTGGAGATTATAAAAAGATGTACTGCATAAAATGTGGAGCCCAAAATGACGATGATGCAAAATTCTGTATTGCCTGCGGGGAATCGACAGGAACCGCAGCTGTAAATTCGATCTTTCCACAAGAGGAGAGTAATAGACAATCAAATCCCACCAAAAATAAAAGGAGAAACCTTCCTTTTGTTGTGGGAGGGGTGGTTTTTTTAGCGGGGATTATAACCTTTGCTATTATTTTAATTTCTCATGCTAGTCCAGAAGCAAAAGCAAGAAAAGAATTGAAAATTGCAAACCAGTATTTGGATGAGATGCAGTATGAGATGGCTATTGCCTCTTATATGAAAGTGATTGAAATTGATCCCAAAAATGTGGATGCATACGAAGGGCTTGTTAGTGTTTATGCAGAGATGGCTGAGGTGGCTGTTCTGGCTGGCGATATTGATTTAGCAATGGATTACTATGCCAAAGCAATTACAGTGCTGGAACAGGGAATCCAGGAGACAGGAGATAAAAACCTGGAGAATCTTCGAAACGAAATAAAGGAAAAAAAGAAAAGACTAGAAGAATCTGAAAAAGAATTGAATTTGGAAAATGAAGGAGCGGATTCTGCGAATGACGAGGAAACCGTAGTAGAAGTGGATGACGAAGAAACCGAAGAAGCGCCTGCCTGGATACAGATATATTATGACTATGTAGTAGGTATTCCGTCAGAATACAATTATGCATACAGTGAGTATAGTGACTACTTTGCGCTGGTTGATCTTGACAAGGATGGGGTGCCTGAAATCGCTCATGCATACAAGCCAAATGATTATGAGGGATGTACAGATATATCTACGGTAAAGAACGATCAAATCCAGGCAATTGTTCAGGAAGTATCCGGAGGCCGTTCGGGCCAATTGATAGAAGCTATTGATTTGATTACTTTTTATGACGGCGGCAGTATTGAATTTATAAGTCATGGTCTGTCGGATTACTGCGAGGCATATTCCCTAATGAATGGGCAGTGGGTTCATACGGCGACATTATTTGTTTGTTATGGTGGCGCTGTTCCTATGCATAATTATTATTCGTATGACAATTATATAACCGGTGAGCATCTGGAAGAACGCTGTCATGTATATGTGAATGGTGTAGAGGTTACCGAGGAAGAATTTGATTATGACATGAATTATGAGGAACGATGGGATGATTATGGTGTGGGGGGCAAGTATGAAACCCATTTCCAGGGGAATCGTGTGGATGTAGAGTGGATGGATAGGAATGCCATGTTGTCTTACCTGTTGGGCCAGTTAGAAGAATATAGACAGCAGGAGAATACGGTAGGCTCTGGTGAATACACAGATACTTCCTGGATTACGGAGGCTCAGATTTGGGCGGCATTAAATGATAAGCTGGGAAATATGATTCGGTATTATGCAACATATAATACACCTGCTGGAGTCGTAAACAGGATTAATGGCAACAATAACTGCAGGGAAGCTTTTCCGATGGCTGGGGTGAACATGGGAGAGGCGATGTTTTGCTATTTCCCTTTTGAATTAGTAGAGGAGGAATGGTCAGAGTATATCAGCGAAAGTGATTTGAAAGCCTACCGCTATTTTGAAACAGGCAGTGAAAACATTGACGAAGCTCCTTCTTTTATGAAGAATGGGGAAAACTATTATTATATGGGGGAAAATGGAACTGGTGGATTTTGTGATTACACAAATGAATTAGGGGATTTTGAAATTGTAGATATCGACGGAGAACGATATACGGTACGTTTTCGGTATGTATTGAAAGTGTATGATTGGGGACGGAATGATGTTGTTACGATAGCAAACGAGATGATTTACATCACTATAAAATTGGATCCACAAAGTGCGGTAAATGGTGCCCGTTTTGAAAGTGCCAGAATGGAATAATACGATTTTTTTGGTATAATGTAATCATATGTTGCGTTAGGCAGGGTGCCACATGGTTGATGGCTGACAAGTGGCAAAGTTGCGAATTTAAGATATTTGACGATATTAAAAAGGAGAAGAGAACCAGATGATTAATAAATTAGTTTCCAAGATTCAGAAAACAGGAGCACCCATTGTTGTGGGTTTGGACCCTATGCTTTCCTACATCCCTGAACATATTGTAAAAAAAGCGTATGCAGAAAAGGGTGCCAATTTGGAAGGTGTGGCAGCAGCGATTGTTGAATATAACAAGGGTATTGTAGATGCAGTATGTGACCTTGTACCTGCTGTAAAGCCCCAGATTGCTATGTATGAGCAGTTTGGTATTCCAGGCTTAATCGCCTTTAAGGAAACTGTAGACTATTGTAAGAGTAAGGATCTTGTTGTTATTGGTGATATAAAGCGTGGCGATATCGGATCTACTTCTGCAGCCTATGCAACGGGACACCTTGGAAAAGTTGAAATCGAAGGAAAGACCTTCCGTGGCTTTGAAGAAGATTTCGTTACAGTAAATCCCTATTTAGGAACCGATGGTGTAAAGCCCTTTGTGGATGTTTGCAAGGAAGAAAAGAAAGGTATTTTTGTACTTGTAAAGACCTCAAATCCTTCCTCTGGTGAATTCCAGGACCAGAAGGTTGACGGAAAGCCTTTGTATGAAATGGTTGGAGCCATGGTAGATAAGTGGGGGGCAGACTGCATGGGCGATTCCTACAGTTATGTAGGTGCTGTTGTAGGGGCAACCTATCCTGAAATGGGTAAAATTCTTCGTGACATCATGCCTAAGAGCTATATTCTGGTTCCTGGTTATGGTGCACAGGGTGGAAAGGGTAAGGATCTCGTACACTTCTTTAACAAGGATGGACTTGGTGCGATTGTTAACTCTTCTCGTGGTATTATTGCAGCGTACAAGCAGGAAAAATATGCGTCCTACGGAGAATCGGGTTATGCAGATGCAGCTCGTGCGGCAGTGCTAGATATGAAGGAAGATATTGAGAGCGCACTTGCGTAATGCGTAAATGAAAACGATGATGTAAAGCATATCGTCAAAGATAATATGATTATTTATAGGACCACCTTGACTGAGGGTGTCTGTGTTGAAAAACAGTAAGACCCATAGCAGTTCCGGGTGGTTTTTTTATGAAAGCTATGGTACACTAATGCTATAGACCGAATTGGTCAATAATAAGAGGGTTACTGTCTATGAATGAAAAGTTTTTCCAACAAAAGATTGAGAAGCAGGATTTAATGATTAATGGAGCATTGGCTGCTTTTGCAAGGCATGGTTATCGTCAGGCTTCTACAGATGAGATGGTTAAGGAGTGCGGTGTAAGTAAGGGACTGTGGTTCCATTATTTTGAGAATAAGCAGGGATTATACAGTTTTGTTGTGAATTATGCGCTTCGTTATGCAGCATTAGAGCTAGAAGGTGCTGTGCGTCAGGGAGAGAGAGACTTCTTTGAAATCAGGGAAGGCATCGAGAGAGCCAAAGTTGCGATGACGGAGAAGTATGCATCACTACCGCTGCTACTCGCTAACATCAAACTGGAAAATGCGCCGGAAGCTAAGGAGATGATTGCAGCGGGACTAGCACAATATGAAGAGAAGAAGCTAGGACTACTAGGCGCCATGGACCGAACAAAGTTCAGAATCGGTACAAACGAAAGGACATTGCAGTTAGTAATCGATGCAACATTTGATGAGAAAATCAGAGAAATTTACCTAGGAGGGTCCATGCAGGTTGGAGAGTATATGGAGTTCGTATCCAGCACGCTAATGGATTTGAAAATGATGGCTTATGCAAATAAATAGTGTCTAAAAGAGAACCTTTTAAAAGAAATTATGGTATGCGGAATAGAGAGTGGGCGAAAGCCCCTCTTTTTTGTTGCATGAACGCAAAACGAAAAAAGCGAAAAGTTTCGGAATATAGGCATTTGTGGTATAATAATATGGCTTATAGGCTTTGATTTATGTTAACCATAATAGAAATAAATTAGTAGGAGAAGAATTATGAAAGTAGCAGTTATTGGAACTGGTTATGTTGGGCTTGTAACAGGAGCATGTTTTTCCAGCAATGGTAATACCGTGTGGTGTGTAGATACTAACACGGAAAAGATTGAAAACTTAAAGAAAGGTATTATTCCGATTTATGAGCCCGGCCTTACGGACATTGTTCTTAAGAATCATAAAGATGGTACCCTTCAGTTTACTACCCAGATTGCAGAAGCATTGGAACATGCAAATATCTGCTTTATCGCAGTAGGTACTCCCATGGGAGAAGATGGCAGTGCAGATTTGCAGTATGTGCTTGCTGTTGCTAAAGGTATTGGACAGAATATGAAGCACCATATGTATGTTATTGATAAGTCTACAGTTCCTGTAGGTACTGCAGAAAAAGTGAAAAACGCCATTCAGGCAGAGTTAGATGCAAGAAACAGCGACTTAACTTTTGATGTTATATCCAATCCTGAATTTTTGAAGGAAGGTACAGCGGTTGGAGACTGCATGCGTCCTGATCGTATTGTTATTGGTGCAGATAGTGATGATGCAGCGGAAATGATGCGTGAGTTATATAAGCATTATGTTCTGAATACAGATAATTTCATCCTAATGGATGTTAAGAGTGCAGAAATGACGAAGTATGCTGCAAACTCTATGCTGGCGACCAAGATTTCTTTTATGAATGAAATCAGTAATATTTGTGAACGAGTAGGTGCAGATGTCAATAAAGTCCGTAAGGGAATTGGATCCGATAGCCGTATTGGTTATTCCTTTATTTATCCAGGTTGTGGATATGGCGGAAGCTGTTTCCCGAAAGATGTGAAAGCACTGATTAAGACGGCAGCAGAGTATGGCTTTGATACCAAACTTTTACACGCGGTAGAGGATGTAAATAATGCTCAGAAGCATGTGCTTGTAAATAAGATAAAGGCAAAGTATGGAGAAGATTTAACAGGACTTACCTTTGGTGTGTGGGGACTCGCTTTTAAACCAGATACGGATGATATGCGTGAAGCGGCAGCGATTACAATTATTACGGAATTGACAAAGGTAGGCGCGAAGGTAAAAGCATATGACCCTAAGGCAATGGAAGAAGCAAAGGTATGTTATCTGAAGGGCAATGATGCAGTTACCTATGTAGAAAGTAAGTATGACGCATTAACCGGCGCAGATGCAATGATTCTGGTTACGGAATGGAAAGAATTCAGAAGCCCTGACTTTGACGAGATTAAGGCTAGATTGAAAGCTCCTGTCATTTTTGATGGTCGAAATCAGTATAGCAAGACATATCTTAAGAAGTATGGTTTTGACTACTATCAGATTGGTGTTAAGAAAGCAGAATAAGTAGCGGAAAAAGTCGATCTAATGAAAGAAGAATTTAATCTGATTGATTTAGACAATACGAATACGATTCCACAGGTTGATGTACCAGAAGTAACGGTAGAGAAAAAACTTCCGGTGGCAAATGAAGTTTTAGAAGATGAATTTGTGGAAGCAGTGACGGCGGATTTATCAGACGCTGTCCTTTTCTTGCAGGAAGAAAACGTAGAAGAAAAAAATACTCTGTCTGAAGAAGTGCAAGCCCAGTTTGACGAGACTACAGAAGCTGTTGTGACAGAGGAAGCTTCCGTGAAAACGGAATCAGAGACCTTTGCAGAATCTCAGCCAGGAAGTTTAGAAGAAAACGAAACGGTGCAGGTAACGGATGCAGAAGAAAGACCAGAGGCTGCAAATGCATCAGCGGCAGTTTTATCTACGGAAACGTCGGAACTTACCTTGATTTCTGATGAAGAACTGGAAAATATGCAGCCATTAGAAGCCAGAGAGGCTAAGGCGGCGAAAGATTCAATTGTTGAAGAGCCAAGGGATCCTGCGTTATTACCTCCTGGTAGTATTACCGCATCTATGATTAATTTGGATGAGTATCCAGATAAAGCAGATGTGGGCAAACTGATTCAGAAAAAACAGAAGGAATTGCATGCGCAGCAAAAGACGACGATTCTGGATAAATTTAGGAAGATAGAGCCATGGCATATTTTGGCGTTCGCATTGGCTTTTCTTATTGTATCGCTGGCATTTCTTGCAGTGAGCAAGGTGGCTCACGATAAAAAGATAAAGCAACAGAGAGAAGAATTTGTAGCTCTTGGAGAACAGATTCTGGCATTGGACCGCCCCGGTATGCAGGGGGTTTTAGCTATGGAAGAGGCGGCAGAACAGATTGCCCTTGCTAAGGAAGAAAGTGAAGAACAGGAAACGGTTGTTGTAATTCCTGAGGAAGTTGATAATACGGAACTGCGTGTGGTTTTTATCTCCGTTGAACAGGATTTAAAGATTAAGTTTACCAGCGTATCTACAGGGCGGCTTATGAAGGATACGCAGTTTTCCGTGACTATTAAGGGACCTTCAGGGACGTTTACCTTAACGGACGACGATGGGGATGGCATCATTTATAAAAAAGGCTTGGCAGCAGGATCCTATACTGTATCCATCGCAAGTATCGGTGACCATGTTTTTCTGGATGTGCCGGAATTTGTGGATGTAAAAGATAAAGCGCAGTATGTGCAGATTGATGTTGCGCAGGAAATCAAAACAGAGAGCGAAATCAATGTTGCAGTAGAAGATACGGCAATTAACCAAGTGGTTGAAGAGGAGCCGGTTAGTACAGATACTGTAGAATGGGTAGAATCGACGCAGACGACGGATGAATCCAGCGCTTATGTAAAGATTGAAAAGAATGAAATAACAGAGCCATTTTATGCATTTTTACAGGAGAAGGTGATTGTTGCAACGGATGGCGATGATACACCGGGAGATGGTGAAGAACCTGGTGATAGCGACGAGCCAGGGGGAGAAGAGCCCAAAGAAGATATTACGGAAAAGAATGTAAAAGAGCTGTCACTGGAAAAAAGCGAGGGTGAACTGAAAGAAGGCGAAAGTGTATCCATTGTTCCTACGGCAACGTTGCAGAATGGAACCAAGATTACGGATGCCGCCAAGTTTACATTTAAATCATCGGATGCTTCAATTGCTTCCGTGGATGGAAGTGGCAAGGTAAAAGCCGAAAAAGCAGGAACTGCCGAAATTAAAGTTTCCTACCGGGATGAAAATGGAAATGAGAAAACAGTAAGTTACAAGGTCACGGTAGTAAAAGACCCTGCACAGGATAAAGAATCTAGACTAAAAGATAAGCAGGGTAGAATGGTATATGTTAAGGACGGTGAAAACTATCGAGAAGCCGTTTATGCAGATTACTATACTAGTTCTGCATTCTATATCAAGGATTCTGCTAAGGTGAAATATACCGGATGGCAGAATATCAATGGCAATACATATTATTACACGAAGGATGGTGTGCCGGTAACAGGCGATCAGATTATTGGTGGAATTACCTATCACTTCAATAGCGAAGGGATTCTAGCGATGGAGAATAATGGTATTATCGGTATTGATGTATCTAAGTGGAATGGTACCATTGACTGGAATAAGGTTGCTGCATCTGGTGTGAAGTTCGCGATTATCCGCTGCGGATATCGAGGATCTACTGGTGGATCATTGATTGCAGATCCGACGTTCGTGACCAATATTCAAGGGGCGAAGGCCGCTGGAATAAAGGTTGGATTATACTTCTTTACCCAGGCGGTTACAGAGCTGGAAGCCATTGAGGAAGCCTCCATGGCAATAGCCTTAGCCAATACCTATGGTATATCGTATCCGATTTTTATTGATACGGAACAGTCAGGGGGACGCGCTGATCGGTTGGATAAAGCGACCAGAACAGCGGTCTGCAAGGCGTTTTGTGAGACCGTAAAGAGTGCGGGATACACGCCGGGTGTATATGCTTCGAAGTTCTGGTTCTATGACAATGTGGATTATTCCCAATTGTCTGGCTATAGAATTTGGGTAGCGCAGTATGCTTCCAAGACGGACTTCACAGGACGTTTTGATATGTGGCAGTATACGGCAAATGGTACTTGCCCTGGTATTAGCGGAAAAGTTGATTATAACATTAGTTATTTAGGATACTAAAAAGTGTAAAGGAGAGTTATTATGCGTACGTATTTAGTCACAGGTGGTGCAGGTTTTATTGGATCTAACTATATCCATTATATGTTTAAGAAGTATGGAGAAGAGATTCGAATTATCAATGTGGATGCGCTAACCTATGCAGGAAATCTGGAAAATTTAAAGGACATTGAAAACCTCCCCAATTACACATTTGTAAAAGCAGACATCTGTGATAAGGAAGCAATCAGCAAGATTTTTGCAGAGAATGATATTGATCGTGTGGTTCATTTTGCGGCAGAAAGTCACGTGGACCGCTCCATTAAGAATCCTGAAGTTTTTGTGCAGACCAATGTTCTTGGTACAGCAGTGATGCTGAACTGTGCAAAGGAAGCATGGGAACAGGCGGATGGAACCTTTAAGGCGGGAAAGAAATTCCTGCATGTTTCTACTGATGAGGTGTATGGTTCTCTTCCAGATGATGATACAGCATTCTTCTATGAGACCAGCCCCTATGAGCCTCACAGCCCCTATTCTGCAAGTAAGGCTTCCTCAGACATGCTTGTAAAAGCATATATGGATACCTACAAGTTCCCTGCAAATATTACGAACTGTTCTAATAACTATGGCCCTTATCAGTTCCCTGAAAAGCTGATTCCATTAATCATCAACAACGCACTTCAGGGAAAGAAGCTTCCTGTATACGGAGATGGTAAGAATGTTCGTGACTGGTTATATGTTATGGATCACGCAAAGGCCATTGATATGGTACAGGAGCAGGGTAGACTGTTTGAAACCTACAATGTAGGTGGACACAATGAAAAACAGAATATTCAGATTATCGAGATTATTTTAGAGACGCTACAGGAGATGCTTCCTGAAGGTGATCCTAGAAAAGCACTGGTTTCTAAAGATTTAATCACTTACGTTGAGGATAGAAAGGGTCATGACAGAAGATATGCCATTGCTCCAGATAAGATTAAAGCTGAAATTGGCTGGGAGCCGGAAACCTGCTTTAAGGATGGTATTAAGCTGACGATTGCGTGGTTCTTTGAACATGAAGACTGGATGAAGAATGTTACCAGCGGTGATTATCAGAAGTACTACGAAGATATGTATAAGAATAAATAATTGTCTAAAAAGGAGACACAATGAAGGGAATTATCTTAGCTGGCGGAAGCGGCACAAGACTTTATCCATTAACAAAAGCAGTAAGCAAGCAGATTATGCCGGTGTATGACAAACCGATGATTTATTATCCATTGTCCATTCTTATGCTTGCAGGTATTCGTGAGATTATGATTATCTCTACACCTCGTGATTTACCGACATTTAAAGAACTATTTGGGGATGGATCCCAGCTTGGATTAAGACTAGAATATGCTATTCAGGAACAGCCTAGGGGCTTGGCTGATGCCTTTATTATTGGTGCAGATTTTATCGGAACCGATTCTGTAGCACTTATTCTTGGTGATAATATTTTCTACGGACAAAGCTTTTCCAAGATGCTTCGGGAGGTTGCCCAGCGTGACAAGGGGGCAACGATTTTTGGATACTATGTAAGAGATCCCAGAGAATATGGTGTAGTAGAGTTTGATGAGAATGGCATGGCTATTTCCATCGAAGAAAAACCGCAGAATCCAAAGAGCAACTACGCTGTACCTGGTCTCTATTTCTATGATAATGATGTTGTAGAAATTGCGAAGAACGTAAAACCTTCTGCCAGAGGTGAGATTGAGATTACCAGTATTAACAATGAATATCTGAATCGCGGAACGCTTCATGTGGAAACGCTTGGCAGAGGATTTGCATGGTTAGATACAGGCAACCATGATGCGCTTCTAGATGCGGCAGACTTTGTAGCAGCATTTCAGAAAAGACAGGGATTATACATTTCTTGTATCGAAGAGATTGCGTATAAGCGTGGCTTTATTGATAAGGAGCAGTTACTTAAACTGGCAGAACCATTAAAGAAGACTGCTTATGGACAGTACCTAGTGGAGGTGGCAGGTGGACTCTAAAGTTCGCACAAAGGCCATATTTATTGTATCTCTCCTTTGCCTTTTGCTTTTTGCGACGGTAGCACTTTTTAACCAGAAAAAAGTTGGCGACACCAAAGGACCTAGCAGTGAAGCTCTGGAAGCAGAATCTCCTATGACGGCTGTGGAAGAGGATCAGTTATCTTGGGCACAGCTGCAGAGTTTTCTGAATGATCCGGGTTTCTTTGATAAGCCAGATAAGGTGATAGCGGCAGTGGAAGAAGAGGATCCTACTTTACATATTGAAGTATCTACCGCGATGCGGGATATTCGCGTGTGTGTCGTGGATGAGGCTAATCAGATTGTAAAGGGATATGCGTTTGAGGTCGTTGCAGAAAAAGAAAACTATACTGACCTGGATGAGGATGGATTTATTCTGATTCCTGATATAGCCCCAGGAGACTACTTTGTCTCGCTGAAGCCGAAGTTAGGATTCCATGTTCCTTATGAACCCGTTCTTTTGACCGTGCCAGAGGAACTTCTGTATTCGCCTTTAGGAGATGTTGCGTATCGCACAGATGTTGCAAAAAAAGAGAGTGGTATTACCTATGTGAGTGAGCAGGATAAAACTGCGATGGAAGATACCACTGTAAAAAAGCAGACAGGAAGTGAAACAGGAGTAGATGTATCCTCTGCTAATGGAACCATTGATTGGAAGAAGGTGAAGGAAAGTGGTATCACCTTTGCAATTATTTGTTGCGGCTATAGGGATCCAGACAATGGAAAGTTTTTGGAGGATGCGAAGTTTCGAGAAAATATTGCAGGCGCTAAGGCAGCGGGATTAAAGGTTGGATTATATTTTGAAAGCCAGGCCATCAATCCCCTAGAAGCAGTGGAAGAGGCAAGCTGCATCATAGCACTCGCAAAGGATACGAAGGTGGATTTGCCTTTGTTTCTTGCCTTCGGTGAAGTTAGTGGGCGCGCGTCACTATTAACAAAAGAAATGCGAACAGATATTGCAAGAGCCTTTGTTAGATGCGTTGATTCTGCTGGGTATGAAGCCGGTATTTTTGGAAGTAAAACGATGCTAGAAGAGAGAATCACACTTACAGAACTTCCACCTTCTGTTTTATGGAATGGAGAATACAAGGGAGAGCAGACCCTAAGTCAAACGATTCAGTTTTGGCAGTATACAGACCATGGACAGGTGGATGGTATTGCACAGTGGGTACATCTTGATTTAATGACTAAATAAGACCAGAAAGGGTAGAGCAATGGGAAAAATTACAGTTGAAACTTGTGAAATTGAAGGATTAAAAATCATTACACCGCAGGTATTTGGGGATAATCGTGGTTACTTCATGGAAACCTATAACTATAATGATTTTGCTGAGGCTGGTATCACGGAGAAGTTTGTGCAGGACAATCAGTCTGCTTCCAAGAAAGGCGTGCTCCGTGGTCTTCACTTTCAGAAGGAGTTCCCGCAGGATAAGCTAGTACGTGTTGTAAATGGCGAAGTATTTGATGTTGCCGTAGACTTACGTGAAGGCTCTAAGACCTTTGGAAAATGGTTTGGCGTTTTGCTGAGCGCTGAGAATAAAAAGCAGTTCTTTATTCCGAAGAACTTTGCCCATGGTTTTGTTGTCCTTTCTGATTATGCAGAGTTTTGCTATAAATGCACCGATTTTTATCATCCGAACGACGAGGGTGGTCTCCTATGGAATGATCCTGAAATCGGTGTAGAGTGGCCCATTCCGGAAGGAATGGAACTTACCCTTTCTGATAAGGATCAGTTGTGGGGTGGCATTTCTGCATACGTAGAAAGTAAGAAGCAGAAATAATCTTTGGTCAAAAAACAAAAGTAATCGCCAGAACGGTCAGCAATATATGCTGGGTGCGTCTGTTGATGAGAGAGTTATTATGAAGCGTGGTTTTCCCAAAAAACTTGGTATATTTCTTGGACTAGCAATTGGTGTGATAGGGTTATTAATCCTGTTTCTACACGATAATCCATTGGCTGTTCCAAAAGCAGAATTAATTAAAAAGATTGTTGCCGGTGTCGTAATTATCGTTGCAATGGTGTGTTACGTGGTTCTCTATGACAAGATTACAACTCTGCCGGTAGAACTTTGGCACAATCGCAAACTTATCTGGAAACTTGCAAAAAGTGATTTTAAGACGCGATATGCAGGCTCTTATTTGGGCGTTGTATGGGCAACCGTGCAGCCCATTGTCACTGTTGTTTTGTATTACTTTGTGTTCCAGGTGGTGTTTAAAAGCCGTGCATCCCTAAATGGAACCGATGTACCCTACGTCCTGTGGCTTACGGCAGGGTTGGTTCCATGGTTTTACTTTTCAGAAGCATTGGGGGCGGGCACTTCTGCATTATTGGAATACAGCTACCTTGTTAAAAAGGTTGTTTTCAAAATCAGTATTCTTCCCATTATTAAAATTGTGTCAGCTACCTTTACGCATCTTTTCTTTATGGGCGTTATGCTGATTTTATATTTTGCGTATGGTAATGCGCCTAGTATTTACATGATACAGATTCTTTACTTCTCCTTCTGTATGTTCCTATTTGTACTAGCCATTAGTTACGCTACCTGCGCAATCGTGATTTTCTTCAGGGACCTATCCCAGATTATCGGTATTGTATTACAGGTTGGTATGTGGGCAACCCCGATTCTTTGGGATATTCAGTTGATTGCTAAAGCACCCCAGTGGATTCGAATCCTTATTAAGATGAACCCTGTGTTCTACATAGTGGATGGTTATAGAAATGCCTTGTATGGAAAAATGTGGTTCTGGCAGAACTTCTATTCTACGATGTATTTCTGGATTGTTGTAGCCCTCCTGTTTGGCGTTGGAACCTTGGTATTTAAACGTTTGAAACCGCATTTTGCAGATACACTATAATGCAGAGAAAGTACGAATATGGCAGAGACAGAAAATAAAAATACAGATAATACAGAACTGGAGCAGAAGGAAGCAGCGATTGCGGTTAAGAATCTAACCAAAATCTACAAGCTCTACAGTCGAAACAGAGACCGCGTAAAAGAGGCACTTCATTTAACACGAAAGACTCTACATAAGGATCACTATGCGTTGTCATCTATTGACATGAACATATATAAGGGAGAAACGGTAGGTATCATTGGAACCAATGGTTCTGGTAAGTCCACAATCCTAAAGATTATTACCGGAGTACTTTCTCCTTCAGAAGGGGAAGTTATTGTAGATGGCCGTATTTCCGCGCTCTTAGAATTGGGAGCCGGATTCAATATGGAATATACCGGTATTGAAAACGTATATTTGAATGGAACCATGATTGGTTTTTCCAAGGAAGAGATTGATGCAAAGTTAGATTCTATCTTAGAGTTTGCAGATATTGGGGATTTTGTAAACCAGCCGGTAAAGACCTATTCTTCCGGTATGTTTGTGCGTCTTGCATTTGCCGTTGCAATCAATATTGATCCTGAGATTTTAATTGTCGATGAGGCTCTTTCTGTTGGTGATGTTTTCTTCCAGGCAAAATGCTATCGTAAGTTCGATGAGTTTAAGGCTGCTGGAAAAACCATTCTATTTGTATCCCATGATTTATCCTCAATTGCAAAGTATTGTGACAGAGTTATTCTTTTAGATAAGGGAAAGAAGCTTGGTGAAGGCGCTCCTAAGCAGATGATTGATATCTATAAGCAGGTGCTGGTAGGACAATATAATGCAGAAAAAAAGAAGGGAAAGAAAGACGGAAACCAAGCCCCCGTTGGTGTCAATCCGGAAGAACTGGACTATGGCTCTGGTAAGGCAGAGATTTATGATTGCTATATCAAGGATGAGAATGGCTTAGAGAGCAATGCTATTATCAAAGGCAGCCGATTCACAATCGGTATGAAGGTGCGCTTTAAGGAAGACTGCTCTTCACCGATTTTTGCATATACTATAAAAAATTCCAAGGGAACTGAAATCACCGGTACCAATACCATGTTTGAAAAGACATTCCTAGAAAATGTGAAGGCTGGCGAGGACAAGGAAATTACATTTACCCAGGAAATGACATTACAGGGTGGCGACTACTTACTTTCCTTTGGATGTACGGGATATGAAAATAATAATTTCACGGTATACCATCGAAGATATGATGCCATTGATTTAATGGTTATTTCTGAAAAGAATACAGTGGGATATTTTGATATGAACTCGGAGATTGCAGTTCAGGACACAAAGGAATCGTAAATTACCAGCAGGTATTAGGTAGAGTGCAATGAAGCAAGGCGAAACGATACAGAAAATTGGAAAGGTAACACTGGACTACGCAGCTTATCCAGGAGAGGATTTTTATTGTGATGGAGCGTCGGAAGATGCTCTTTTAAATGTGGTTAAAGAACTTCCTAGAGAGCGTTTCCATGAGGCTGTTACCAAAGAAAAGTCATGGGAGTTTTTGTATCATCTTTCTCCGCTTCGAGGAAATATTGTGGAGTGGCTTGATATTCGCAAAGAGCACTCTGTACTAGAGGTTGGTAGCGGATGCGGGGCGATAACAACTACCCTTTCTGAAAAAGCTGGGAAAGTAACTTGTGTAGAACTTTCCAAGAAACGAAGCGAGATCAACGCAAACAGGAATAAAGATAGAGACAATATTTACATTAAAGTGGGGAACTTTCAGGACATTGAACCAGATCTGCCCCGCTTTGACTATATTTGTCTAATTGGTGTACTGGAGTATGCTGGACTTTATATTCAGAGTGATAATCCTTACGTGGAATTTATAAAAATTATCCGGAAACATCTGGCTCCTGGCGGAAAAATTGTGATTGCTATAGAAAATCGCCTGGGTATGAAATATTTTGCTGGCTGTCGCGAAGATCACCTTGGTAGCTACTTTGCTGGTATAGAAAACTATCCTACAGGAGGGCCGGCGAAGACCTTCTCTAGAAATGGACTGGAAAAACTTTGTAAGGAAGCAGAGATTAATAATTACTCCTTTTATTATCCATATCCGGATTACAAGTTCATGCATACTTTGTATTCCGATGACAGATTACCTATGCGAGGAGAACTATCTTCCAATATTCGTAATTTTGATAGGGAGCGTCTCCTTTTATTTGATGAGAAGAATGCATTTGATGGTGTGATTGAAGAAGGTGTTTTTCCTCTTTTTTCAAATTCCTATGTTTTACTCATTGGAGCAGCAGAGGAAACGATTTATGTAAAATATTCTAATGACAGAAAAGCATCGGCATCCATTAAGACGGAACTCGTGAAAGAGAATCGCGCCACGGGAACCCCTGCCAGATATAGAAAAGTAGCGGCCACGGAAGAAGGAAGGGCGCAGCTCTCCAAGATTCTGACTGCTCATAAGATTTTAAAGAAACGATTCTTCGGAAGTGAGTTAGTAGTATGTCCAGTGACAGAGGAGGCTGATGGTGTATACTTCCCTGTTATTGCGGGACGAACTTTAGAAGAGGAACTGGATGAAGCATTATCCAAGGGGGATAAGGAGCGTTTTGCGCAACTATTAAATAAGTTCGTAGGGATTGCTAGATACCGCGCTGAAGAAAAGGCAACCGATTTTGATTTGATTTTCGCGAATATTCTTGTGGATGATAAAGGTGTCTTTCATTTGATTGATTATGAATGGACAGAGGAGATTTCGGTGAACCCTGATGAGATATTAAAGCGTACTGCTTTTGTATATCTACAGGATGGGAAACGAAATGGACAGTTGTCCTTTGAAGAACTCTTAAACATGATGGATGTAGCACCAGTGCCAATGCATGAAGCAATGCAGGATGAGATTGCATTCCAAAAGAAAGTTGCGGGAGATCATCCTTCTCTGGCAGATTACAGATTGCTGATCGGAAACGAAGTGATTACCATGCAGTCACTTCTTGGGGATTCGAAAAAGAATATGCTACAAGTGTATGAAGATACTGGCAGCGGATTTGCAGAATCACAGAGCTTTTTTGTGGAACCTGTTCGTGGAAGAGAAGAGGAGAAAGATACCTGTCATGTGGAAGTGCCGATTCATGAAGGAGTTGTAAACCTTAGACTTGATCCGGCGATGGAGTCATGTGGTATATGTTTGGAACAGATGAAACTGACAGATTCCCAGGGGAAGGCACTGCTGATAGATGAAAAGGCACTTGTTATGAATGGTATTCCTGCTGGAAACAAAGAATATTTTTTTGACCATGGGGATCCTAATTTTACGGTTGCTGTTCCATCAAGTTTTACCGGAGGAAAGCTTTCTATGATTTATAGATTATGGCCAGTGCATCCGGAGATGGCAAAGCGTCTGGCGCTGGCAGCCGGGGGAAAGAAGAAAAAGTTATTTAGATAAGACATTTGGGCTCGTGATATTTCGGGGAGAGAAAGTATGTTTTGTTCGAGTTGTGGAAAACCGGTAGATGAACATTTGCAGATTTGTAATCATTGTGGTGCATCCTTAAGTGCATCTCATGCAGCAGTAATGCCTGCAAATCTGACGGCACCTTTGGATTCAAAAAATGCCATGGTTCGTCTTGGTATGGTTCCAGGAAGCGTTCCTGTGGTTACTCCACAGCAGCCAGGCCAGATGAAAACAGAGCAGCCAGGTCAGGTGCTTCCAGGACAGGTGATGCCGAGAGTGCAGCCGGTGCAGGCATCGGATGCCAGATTTATGCCACCTTCACAGAAGGGAATGGAGGCCGGAAATGCAGTGCAGTCTCCCTATGCGCCATCACAGCAGACACAGCTAGATTCTTATGCGCCGCAGGCTAGTCAGCCGCAAGGTCTGAATGTGAATCCGCTTCCTACTTACCAGCCGAATCCGCAGCCCACATATAATGCGGCATCGCAGAGTGTTCCAGGAATGTTGCCTGTAACTGACACCAATCCACAGGGCGGAAAGGGGAAAGTGCCGGGATGGCTCATTGCAGTGATTGCTGTCGGTGTTGTTCTATTAGGTGGCATTATTGGTATGGTGGTTTATCTTATTAATGATGGCAGGAAAGAGAAGGCATCGCAGATTACCATACAGACCGCGCAGACGAATCCTACGGGGGATGAAACAGGTAATGGTATAAATGAACCAGACGATAATGTTACGCCGCAGCCTTCTCAAGGTGGTAGTACTGATGTCGGTGGAGATTCAGAAATAAGTCTTGCGGATAATGCTATTCGAGAGCCGCAGGTACAGTTAAAGGGAGATGGAACGGATACCGTTACCGTAATGATTTATATTAATGGATCCAATCTGGAATCAGAGTATGGAGAGGCAACGACAGACATGGCAGAGATGGTGAAAGCAGGTTCCTCTGACCAGGTTAATGTTATTGTAGAAACCGTAGGAACTAAAAAATGGCAGAACTATGGTATTTCTTCCAAGCGTTCGCAGATCTATAAATTAAATGGCAGTGGACTGACACTTTTAAAAGATGACTTAGGTCAGTGCGATGCAACAGATGGTGATACACTGGCAAACTTCATTAAGTACAGTGCAGCCAATTATCCGGCGGACCGATATATTCTTCTGATGTGGGACCATGGCGGTGGCCCTGTCTACGGATTTGGTTACGATGAATATAATGAAGATGGCGTTATGGCGGTAGATGAAATGAAGGATGCCCTGGCATCAGCAGGTGTGTATTTTGACTTCATTGGCATGGATTGCTGTATTATGTCCTGCTTGGAAACTTGTATTGCATTCTATGACTACTGCGATTATGCAGTTCTTTCCGAAGACTTTGAGTCAGGACTTGGCTGGAATTATACACGCTGGATGAAAGCACTTTATGATAATCCATCCATTCCTACCCCGGATTTAGGAAAAATTATCTGTGATGATATGGTGCAGGCCAACGAAGATGATGCCGAAGAAGGCGATGATTCCATTCTCTGTGTGATTGATGAAGGTAAAATGAAGCTTCTTTGTCTAGCATGGATGGACTTTGCTTATGCTAATGAAGAAGATTTGTTAGAAAATAACTATAGCCAGGAGCGCTCTTCCAGAGGACGTGTTATGCCCAGCCTTAGAATGGGAGGACGTTATGATGACGAACCATATATGTCAGAGTACTATATTGTAGACATTATGGCTTTGGCAAATCAGATTGATACACCTGAGTCACAGGCTTTAGCATCGGCAATTGCTTCTACAATCATTTACTGTGCTAGCTGTGGTGATGACGATACGCTGACTGGTATGGCTGTAACCTTACCCTATGGCGATAGAGATTTCTATTATGACATGGAGGCGGTGTTCACCCATATTGGTATGGATAGTGCTTACATTGCGTGGCTACAGAAGTTTGTAGAGGCCTCCGGTAGTTCGAATTATTATGATTACGATGACTGGGATTTCAGTTGGGATGAGTATGAAGATGACTACGACTGGGATGACTGGGACATTGACTGGGATTCTTGGGGTAGCGATGATGACGATTGCTACTACTATGACGACGATGATGACTGGGATAGTTTCTGGGATTCTCTGTTTGAGTGGGATGACTGGGATTATGATGATAGCTATAATGAGTGGTATGACGAAGATGACTGGTCCTGCGATGATGAGGATTCCTGGTACTACGAAGGTGATGAAGATAACTGGTTCTGGGATGACTGGGACGATTGGGAGTGGTAATCTGACAGACTTTACCGTTTGGAATAAAAAAGAGTTCGCATATAGCGAACTCTTTTTAGTACCATAAAAGTGTAGTTGTTAGAGAGTAATTAACTCTGACATCT